>JALZEI010000060.1 GCA_030862115.1 Actinomycetota bacterium
GCTCTCGGCTTTACGCCGGTCGCCTATCTGGGGCTCGAGACGGGGAGTCGCGACCGGGTCTCTTGGCTCGTGCAGCAGGGCGACATCCGCTTTGTCTTCACGGGGACCCTCGGGTCGGACTCGGACATCTCGGACCACGTGAAAGCTCATGGCGACGGGGTACACGATGTGGCGTTTCGCGTTCCCGACGCGGAGGAGGCTTACCGCGTTGCTCTCGAACGGGGCGCGAAAGGCGTCCAGGAGCCCGAGGTCTTAGAGGACGAGCACGGGAAGATCGTCAAGGCGGCCATCGCCACCTACGGCGAAACCATTCACTCGTTGGTGAGCAGGCGGGATTACTCGGGTGTCTTCTTCCCCGGCTTCCAGCCGCTCGAGCACGAGTCGACAAACGGGTTCGGCATCAAGTACATCGATCACGTCGTCGGAAATGTCGAGCTGGGCGCCATGAACGAGTGGGTGACGTTCTACGAGAAGATCATGGGCTTCACCGAGCTTCGTCACTTCTCCGACGAGGAGATCTCCACCGATTACTCGGCCCTTATGTCGAAGGTCGTGTGGGATGGCGAGGGCAAGATCAAGCTGCCGATCAACGAGCCGGCGGAGGGCAAACGCAAGTCACAGATCGAGGAGTACCTCGAGTACTACGGGACACCAGGGGTGCAGCACATCGCCATGGCCAGCGAGAACATTGTCTCGACCGTGGAATCGATGAGTGCCGCCGGCATCGAGTTCTTGAAGGTACCCGGGACCTACTACGAAGACGCCAAACAGCGCGTTCCGGAGATTGCCGGTCAGATCGACGACCTGCAACGCAACGGGATACTCGTCGACAAAGACGAGGAGGGTTACCTGCTGCAGATCTTCACCAAGCCCGTGCAGGACCGGCCTACGATCTTTTTCGAGGTAATCGAACGCCATGGCTCTCGTGGGTTCGGTGCCGGCAACTTCAAAGCGCTGTTCGAGGCCATCGAGCGCGAGCAGGCCGCGAGGGGGAACCTCTAGTGGATACCGTCCACAGCAAGGGGAAGGTCACGCGGCAGGCCCACGTAAACCTGCCCCAAGGTACTTTCGAAGAGGAGCATGGGCGCGAGACCTTCTTCGGTCGCGCCTCCCACCTGTATCGCACCCACCCTCCGACGGCATGGACGAGGATCGACGGTCCGCTTCGCCCGCGCGCTTTCGATCTGAACGAGATGAAGCCGGACGACCAAATGAACGAGGACGGCTTCTGGCAGCTCGTCGCCGGCAACGACGATGTCAGGCTATACGTCAGCCGCCGACAGGAACCGATGCGTCACTTCTTGCGGGATGCCGACGGCGACGTCTGTTACTTCGTTCACCGCGGACAGGGAACTATCGAGACGGACTACGGCCCCCTTACCTACAAAGAGGGGGACTACGTGATCGTGCCCAAGGGCACCACGCATCGGGTCGTGCCGAAGACGGAGGACAACTTCTTCTTTGTGATCGAGGGAACCGGTGAGTTCCACATCCCCGATCGGGGCCTCATGGGTCGACATGCGATCTTCGATCCGGGCGTGCTCGAGGTGCCCGATCCCGACCCGCACGACGAGGCCGGCGATTTCGAGGTGCGCGTTAAACGCGACAACGAGTTCACCTCTTTGTGGTTCAAGTGGCATCCGCTCGACGTTGTCGGATGGCAAGGGGACTTGAGCCCGGTGAAGCTCAACATCCTCGACCACCGCCCGGTCTATTCGCCGAGCTATCACATGCCCCCGTCGGCGCACGCGACTTTCGCCAACGAGGGATTCGTGATCTGCTCGTTCGTACCCCGCCCGCTCGAGGAGGACCCCGCGGTACTGAAGGTCCCCTTCTATCACGCCAACATCGACGCGGATGAGGTGCTCTTCTATCACTCGGGTGATTACTTCAGCAGGGCCGGCATCGACCGCGGTTACATGACCCTGCACCCCCAAGGTGTTCACCACGGTCCCCAGCCCGCCGCGATTGAAGCTGCGAAAACAAAGGAGCGCACCGACGAAGCCGCGGTGATGGTAGAGACACACAAACCTCTCAACATCTCGCCGGAGGGTCAGGCCGTGGTGCTCACCGAGTACGAGACGTCGTGGGCTCGCGGCATGGGGCTCCTCGACGACGCCTAACTCATCACCTCTCCCGCCGAGTGGTCGTATGCGCGTCGATGTGACGTGTCGGTGACCACTCGACGTCTCGGGGGGGTCGGGGCCTCGTGAGGGTTTATCGCTATCGGTCCTCCGACGGTGGTGTGCAACCGCGCGTGGCGATCGCAGCGGCCGGCAAGGGCCTTGTTGACCTGTTGGGCGCCGCGCAGCTCGCGGGGGTAGACATAGGCGATCCCGAGGAGAATTCGTGGTTGCTCTCGGTCGCACGCTTGATCGAGGGAGGGCCGGACACGTGGCGCCGGGCGAACGAGATCGCGGCATCGCAGACCGGCGATCCCGATCTCCTCGTAAACGAACAAGACGTCCGCTGGTTGTGCCCGCTAGATCGAGTCGAGTCGATACGGGATTTCCTCGCCTTCGAGGACCACGTAAAGCGGGGAGCCGAGAGACGAGGAACGGCCGTCCCCGAGTACTGGTACGAGGCCCCCATCTATTACAAAGGCAACCACCGATCCATCAACGGGCCCGAGGACGAGTGCCCGTGGCCCACTTACACCGACTACCTCGACTTCGAGTTAGAGCTGGCGATGATCGTCGGCACTCGCGGTCGAGATGTATCGACCGAGGATGCTCCGGATCACATTTTCGGATTCACCGTGTTCAACGACTTCTCGGCTCGCGACGTGCAGATGAAAGAGGTCAGCGCGTGGCTCGGACCGGCGAAGGGGAAAGACTTCTGCAATTCCCTCGGCCCCTGCATCGTCACGGCCGATGAGATCGGAGCCCATCCCGATCTGGAGATGATCTGCCGCGTTAACGGCGAGGAGTGGGGACACGGTCGTTCGGGGGCTCTGCACTGGAGTTGGTCGGACATGATCGCGCACGTCTCGCGAAGCGAAAATATCTATCCTGTCGACATATACGGTTCCGGAACTCCGGGGGGTTGTTGCGGACTCGACCTCGGCCGCAAGCTGCAGCCGGGTGACGTTGTCGAGCTCGAGATAGAGAAAATCGGAGTCCTGCGAAACAGAATCGGTGAGCGTTCGACCTAAGCGCGGCGCTATCTCTTTGTGGCGGACGCCCTACGCCTGGAAACGGTTTTCTTGCGGCTCGGCTTTGTCTTGCGCGCGGCGGTCTTTTTCGCAGCGGGTCTCTTCCGGACGGCTGTTTTCGCCCTGGTCGGTTTCTTTCTTGTAGTCGTTTTCTTGGCGGTCGGTCTCTTGCCCGCGCTCTTCGACCTGGTCGGTTTCTTGCGCGTAGGTTTCTTGCGAGTCGGTGCTTTCCTTTTCGTCTTCGTCGATGGAGCCGCGGCCCGCTTGGCTTTTGTCGCTCCCGACCTACTCGACGCCGTCGACTTAGGACTGTTGGTGGCCCTGGCTTTCTTGGTCCCATTGCTGCTCGCCTTCGAAACGGTCCGTTGCGGGGATGGGATCACGAACTTCTCTGCCGTGTGTGTGTCGGAAAAACGGGTCACCTTCACGTCTACGAGCCCGGCCTTCTTGCCCCCCTTCATCACATCGCTTTCCGTGATGTGGGGAACTCCCTTGGGACGAAGCACCCAGATCGCTCCATCCTGCTCGAGATAGCCCTTCAGCCCCTTGAGTCTGTTCAGGTCCGATTTCTTCTCCGCCCCGAAAAAGATCAGATTCCTGCCCTTTTTCATGCGGCCCTCGGCAACGTCGCGGGTTATTCGCTTCAGATCCCTTTCGAAAGAGTCATGGCGTGCCCCTGAAAAGCCCACTGCCGAGCCGGCTTTTACGCCGAGCTTTTTCATGAGGGAGGGGGGATCGAGGATCTTCGAAGCCCATTTCGAGGCCTTGTCGCCGAGCTCGAATGTCGCCTCGCCCCCGTTAAAGACCAGCGTCAGGTTGCCCTTGGAGGCCGTGGCCGAGATCACCGAACGGAAGGGGATCGCCAGGTTGAGGTCGCCGCGGAAGATGAGGTCGTCGGTCTCGAGGCCCGCGACGCCCCGGCCGCTACGGCCCCGGTACCAGCAGACGCACTCCGCTTTCGCCCCCATCAGGGCCTCGGCAGGTAAGAAAAGGGATCCATCGCCCTATTTACGCACCGTCAAGCCCCATCCTCAAGGATTCAAACTTCGTCGGCCCTCCTCCCCGAGAGGGGCAGGAGGCGGCCGGGCTTGGGCGAATTATCTAGATATGTCCCGAATGGTGTCGCTAGGCGCGCCCGGCGGAAGCCGGCGCCGGGGAGGCTCACGATGAAACGTTACTTCCGCATCGCTCCGCTCGTCCTGATTCTCGCTCTGGCCGCAGGCCCATTCCAGACACAGTCCAACTTCTCGCCGCGCCGCTCCGGTCTCTTCTCGAAGTCGTACGACCAACTTCTGATGGAGCACTACCAGGAGGAGGCCATTAACGAGCAAAAGGCCCCCGAGGACTTCTTCATTCACCAGCGACTCCAGGCGGGAAGCGTCCCCAGTATCGAGATGATGCGCGCCGCCGCCAGGCAATCGCGCGCCCTCGGTACGCGGACGGCATCGGTCTCCCCAAAGCTGGGCAAAGCCCGCTGGCGGTACGTCGGCCCCTCGAACATCGGAGCTCGCGTAGCGGACATGGTGACCGATGTTGATCGCGAAGGCGTCGTGTATGTGGCGTCGGCATCGGGCGGAATGTGGAAGAGCACCGACGCCGGCAAGACCTTCCAATCGATCTGGAAGAAGAGTCGGGTGCAGTCGATGGGTGCCCTCGCCATGGCTAAGAACGGGACGCTCTATCTAGGAACCGGCGAGGCAAACCCCGGCGGTGGAAGCCTCACCTACGCCGGCAACGGCGTATACAAATCGACCGACCGCGGCAAGACGTGGAAGAACATCGGCTTGAAGGACTCGGTCAGGATCGGCAGGATCGCCGTCGACCCGACGGATCCGAAGCACGTTCTCGTGGCGGCCACAGGAAATCTCTTTGTAGAGGGCGGGACCCGCGGTCTCTACGAGACCAAGAACGGCGGCAAGTCGTGGGACCGCATTCTCAAACCGGAGAACCAAACCACCGGGGCGGTAGATGTGGCGATCGATCCACACAACCCGAAGAACATCTTGGTTGGGATGTGGGACCACCTCCGCTTCCCCGACTACCGCCGCTACACGGGGCCTGGGTCGGGAATCTGGCGGTCGACGAACGGCGGAAAGGATTTCACCGAGCTAGGTCCGGCCAACGGTCTTCCTGTTGCAACCGACGTAAACGGCGGGCGGATCGGTGTGGCCTTCGACCACGATAAGCAGACCGACAATGCGTACGCGGTCTACGCGAACAACAACGAGGGATCCTTTGCTCACTGGTTCGTCTCGAAGGATAACGGCAACTTGTGGGCAGCCCCCCCCCAAGCTCAAGCCAACCTCGCCGGATCGCAAAGTGTTTACGGCTGGTGGTTCGGTCGCATCTACGTGGACCCAAAGGATGCCGACCACGTCTATCTGACGGGACTGCAGCTCTACGAGTCGTCCGACGGGGGCCTGACCTTCCCCGCCGTGCACACGGCTCCGCACGTCGACCACCACGCCATGGCCTGGGCCCCCACCAAGAAGAACCGCGTCTACAACGCCAACGACGGCGGCGTGTATCGCTCCGAGGACAACGGCTCGCCCAGCGGCTGGTTGCTCGGCGAATCGATGCCGTGGTCGCAGTTCTTCCGTATAAACATCAGCCCGCAGGACCCGAGTCGCATCAACGGTGGTCTTCAAGATCAGGGGTCCGTGCGCTCGTGGGGAACACAGGATTGGAACCGTTATAACGGGGGCGATGGGGTAGAGAACGTGATCAACCCCAGGGATAAAGAAAACGTCTTTGCCTGCTCACAGTACGGCGCGTGTCTTCGTTCGGACAACGGTGGCAACACGATGGAGGACATGATTCAGACTTCGGTTCGCTTCGGGTGGCTCACCCCGATCGTGTTCAAGCCCCGGAGCGGCAAGATTGTGTACTGGGCTGGCGATAGTGTTCACCGTTCCGAGGACCGGGGCCAGACGTGGGAACGCATCAGTCCGGACCTGGGTGAAGGCGACGTCGGCCGTGAGACAAACCCGCTTTACGCCGGTCATTACGGAACCGTCCAGGCCATCGGGTTGACCGACGCCAAGAAGAACCTTATTTACGCGGGAACCGACAATGCTCGGCTCTGGAAGACCACGGATGGCGGAGGAACGTGGAACAAGATCGAGCACGACAAGCTGCCTAAAAAGTGGATCACTGACGTCGTGGTCGGTCAGAACAATCACAACAAAGTCTTTGTCACCTTTTCGGGATATCGTGAAGGGGATGGCAGGTCCTATGTCGCAATGTCCCGAGACGGCGGCAAGTCCTGGTCCATGATCGGCGGCGGTCTTCCGAATGCCCCCGTCAACGATGCTGAGAAGGTCCGCAAGAAGTTGTACGTGGCCACGGACGTAGGCATCTTTGTGACCAGAACGGGAAGGACGATCGACTGGAAGAAGGTCGGTCGAGGTCTTCCGTTGGCACCGATTAACGCCGTCCACTACATCAGGACCAACGATTCGCTTTACGCGGGGAGCTTCGGCCGGGGGATCTGGAAGGTTTCTCTCCCGGGATAAGTCGTTCTAGATGACTTGGTTCGGGGGAGTACGGCCGCGGGCGCGTGATACCCTCAGTACCTAGTCAAGCGACCGCTTAGGGGTCTCGCGTTCCTGAACTCGAGCCCGACTCTGGGGCTTTCGCCTAATTGAGTCGAGGACGATTTGGACGAGCAGAAGCGACCCACCGGTCGAGTCGAAGGATCAATTGGCTCCCTTGCATACCTTCACCTTTCCGATGAAACCCTGGATTCCGTATTGGGCCATATAGGCAGGCTCGGAGTGAGCGCCTTGGAGGGGTGGGATGCCGCCGGTACGACGCTCGTTGAAGGTGACAAGGTGGCAACGTTCGGTCGTACGGACCCAAGCGTTGATGCGATAGATCAATATCAGTACGACAGTAAGTCGGGCCCCTGTGTCGATGCGATGCACAGTGCTGAAGTCAACTATTTCGACGGCCAGTCCGACAAGCCCACCTGGCGTCAATTCCGTGAGGTCGCCGCCGAGAACGACGTCTATTCGGTGGTCTCGTTCCCTCTTAAGGTGAAAGACCAGAGAGTGGGTGCCCTCAACTTCTATTCGAAGGAACGAGATGCCCTTCGACCGGGCCAGCGTGAGGAGGGGATGCTTTTCGCAGCTCAGGCCGCCGTCACGCTATCCAATGCGAAGGCGTTTGCTCAGAAGGGCGCGGAGCTCGAACAGTTAAAAGAAGGACTCGAAACGCGCACGATGATCGGCCAGGCTACGGGTTTGTTGATGGGCCAGGAAGGTCTTACGTCCGAAGAGGCGTTTCAGAAGCTTATTCATCTCTCACAGAATACGAACGTGAAGCTGCGTGAGATCGCCCATCGTTATGTAGAGGTCTGGGAAGGTCAGGTGAACGGGGCCGACAAGAGCTAGTCGGCTCTCCAAAGCCGCCGCCTGTAGCTTCACGACCCGTGCATATGCGCGCCACGTAGACGTGATATCCCATCGCTATGAGGATGGTCTTTTCATCTCGTCCGGCCTTTGGCCACGTCTTTGCCATCGCTCCGCTGGCCGCGGCCGCGCGCGATGCCGGCCACGAGGTGATCTTTGCTTCGGGCGATGACTTTCTTCCTCGCCTGCGGGATTGGGGTTTCGAGACGCGCAAGGTGGGCAAGGCGATCGAGTGGGGGTTCCAGCGTGCCGCCGCTCAGTTCCCGGAGCTTCTGAATCCGGAAAATCCGCTGTTCGGAGCGAAGATGTTCGTGGACATTCTGGGGAAGTCGTCGCTTGAGGATATGACTGTTGTGATCTCAGAAGTCAAACCTGACGTCGTCGTCTACGAAGCTACCGATGTGGGGGCCGGGGTCGCGGCGGCGGCGGCAGATCTTCCCGTCGCCTGCCATTCGCTGAGTCTGTGGGTGGACGCCTTCCTCGATGGGATACGAGAACGCACTCAGACTCTGTGGGACGCGTCCGGGACGGACGAGGTCGTCGACCCTACGGTCGGACACGCGTTTATCGATATATGGCCCCCTTCGATGCAGTCGCAAGAGGCGGCCAAAAGAGCCGAGCGGCATTGGTTGCTTCGGCCTCTCACCTGGGGCGATGCAGGAGCCGAGGTTCCTCCGTGGATAGACCACATTCAGGGTCCCTTTGTCTTTGTTTCGCTCGGCACGGTGTTCTGGGGAAAAGAGCTCTTGTCCAAGGTGATCGAGGCGCTGGCGGATGTGGACTGCGACGCACTCGTGCTTGCGGGAGTCGACGCGACTCCTGATGACTTCCCGATAAAGAGCGATCGCCTGCGGATTGCCGGCTTCGTTAATCAAGCGGAGGTTCTGCGACGCGCGGACCTAGTCGTTCACCATGGTGGGGCGGGAACGATGTTGGGAACCCTGTCGCAAGGGCTGCCGGCGTTGACACTGGCCGAGGGGGCCGATCGTCCCTACACGGCAGATGCTCTCCGAAGGCGTGGCGCAAGTATTGCTCTCGACCCGCGCGCTGCAAGCGCCGCGGACATTTCCGAGGCGGTGACTACCTTGTTAAACGACAAGGGCTTCCGAGAGACGGCGGTTGCAGTGAAAGAGGAGATAGAGGGCATGCCCTCACCCGCGCAAGTTGTGGCCCACCTAGAGTCGCTCGTGACCTCGACCTGAGCCCCGCTTGACGCCCATTTCTTCAAGTCCGGATCGAGCCGCCTAGCAGGCGCACTTCAGAACCCTGCGGTCGGACAGGGTGTCCTCGACCGGTGACATCGTCGGCCCGAACTGGTAGATACGCTTCACCCCCGGAGGATCGATCGTCTCGGCGATTTCACCCGTGCTTAGGTCAACCGCGACCACTTTGTCTCGGAGCCCGACCAATAGCCTCTTGGCGCCGCCGGTCACCTGGAGGCCGGTGATCCTACGAAGCATGTCCCACGAGTTCTCCTTTTGGAGGGCGGCGGTATCAACGGCCGTCACCTCGTTTCCGTTGGCGAAATAGAAGCTCGATTCGGAGCTCGCGGCAGAGGCCTGCCTTCCCGCGCTCAGGCTTACGGATTCCGACCGGGTCACCGCGAGTTCCTGCGTGTCGATTTCGGCAACGGCTTGGGCCGCCCCGTTGCCGACATGGAGTTTCGTTCCATCGGGTGACACCGAGAGAGCCGTTGCGAACTCGGCGGAGCGAGCGAATTCCTTTGGAAGATCGATGCAGTGCGCCCACAGCTGGTCGAGATCTAACACATGTATGAAGGCGTAGCGGTCCGAACCTCGGCCAACCGTGTAAAGCGTGTAGAGACGCGTCCCATCCGGGCTGCCAACTTGGATGCGTGCCGTGCCACCCATTGCTCGTTGCAGGTGCTGATCGGGCGTGTAGACGCTCTTCACCCGCCCGTCGGTCAGATCCAACCTCCGCACCTGATATTTCGTCGGATTCTGCGAAGGGAGATACCTGATGACGAACAGGTTTCGACCGTCGGTCGAGAAGGCTTCCGGTTCGTAATTGCCTTTTAGGGTCAGGGATTGTTCGTCCGCCTGTCCCGTGCGAACGATCGTCAGCTCGGTCTCGGAACGGCCTCTCAGGTGATGGCGTTCCGAGGTTGGTCCCAGCACGGCGACGCCACCGTCTTCCGAAGCGATCTTCACACTGAGGCCACCAGGAACGACCTGTGACCAGCGAGCGGTGCCGGTCGAGGGGTCTAGGGCCGACACGCGGGTACTCCCTCCTTTCACATTGTCGGTGCTCACAATCGTCGACCAGTCCCGAGTGGGAACGGCCGCGGAGCCCCGAAAGGCGGCCTCGGTCGCACCGGTTTCGACGACGGCTACACCAAGGGGGGAACGAAGAAACATAATTTCGGGCTCGGCCACGGGGGCCGGGGGCGGTGGTGTGCCGCATCCAAGCAACATCGTCAGGATGACTGATCCCAGAGCCGCGCAGCCTTTTTTCAAGAGGGGCCTCCCCTTCTAGTCCACTAATAAGGAGACACCCCTAAAGGGCTTTTGGTTCCCGGGGCGGTCCACCTCTCCGGGCGGGGCGGTGGCCTGAGCGTGACTCAAAGGGGAGAATCGACCCATGCAGCCCGATACACGCTATACGAGCGCCGCCGACGGTGTGAATATCGCCTATCAGATCGTCGGTGAGGGGCCGCGGGACCTGGTCTTGGTCCCGGGGTGGATTTTCAATATCGAGGTCGCCTGGGAACACCCTTCCTTCGAGACCTTCATGCGCCGGTTGACGCGCAACTTCCGGGTAATCCTTTTCGACAAACGGGGAAGCGGGCTGTCTGATCGCAATGTCGGCGCGGCCACGATGGAGGAGAGGGGCGATGACGTTAGGGCCGTCATGGATGCGGCCGGTTCGCAGCACGCGGCCTTACTCGGATGGTCCGAGGGTGGGAACATCGCCGCCTTCTTCGCGGCAGCTCATCCCGACCGCGTCGACGGCTTGGTTCTGTGGGCCGCGGGAGCGCGTTACAAAGCGGCTCCCGATTACCCGATCGGCCTGTCCGAGGACTTTCTTGTGGGCGCGATGGAGCTACTCGCTAAGGAGTGGGGGAAAGGCCTGGGCGCGTATTTTGCCGCGCCCAGCCGGGCGGATGATGAGGCGTTCCGTCGGTGGTTCGGTCGTTACGAACGACTATCGGTGAGCCCCGGCGAAGGCGCCGAAACGCTCGAGGTGAACTTGAAACTGGACACGACCGAGGTGTTGCGTATGTTGCGCACCCCCACACTCGTGATGCACAACGTTGGTGATGAACTGATTCCTGTTGAGTTTGCTCGCTATATCGCCGACCAAGTTCCGGACTCCAAACTGGTCGAACTTTCCGGCAGGGATCATCTGTTCTGGTTCAGCAACACGAAAGAGGTGCTTGGCGAGATAGAGGACTTCTTGCTGGGTATGCGTGCCGACGGGGAGTCCGAACGAGTGTTGTCTACGGTTCTTTTTACGGACATCGTCGGATCAACCGTGACGGCCACCCAGGTGGGTGACTCCCGGTGGACCGAGATGCTCGACATTCATGATCGCATCGCGCGCGAGAGTATTGACCGCTTCCGTGGGCAGCTCGTTAAGAGCATGGGCGATGGTCTTCTCGCGACGTTCGACGGACCCGCACGAGCCGTGAGGTGTGCGATTCGACTCCGCGATGCCCTCGCGAATACCGGTCTTCAGGTCCGGGCGGGTTTGCATACCGGTGAGCTTGAGGTCCGGGAGAATGACGTAGGTGGGGTGGCCGTTCACATAGGCGCGCGAATTGCGGCAAAGGCCGAGTCGGGAGAGGTGTTGACCTCTCGAACCGTCAAGGATCTCTCTGTTGGGGCCGATATCGAGTTCACCGATAGAGGCGTTCACGAACTGCAGGGGCTTCCCGAGCCGTGGCGCTTGTTTGCCGCCGCCGTCTAGACGGAGTGCAGAAGACTTCGCAACGCCTGGTCTTTCTCGGTGTCCTCCTATGCCTTTTCTCCGGCGCTTGCGGCCTGCCGCGGGACCCGGAGGTCACGCTAGATCGAGTAAGCGGTGGAACGCTCAGCGTCGGGATCTCGGAACACGATCCCTGGGTGCTGTTGACGGATGAGGGACCGGCCGGAGTGGAAGTCGAGATCGTCAAGCGATTTGCCGCCGACATCGACGCCGAGATCGAATGGATCGAGGGCGAGGTTCACGAACTCGCCGGGGCCCTGCACATGCGCGAGATCGATTTGCTCATAGCAGGCTTGACCTCGTCGTCAACGATCTCCTCGGAGGGGGCCCTGACTCACCCCTACCTCACTACCCAGGTCGTCGTCGCTACTCCACCCGGTCCCCAAGTTGAAGACATCGCGGGTATCGAGGTCGCGGTCGAAAATGCTACAGAGGAAGCCGGGGTCCTCGAGAAAACGGACGCGATCCCGATGCGCGTCGACGATGTGACCGACGCCGGCGGGGCCGTTGCGGTCGATAACTACCTGCTTGACGATCTCGAACTAGCGGATACCGGTGTTCGTCTCAGCGAGACCGACCACGTCATGGCCGTCCCGCACGGGGAGAACGAGTGGTTGGTCCGGCTCGAGCGTTTTCTTCTCACGAGGCCCAGGGAGATCGACCGCATTCTGGAAGAACACGACGGCTTATGAGACTTAGCCACCCTTACGAGCTGCCTCCGGAGAAACAAAAAGTCCATGCCAAGGCAGTGCGCTTCGAATGGCTCACGATCGCTTATCTCGTTACCGCGATTGTGTTTATTCGTCTGACGATG
>JALZEI010000091.1 GCA_030862115.1 Actinomycetota bacterium
TTCGTGACGAGATCGCGCACCCATGACTGGACGAGGAACTTGTCGATCTTCGCCAGTTCGATATCGCCGAACGTCGGCATGACGTGGTTGCGAAGGTAGCTCTCGTCGCGCGTCCACGATGACGCGCGCAGGTTGATCTTCGTCTGGAGCCACTCGTTGGCCCAATCGGCAAAGAGCAACTTGCCAAGCTGCGGGTCGACGTAGGTACCGCGCTGCATCTCGACCTCGACGCGGTAGGCGAACTGCTTGGCATCAGTCTTGCGATTGAAGGACTTCGTCCGCTGGCGGCCGGCGGGGTCACGCCACCGAACCTGATAGCCGTTGTGCCACTGCCTGATCGATGCCGTCGCTGCTCCTAACTACGCCCGCAAACCAGTTCCGTCAACCGTCCTAGAGCTCCCAAGGGGGAACCCATGTCTCGTCCACTTCGCTTTCGTGCTCAGACTTCTGGTCGTTCTGCCTTAGTGCTCGCCGCTGTTTGGCGCGGCCGTCTCTCCCGATCTCCTTCTGGACGAGGTGCCCGAGATACGCGGCAACCGATCGCTTTCTTCCTGATCGCAAGAGCCCGGAACTCGAGCCACTGCTCCTCAGGGAGGTTCACGCGAGCCATGTGCTGGCCGACTGGCAGCGAGCTCATGGAGTACGCCTCTGGATCTGTTTTTGCTTCAGCGGCTGCATGGTGCGTCGAGACGACCGTTCCCTGATCGCCGCCACGAGAGCCGCCGGCGACTCGCGCTCCGGCTGCCTGCGATGGCGCTCGACCCACTCCTCAACGTCGTCGAGCTTGAAGCGGAGATGGCCTCCGAGCCGGTAGTGGGGGATGGGGTCCTCGTGACCTCTCGCAGTGCGTCGATAGATAAAGGACTTGGGGACGCCCAGGATTCCTGCGACCTGTTCGACGCTGAGATAGCGCGGCGTAATGTGAAGCTCCAGCTGCTCCGGCTTGGTCGGCTGAGAATTTCGTGCCACGTCGTCACCCTTTAATGGCCTAGGGAGTGAAGGGGTCAAGGTAGCCAAGAACCCCAACCTTTCCCTGGAATTCGCGCCTTGAGGTTTCCTTGAAGTTTCCTGTGCAACCTGGGGTTAACGCAGGCTCGAGCGCGCTCCTCGTTCGTAGCTCACCCCAAGGTTGGCCCAAGACTTCGCAAACCCGCAGGTCAGCGCGTACAAGGTTCACGTAAGACTTCTGCGAGTTGTACGAGAGAGAAGCCGCGCGACTTAGAGTCCAGTCCCCGAGGAACTTCATTCGATCTTTGGACTCCTGAATCGCTTGGTGGAATTCCGAGACCCTCATCGGCGGTGGCTCTTCCACGCAAATGAAGCCTTGGTCGGTGTCGAAGGTTTCCAGCAGCTCGTTGAGAAACGTCTTCGCTTCCTCAAGGGGCCCAGGTTCGTTCAGGGCTCCTCCACGTCAACTCCTAGGACGACCTTCCCATCGTGAGTGAAGGCGATCGTTGCTTGGCCGTCGCCCTGCCCCGGAGGAAGGTAGAGGGCGAAGCCGGCTTCAGGATCCTTCAAACCCCGTTGGATGGCGTTCTCCAGGCTCTTTGCTGGCTCCCATTCGTATGCGGATTTGTCGTTCAACAGCGCCGGGGCACTCGGCTGAAACATGAGGTCCGAGTCTTTGAGCACTTCCTCGGCAGCGGCCGCATCCACGTAGAGATCGACGAACCTTCGAATCGCATTCTCATCGCGATCCGTCAGCACGTAGGAGGTTAGACAAGGCGGCATTCAGCATCATCCCACAATTGCCCGCCCACTCGATTTCGCTTCTACTTTCGCACCTTGATGACTAACACAGACTTGCACGGGGCTCCCGTGCGTATACGCGTCGACCCTCTTGACCCTCTTTGCGGTTCCTGAATCGCACCCAAGATTCATACGCTTGCATCCTCGCCGGATGCGTATGCGTGTAGACCCCTCAGGTCCGTGTTTGCCGCTCCTGGATCGCACTTCAGATTCCTACGCTTGCATTAGGAATGTGAGGTATACGCGTTTATGTCGCCGGTCACCTCCGGGGCCCGGCGCCGTACCATCCGGTGGAGCTCACTGGTTCGATCCCACCGTGTTGCCCGCAGCAGTAGTCGTATGTTGTCCTCGCCCTCGAAGCAGACGAGTCGCTAGCCGTTGACGGCGGCCCTTGCGAGAATGCAAGGCGGGCTACGGGGAACAATGGGCAAGGGGGAGGTCAGACCCTGATGGATGTACGGAAGCGGGTAGCCATACTCGTGCTCATCCTGTTGAGTGGATGTGCCGATTCGCCGGAGGGTCGTTCGGGAGCTGCACCGGAGGCCTCGCCCTCGGGAGCGGTACAGGCGGAGCCGACGCCGTCCGAGACTCCAATCGACCTCGAGTCTCATGTAATCGACGACGGAGTGGTTAGCATCCGACCGAAGAAGGTGCGACCCGGCGACACGATGACCCTGTCGATCAAGGATCCTCCGGGTGACTACGGCCTCGATTGGTACCTGTATCGGAAAGACGGGTCGTCCGAGTGGACCTACATCGGCGGCTTCAGAGCTGGTCCCCCTGGTCAGTGGCAGAAGCATCGCCAGAACCGCTTCTTCTTCCTCCCGAAATGGAGGAATGTGGGTATCCCATCCATCCCGTTCGATGGCAGCGACTCGATCGATCTGACGGTCCCAGCATTGGAGGCCGGCACCTATGGCATCTTCGGACTCTTTTACAAGAAGGACGCTCGCGAGCGACATATCGATCTGTTCGAGGTGATCTAGGCGCGGGAAATGACCACGATTAGGCAGTGATGTCACACGCCACACCCGCGAGTAACCAATTGACCAAAGTTGTATGACTAGTTACGCCGACCGGAAGAAACCACCCGTGACGGCTACTGCTGCGCGCGTGAGTTCGCTGGTTCACTTCAACCGTTTGGTCCACATCTAGTCCACATTCCATCGCGCGACCGGGGGTATGAGCGCGAAACAGCGACAAACGAAAACCTAGTCTGACCTGCGAAAAAGCTCTAACTGGTCGGGATTCGTTTCCCCTTCATTGGCTCTTACAACGCAGGGGTCACTGGTTCGATCCCAGTACCGCCCACCCTCCGAATCCGCAGGTAAATGTGAAGTCTCGGTACGTCTGTCCGACATTGGCTCCGGCTCCTATGTCCCACTCTGCGACCCGGCTTCGGCTCCTGGGCGACAGTGGCTCCGGCACGAATGCCTCATCTGGGGAACGTTCGCTCGCCGGGGTCTCGGGATCAACGCCAAACAGCGTGACTTCGAGAACAAGGCCGACGGTTCGAACGGGTTCAAGGTCCCACACCACTGCCCACCGGTCAAGGTGCCGAAGAAGATTCGCCGCCCCCCCTAGGGGTCAGTACGGTAGCGGAGGTACACGACGCCGCTGGTGAACCGGCGTTCGTCGACCAACTCGAGTTCGACGCGCGTGTCCCTCGGCAGCGCTGGCTTGCCTCCGCCGACGAGCACCGGATGGATGAACAGATGACACTCATCGACCAGCTCGCCCTTGAACGCGTGCGCGGCGAGGTTCGCGCCGCCCACGGTCAGATGGCCGCTGCCAGACCGCTTCATCTGCCGGACTGAGTCCGGGTCGAAGTTTCGTTCGAGTCGGCTCCGGGCCGTCGACACAGCCGACAGGGTCATGGAGTACACGACCTTGTCCCCTGCCTGCCAGACCTTCGCGAAGTCGGCCATGCGCTCCGACTGCGCGGCCAGGGTGGCGTCGGTCTCCCAGACGGCCATCGTCTCGTACAGCCGCCGCCCGTAAAGCCAGGTGGCGACAGGGCGCACGAGATCGGTAATGAACGCGAAAACCTCCTCGTCGGGCTCCGTCCAGTCGAAACTGCCGCGCGTGTCCTCGATGAAGCCGTCGAGAGTCACGTGGGCTATGTAGATGAGCTTGGCCATGTCTTCAAAATATCCGGCGGTCGGGTCGAGCGGTGGGTGCTCGAGAACGCGGGGCCACAAAGTTTCGTCAACAAGCTGCTTTAGCCGCTGACGTTGCTCCGACGTCGCCCTCCTTGGTGAAGGCCGCTCCTTGACTCCCAACGCGCACGCGCGGTAGGTAAAACGCGGTCGTTGCCCCCTTGAACCACAGATTGAGCAGGATGCTGCCCGATGAAATCGCCATTCGCCCGGCGAAGCTGAGAGACGAGGGCTCCGTCACACGGAACATCAAGAGGATCGCCAGAGGTGGCACAAGGGCGTACCAGGCCGTTTGTGGCCAGTGATCCCGCAACATGCGTAGGCCCAGCCGTAGAGCCTCGCGAACCCGCCTCGTGGAGAAGGCTAGTGCGGGCGTGACGAAGGTCAGAACGAAGTCGATTACCACGGTCAGGATGGCCGACGTAATCCATACGGTAGGCGTCGAGAAGGCCTCCTCGGCTGGGTCCGGATCGTTTGCGATGTTGCGAAAGGCAAGGATCAGTACCGGAGACCAGACGATCGCCGCGAGGACGCCTAGGCGCACGAATCTCCAGAAGAAGGCCCAAGTCATCCGCCACAGCTCTCTCGTACTGATCGACTCTCCCCAGTAGATGCGTAGGTACCAAATGCGCTCGGTGCCGAACCAGCCGATCGTGAAGAGGAAAACAGGTAGCGCCAACCACCACCACGGATCGGGCACGTAGCTAGAGAGGAATAGGAGGACCGACGTCAGAGGCAAGAGCGGCGCGATCCGCCATGCCCTCAGGCTTGCCTGTAGATCTCCCTTGAATTCATCCCACGTCGCAGGAGCCACTTCCACGTCTCTCAAGTCCTTCCGTCCGCTCAAGTCAGGCTCACACTTTCATTCGAAGGTGACCAGCACAGACTTGCACCCTGGTGCCTCCGTAGACGGCGTATACGCGGCTGCCTCGCCTTATAGGGGCCGCGCAGGTCCTTATCTTTCGCCGCCCGGGTGGGACGGGGCGTTCTTTGTTCTAGCCTGTCGAGATGGCCGACGATCTTCCGTCTGACCCCAAGCTCGCCCACTGGGCGAAAGTGATCGAAGAGGTCCGCTGGGCCGCCTTCCTCGTGGACGGGGAGTCGCGTTTGGTGTGGGTGTCGCCGGATCTGCAGCGTTTCGCCGGTACCACTGCCGAAGGAGAGCTCGGCTACGGGCTCCACGTCCTGGAGGCCTTATCGCTGGACGCGTGGCAGCGCATCGCTACCAGCGATACCCGCCACCAAGTGCTCCGTGATCTGGCCCCCATAGTCATGGGTGGCATGGCCGATCGAGGGCCAGATGTCGATCCCGACTCCGTCACGAAGTGGATCAGGGAGCTCATGCAGGATGTCGAGCCGCGGCCTTTCGACCGCCCGCTCGTGACGTTCTTCGACTACCTTGAGCCCGAGGGCGAGACCGATCTCCCTGTCATGCGCGTCAATGTGTTCGCAGTACCGATCCGTGGTGACGACGGTGATCTCATCGGTGCAGTCGCGATCGGCTTCCCGGCACTCACTGCCAGACTCGTCTCCTTGCTCGCGCGCGGCGACGAAGACATGTACGAGCGGATGGCGAAGCTGGTCTACCCGGCTTCTCGCCAGGGAGCGATCCTCTTCTGCGATCTCGAAGGCTCGACCGAGCTGGCGCGGGAGCTGCCGACTGCGCAGTACTTCCGGCTGATCAGGAGCCTGTGGACCGAGATCGACGGATTGGTCGCGAGCCACAAGGGGATCGTCGGCAAGCACGCCGGCGACGGCGCGACCGCGTTCTTCCTGGTCGACGATGAGGGTGGGGCGTCGGAGGCGGCTGCGGCCGCGATCCGGACCGCGCGTGGCATCCACGAGCGCTCCGAGGAGGTGTTCGGCGAGAACCTGGAGTCGTCGTGTCTGATGCGCGTCGGGCTCCACTGGGGGAGCTCGATCTACATCGGCCAGCTGGTTCCCGGCGGGCGTCTCGACGTGACCGCGTTGGGCGACGCCGTGAACGAGTGCGCCCGCATCCAGGAGTGCGCCGATCCGCACGAGACGCTGGCATCGAAGGAGCTGGTCGAACGGTTGAGCGACGACGACAAGGCCGCGCTCGGCATCGACCCCGAGAAGGTTCGCTACCGTCCGGTGTCGCAGATCCCGAACGTCAGCGAGAAGGCCGCGGCGGCCGCAGGGGCGATCCCAGTGACGACTCTCTAGGGAGATCTGCTGTGGATGCCGACGCGCTTGGTAGAGCCCGGGAGTTCCGGGTGAACCACGACCTCATGGGCGGCGGCGATGAGTTTCCAGTGAAGGTAAAGCTCGGCAATCGCCGATGTGACATTGTCGCTCTCCCCGGAGTAGAGGCGCGAGACGAGCTCGTCCGCGTGCTCGTCGGGATATGAATTGATCCACTTCTGGAGGTTGCTTCGGGCCAGGGCCGCTGCTTCTTCGTCGAATGTGGCAACCCACCTCATCAGTTCGGTCGCGCGTGCGAGATCCACTCCCAAGTCATCCGTCCGAAACAGGTCCACCTGGTGAGGTTATTTCGCGTCGTGGTCCACATCTGGTCCACATTCCATCGCGAAATGGGGGGCATGAGCGCGAAACAGCGACAAACGAAAACCTAGGTTCGACAGTTGCCGCTTGAGGCAGCGCATCGCCTCCTTGTCGGACTTTCCCGCAGCCTGTTGACGCTCCATGTAGGCCTTCGTTTCGAGGTCGCCACGACGCCGGGCTATGGCCATCATGTGCAGCGCGTAGTTGAGCTGACGGTTGCCTCCTCGGTTAAACCGGTGACGCTTCGTGCGGCCAGACGAAGCTTCGAGGGGAGCGGTCCCGGTGAACATCGCGAATGCGGTCTTGGAACGGAGCCGGCGCAGGTCTCCCACCTCTCCGAGGATCTTGGCCGCCGCGATGAACCCGATGCCGCGCAATTGCGTCAATCCCGTTCCCGACTCGATCACCTTCGAGGCGAGCTGCTTCTCGACGGTCGCGATCTTGTCGTTGATCCGGCGGATCTCTGCGATGCGGTCTCGGATGAGATCGGCGCGGACGGAGCGGTCGTTGCGCAAAATGACCATCGCGGTCTGGAGGCTCCTCTTCGTCGTCAGTTTCGGGATCCGCTGCTCATAGCCAGGGTGGGACACGACCAGGTTCTTGTGGGTCCGATTGATGAGCTGGGTGCGGGCGCGAACTAGCTGGTCACGGTGCTCGCTGAGTAGTTTCAGGTCTTGGAACATCCCCGTCCGCTGAGGCGCCGAGAGACCATCACCACGAGCTGCGACGCGAGCGATGGCGAGGGCATCTTGAGGATCTGATTTCCCTCGTGCAGGAGTCTTCTTGCGCTCTCGATGACTCAGAAACGCAGGCACCTCATGGACGTCCTCGCCGCTTTCGAGGAGGTGGCGAGTCAACGCTGCGCCGAAGTTGCCTGAACCCTCGACGCCGATCAGCCGAGCGTCGCCATGGGACGCGATCCAATGCCTCAGATTCTCGTGCTCGGCCGGGTTGTTGGCGAACTCCCGAACCCCCAACGGTCGTCCAAGATCATCGAGCACCGCGACCGCAAGCGAACTCTTGTGCGAATCGATCCCCACCGTCACACCCATCCTGTTCTCCTTTCGCCAGCCGACTTACGATGTGACCAGCGGGAGGACACGCAGGCGTTGGGTCTCGAGCACCCTTCTATCAAGTCACTTCCGCCAGCCCGGTCCCGGCCGGAGGGACGAGTCAGGTCAGAGGTCACTGGCTCCAACAGCCAGAACGTGCGGAAAGCGAGTCACCTCCGGCCGGTTACCGGGACTCTCCCTGAGGTGGAGAGCTCAGGGCCGGATTGTCACGCCTGCGGAAAGCTCTAACTGGTCGGGATTCGTTTCACCCTGATTGGCTCTTAAAACGCAGGGGTCGGCGGTTCGAACCCGTCACCGCCCACCAAGACCGCAGGTGAGAGCCCCTCTTCTGACCGGCAGGTACGTTGCGCGACCACTACTCTCATACGTGCAGGGCACGAACGCCTGACCAGGTCTTTCTCAAGGAATCCAACAAAAATCCAACATCCGAAGCAAGTTTTGGCCTGGCATCGCGGCCGCGCCGACGCGAAATCCAACAAAATCCAACATCCTCGGAATTGCGGAGCGGGCGTGGCGGTTCGAACCGGGACGCACCGTCCTCTTAAACAACTGCTTCAGAGATTTGCACGGCGAAACGCGAAGAACTGGCGGAGCTGCTTAGTGCCAAGTCGAAATGACCTAGAGCTGCATCGTCTCGACCGGTAGCGCCCGCGTTTTGCCTATCTTGAGGCTCGGTGGGAAGAACCCAAGGACCTGCTCCGCAGTGTCACCCTCCACGAACATGTAGTAAGCGTGGTCGCCCGCCGGACAGGTGCAATAGAAGTCTTTGCCTCGAAGCTCAGGTCCAACCTTGTCTGAGTCGGCCTCCATCTGTTCGCATTGCTCGGGACTATGTGTGTTCAACACCATGTAGCGGGCCATGCGCTCTCCCCCCGTCTAGTGACCTAATGATGAACGACTTTGGCTAGTTGGGCTCGCGACTCGACGGCCAGCTTGCGAAGCAAACTCGACACATGCGACTCAACGGTGCGACGTGAGAGAAAAAGTCGTGCCGCGATCTCTTGGTTCCCTAGGCCGGATCCGATCATCCGCAAGACGTCCATCTCTCTGCTCGTTACTCCCAGGGCGCGTAGATCGGCCGGTACCTGAGAGTCGCCACGTCCTCTCCTCGGGACGGGGATCCCCGCCTTGAGCAGCAGTGCTCTACAAGCTGCCGACGCGCGCTCGTGACCGGCGTCTTGGAAGAAGGCGAGCGATTCCAAGAGCCCGCGCGCCGGTTCCTTATCGTCTCCTTCTACGGCCGCTTCCGCGATGAGCTTCCGCGCGATATGGCGCCACCACGGGAAGGGCTCTAGAAGGTTGTCTACGTCTGACAGCCGGTGCTCCGCATCCGCCCCTAAAGCGACCGCCTCGGTCAGCGCCCACAAGCCCGTTGCCAGGCGGTGGCAGCCCGGCCGTGCGGCGCGCATCTCTCGGCCGGCAAGAACATCAAACAGGGACCCGAGCACTTCGCCTACGGGATCGCGTCCGAGATGGGCGGTGGCCATCGCATCGTCCGAATGATGACCAAGACGCAGCGCCAGCAACGCTCGCACGCGGGGTCCGCCGCGGTTCTCTTTGAACATCTGCTCCGCCTGGCCGTCGTCCACCAGGAGGGCGCTACGCCTGGCCCCGACCTCCATCGCCTCCGAGACCATGGGAAGCCCGAACTG
>JALZEI010000096.1 GCA_030862115.1 Actinomycetota bacterium
TCGAGGAGCTGCTGGAGGGTGCCGGGATCGACCGATCTAACGAGGCCGAAGTCCAAGAACGCCACCTTGCCGTCCTTGAGGAGCAGGTAGTTGCCTGGGTGCGGGTCGGCGTTGAAGATCAGAAAACGGTTGAGGCTGCCGTAAAAGAAGCGAAACAGCATCTCCGCCAGCTCGTCCTTCTTCTCCTGTCCCCAGTCGAAGGAAGTCATGAGGGACTCGCCCTCGATGAACTCCTGGGTTATCACTCGGGCCTTGCAGTAATCCGGGTAGACCGCCGGTACGACCACGAAGGGGTGCCCATCGAACAACTCTGCGAACTTCTGCTGGTTGGCGGCCTCGCGCCGATAGTCGAGCTCCTCGAAGACCCGATCTTTCACCTCGTTGGCGACTTCCTTTGGGTCGAGATTAGGCGCGATGGCAACGGCGAGCTTGGTCATGGCCGAGACATTCTTCATGTCCGAGCGGACCGCCTCGTCTACGCCCGGATACTGCACCTTGACCGCCACCGTCTCCCCGCTCCGCAACGTAGCCCGATGCACCTGGCCGATCGAAGCGGAGGCCACCGCGTCGTCTTCGAAGGTATCGAAGACCTCTTCTACCGGCTGCCCGAACTCCTCGGCTATCACCTGCTTCGAGGCCTCGGGGTCCATCGGAGGCGCGTTGTTCTGGAGCATCGTCAGGGCGTCCTTGTTGGTGGATAGGTACTCGCCGGGGGCCGCGAACTCGTAGAACGAGGCGAGCTGGCCGACCTTCATCGCGGCGCCCTTCATCTCGCCGAGCATCTCGACGATCTGCTGCGCGGTGCGGTTGTGGAAGCTATCTAAGAACTCGTTCGCCCTCTGAGGCGACGCAAACGACTTGAACCGGGTGCCTACGAAGCGAGCGGCCGACTTCCCGGTTTGGCCTGCCAGTTTGGCCCCGCGCTCCATCCACCCGGTCGGTATAGGCCCCGTTGGAGGTTTGTTCTCAGGCATGGAATCACTTTAGTCGAGCGAATCGCCCTTCCCCATAAGAAAGGGGGCCTCCGAAGAGGCCCCCAAAAAAGCAGTTGCGTTTTAGAAGTAGCGGCTTGCTTTGACCCAGCCGTTGCTCTTGCGGTCTGCGCGGACCTTCCCGCGGCCCCCTTCACCGTCGGCGGGCACCGGCTGCTCGTACTGAACCTTTCCGAGCCACACCTTCATCGTGAGGTCCCCGCCGATTCCGGTGGCGGTCCCGATGTCGGCGGTGTAGCCGCCGCACTCGGCCGTCTTGATGCCGTCGATATTCTCGGAGCCCGTCTCGGTGTGACCACCGACGGGGTCGGGGTCAACGTGGCCGGGGGCAGGGTTGAAGCCGGCCGACTGGGCGGCCACGGTGCCGTTCGGGTTGAACAACGTGAGGTCGTAATCGGCCTGGTCGGGGAACTCAAGGCGAACGTACAGGCCCGTCGTCTTCTTCTTTTTCAGGTCGACCTGGAGGTTTTCGAAGGCGTGCGCTATGCCGCTCTCGACTACAGGAACTCCCCCCACTCCGGCGCCCGGATCGGAACTGACCGTGACGATGGCCGGTCGCTTGGCGGTTGCCTTCTCGGTGATCTTTGTCAGCTCTGCATCCGCACCAACCTCTGCGGGGACGAAAGCAGGGCACTCACAGGTCTTCTTCTGTGCCTTCTTGCAGACCGGAGGAGGCGGCGGAGGCGGCGGGTCGTCGCCCGCGAGAAGTTCGAAGTCCGTGCCTCGCCTCGTGCTGTCGCTCTGGCCCGAGCCGACGAAGCTGCCACCCTGTACGGGGATGTTCTGGCCCTTGACGCCGGCCGCGAGCCGCGAGACGGCGTACGGCGAGACGATCTTGGCGCCCTCGCCGAGCAGCGGCGAGGCCGAACGATTGACGGTCATGGTGGTGATACCCGTTCCGTCTTCCAGGGTCTCAACCGTTACGGACTCGGCGGCCTGTCGACCACCGCCGTTGCAGGTGTCTTCGAACTCGGCATGGTCCGCGCCTGAGGTGAGGTCCGCGCTGCGGTAAGTGGAGGTGGCGATCGGGGCGCCGCCGGCCGGGTTGGCCTGCTTGCCGCCGAAGATCATGCGCCAGTGAAGACATCCACCCGTCGGGGCTCCCGCGGTCTCCGGGTTAGAAGCGATGCGGTAGTAGATCGTCGTCGTGGCGGGGGGCGGCCGCTCGGTCTGCATATGCATCGATACGGTGTCGGCCGTGTTCGTGAACCACACCTTCATGAGGTCGCTCACCGTTCCCCCGTCACAGGGGGCGCCGAAGGGAGGACAGGCCGGGGCGGTGACGTCACGCACGTCGTTGAGCTGCGGCTCAGCGCGATCCTGGTTGTTGATGAAGTTCGCGTCGCCAACGGGGTCGGTGACCTGCACGACCTCGGGGACGGCCGTGGCCGCCTGCGCCGGAAACGCCGACAGACCCGACAGGACCATGGCCGCGGCCATGGAGACGGTTAGAAATCTCTTGGACATCGTCAAACCTCTCTTTTGAGGGAAGCTGCGCTGCCTCCACATCCACCAAGTACGCGGCCTGGGCCGCTGCGGGAACTTTCTCCGCCGGACCCGCGTCTCCTTCACGATCGTGCCAAGTTCGCCAATAGATCCCATTTGTCCCCTTTGAGGTCCGGCCCCGCTGGAGCCTCCCGAGCGGTTTAGCGTGGAGGGGTGGGAGCTACGAGACGACACGGAAGGGCTCCGGTTGTCCTGACTGCGCTGGCTCTCGGTCTGGCGGCATACGCTCCCCCCGGGCCGGCTCAGGCGGGTGCTGCCGCCCCCCCGACCGCACAGACGACCGCGCTCCAGGCCTTTGCCCCTCCCGCCGGAGAGGATTTCGAGCGGGGGCCGATACCTAAGTTCCGCCTACGAAGGGCGATGAAGCACATCCGGCGGCTCGCCCGCGATATCGGTGTGCGGGTTCGAGCCACCCGGGGCGAGCGGCGAGGCATCCGCTATGTCGGAAGGAAGTTCCGCCGTCTCGGCTACGCCACCCATGTCCAGCGCTTCCGGGTAGACGGAGGAAGGACCTCTCGCAACCTGGTGGCGTGGTGGCCGGGCGCGGAGAAGTATCCCCTCGTGATCGGAGCCCACATCGACTCGGTGAGCGGAGCTCCCGGCGCCAACGACAACGCTTCGGGGGTTGCGGTCATGTTGGAAAACGCGCGGCTCTTCGCCGGCCGACCTCAGGCCCGCTGGATCCGCTTCGTGGCCTTTGGATCGGAGGAGTATGGGAGCAGCGGAGTCCATCACGTAGGCTCGAGCGTGTACGTCGATCGCTTGAAGGCCGAGGGGCGAAGGCGGCTGGCGGGGATGGTTTCGGTCGACATGATCGCGGATGGCCGTCCGCTCATTACCGGGACCGCGGGGATAGGCCCCCGGCGGGTAGCTAAAACCGTCTACCGCAAGATGCGAAAGGCCGGCATCGGCGTCGACTATCAGATCACGTGCGACTGCTCGGACAACGGGCCGTTCGAGCGGGCGGGCATTCCGGCCTCGTTTCTGTGGAGCGGTTTCGAGCCGAACTA
>JALZEI010000016.1 GCA_030862115.1 Actinomycetota bacterium
CTGCAGCAGCTCTTCGAGCTCTGCGTCGAGATCGATGGGTTCCCGAGGCATCTGGCTCTCCATCCCTCAGGGGTGATCCTGTCGTCCTCCGATCTCGCCGACCGAGTCCCGATGCAGGAGTCCTTCCAGGGCTTCACGATGCTTCAGGCCGACAAGGACGACGTCGAGGAGCTGGGGTTGGTGAAACTCGACGTGCTCGGCGTCCGGATGCTGTCGTCGATCGCCCACGCCAACGACGAGATCGACCGGCTGCACGGACAGCGCGTCGATCTCGACGGTCTTCGTCACGACGACGGCGCGACCTACCGGCTGGCTTCTAGCTCGCAGACGCTCGGCTGCTTTCAGATCGAGTCGCCCGGCCAGCGCGAGCTCCTCGCCCGAATGCAGCCGAAGTCGTTCGAGGATCTGATCGTCGAGATCTCTTTGTTCCGACCGGGGCCGGTGAAATCCGACATGGTCAGCCCCTTTCTCGATCGTCGCCACGGTTTCCAGGACACGACGTACGCACATCAGCGGCTGGTGGAGATCCTCAAAGAGACGAACGGGGTGGTCGTCTATCACGAGCAGGTCATCCGGGTGATCGCCGCCGTTACCGGATGTTCTTTAGACGACGCCGATTTCGTGCGGCGCCACCTTGATGCCGAACGGCCGTCTTTGCCCGACGACCCCGGCCACAAGCCGGAGCGCAAACTCGGAGAGGACTGGGTCAAAAACGAAAGAGTCCGCTTCCACGGGGTCGCCGGCCCCATCGAGGTCGTCCCTCCCGAAAAAGACGTCGAGGGTTGGTTCGTGGCCTCGGCCATCAACAACGGCTTCGCCCCGGCCCAGGCCCGTTTGCTGTGGAAGGAGGTTTTTGCCTTCGCCTCCTTCGGCTTCTGCAAGTCGCACGCCGCGGCGTTTGCGCTGCCGACTTATATCTCGGTCTATCTCAAGGCCCACTATCCGGCCGAGTTCCTTGCCGGCGTCCTCACCCATGATCCCGGGATGTACCCGCGGCGAGCGATCGTGGCCGACGCCCGCGTCTTCGGCATACCTATCTTGCCTATTGACGTCAACGAGTCCGACATCGTCTATCGAGCCGAGCGTGTGTCCCCCGGCGAAGACCCACTGCCGGCGACTCTTGACGTAAAGAAAAAAAACGGAGCCGACGGTCGCATGGGTATTCGCTTGTCGCTCGCGCAGGTAAGGGGGATATCAGATGTCGAGATGGACTCGATAATCCGGGCGCGAGCCGAGGGGGGGCGTTTCCGTTCCCTCGAGGATCTGTGGCGACGAACTGAGTTAAGCCGCCCGGTACTCGAGAACCTGGTGCACGTGGGGGCCGTGGATTCGATCGAAAAGAAACGATCGCGCCGGGAGCTTTTATGGCGTGCGATCGAGCTCGCCTCCGAGGTAAAGGTCAAAGCCGCCGGTTCGGGTCGTTCGGAGCCGGTGGTTCAGCTGTCGCTGACCCTCGACGAGCCGATCCGGCAATCGCTTCCCGAACTGCCCGACTACGACGCGGTCGAAAAGGTCGAGGCCGAGCTCGAGGTCTCGGGCATCGATTCTCGCCAACACCTCATGGAGCTTTACCGACCGCTCGCACAAAAGCTGGGATGCGTCGACGCCGGCGATCTCCGTAGGACCCGAAACAGATCGGAGGTATGGGTTGCCGGCGTCAAGGTCTCGACCCAAACGCCGGCCATTCGATCGGGACAGCGCATCATCTTTCTAACGATCGACGACACCACCGGACCAATCGAGGTAACGGCTTTCGAGCGCGTCCAACCGCGCTGCGCCCGGACGATCTTTCATTCCTGGCTGTTGTTGGTGAGAGGAGAGGTGCGCAAGCGCGGAGGAGCGTCGCGTCGCCAGCCGATGCAGAACAACGTGGGGATCACGGTGGTAGTCGAGGAGGTCTTCGATCTCGCCGAGCTGGCCAAGACGCACGACTCCGGCATCTCGATCGCCGAGGCTCTCGGTCTCCAGCGCGAGCGTCAGGCGCGCGCCGCCGGTATCCAGGATGCGGCCACTGAGGCGCCGGCCAAGCTCTGGCACGCCAGCGGCGGAAGCTCCGGCCGGTGATCGGTTACCGGCGGCTGTCGGCGGTGGCTATACCGGCGGGCCACATCGCCCGCATCCCGGGACAAGTTGGGCTACCGGCGGCCCTCCACATCTATGTCCGACAGTGCCTTCGGCACTGTCGGGGCGTCGGCCGCATGGTCGGCCAAGGACTCTGCGCCCGCCGCCTTCGTGGGGGGCCCGCTCTCCGAGTTTCGCTACGCCCCCCACACCCCCCAACCGCCTATATGTTGGCCGACCTGACCATGGCTTTTAGTACTTGGACCGGCTCCCTAAGAGGGGCCCATAGGTGGAGCGATATTCGTCGTTCGATTCCTTTGATGGTGCGGCGGTAGACGAGGTGGTCGCCGTGGGCTCCTCCTCCTGGGAAGGGGGCAGCCAGGATCAGCTTTTCCTTCCAGCCTTGCTTTCTTACATCCACCGTCACCGCCCCGGGGCGAGGGGAGGCGAGCGCTGTTGCCAGCGGGATCGGGTCCGGATTTGTGGGGGTTAGTTCGATCAGGCGGGAGGGGTCTCCCGTTTCGAGGACTACGTGCACCACGCCGGGCGGGCTGTTGCGGGCAAAATCATCGCGTGGGGCGCCGGCGGCCATGTCGACGATCTGGAAACGACCTCCCGGTTTGCCAAAGGAGTCGACGAGATAAGGATGCGATTGCTTGACTGCGGGGGCGAGTCGGGGACAGACGCGTTCGAGGGGAGGGCCCTTAATGCACAGTCCCTTGACCTTGATCGGCAGTGGGTCCATGTCGATGCCGGCAACCGGTTTGGGATCCGGAGGGGGTGCGATGCTCGGGGAGATGGTTATCTTCGTCCCGGCATCGGGTGTCGACTCCGGTGTCTCAATGGGCGAGGTCGCCACCGGCGAGGGGGCCGGTCGTGGGTTATTTGTCTCGTCACCCGAACAGGCCGTGCCCACGAGGCAGACCGTCGCCACGACAACCGAGATGGAAACGGGCCGGGCTCGCATCTCGCTACCTTAGGTTGGCCATATGACTATCGACACGCCCATCCTTCACGTCGATATGGACGCTTTTTACGCGTCCGTCGAGATCGTCAAGGACCCGACGCTGGCCGGCAAGCCTGTCATCGTCGGGGGACAGGGGAACCGGGGAGTCGTCACCTCGGCCTCTTACGAGGCGAGGTCTTTCGGCGTGACGTCGGCGATGCCGATCGTCACCGCCCGACGTCTGTGCCCGCATGGCATCTACCTGTCAAACGATTTCGGTTCCTATACCGACTACTCCGAGCGCATAAGAAACGTTTTCATGACCTACACGCCCCTCGTGGAACCGCTGTCACTGGACGAAGCCTTTCTCGATGTGTCGGGATCGTTGAGATTGTTCGGCGATCCCGCCACCATCGGACGAGAGATAAAAAAGGACATCGCCGCGCTCGGCCTGGGATCGACGGTTGGGATCGGGCCGAACAAGTTCATCGCCAAGCTCGCCTCGACACGGGCGAAGCCGGACGGGCTCATGAGGGTTGCGCCCCATGAGGTCGAGGAATGGCTTCACCCGCTGCCGGTAACCGCTCTGTGGGGTGTGGGATCCCAAACAGGCGATGCCCTACGTCGTCTTGGGTTAAAGACGGTCGGTGACATCGCCCGTCTTTCACGGCGCACATTGGAGCGAGCGGTGGGAGACGCACTCGGAGGTCACCTACACGCTCTGGCGAACGGGATCGACGATCGCCCCGTCAAGCCCTATGACGCGGTGAAATCCGTAGGCTCCGAAAACACCTACGAGCGCGACCTGGATGCCGTCGACGAGATCCTGCGGGAGATCCTGCGACTTTCAGAGCGAACCGCGGGCCGACTCAGAGCCAAAGGCCTGTCCGGTCGGACCATCACCCTCAAGGTCCGTTTCTCGAACTTCAAGACGATCACCCGTTCTCGCACCCTCGAGGAGGCGACCGACACCGGTCCCGATCTCTACGAAGCGGCGAGCTCGCTTTATTCGAAGGTGGACCCCGGCCGGCCGCGGATCCGGCTGCTGGGTGTGGCGGTCACGGGCCTCGCCCCCGGCCCCCCCAAGCGCCAACTGGATCTTCTCGATGTGGGGTCGTCGCGGACGCGGCGTGACGAGCTATCAAAAGCGGTCGACGAAATCAAAGAACGCTACGGAGACGACGCCGTGGGGCCGGCGACCTTACTCGACGAACTCGAGTTCTAAGGGACAAATCGGCCGGCCGGCGTCTCTACGTGCCGGGGCCTCCCTATAATTTGAAAATCGTGCCACTTTCGGATCGAGAGCAAAAAATCCTCGAAGAGATCGAGCGCAACCTCCACGAAGAGGATCCTCGGCTCGCACGGAACGTCTCCGGCCCCAGCTCCGAAATTCACACCAACCGCATAAAGCTCGGCATCCTCATCTTCATCATCGGCTTCGCAATCCTCATTGGTTTCTTTGCGTCGGGGTTAGTACTCGTCGGCGTGCTCGCTTTCGGCGTGATGGTGGGCGGAATCGCAATCGCTCTCAGCGCGGTCGGTTCGCTGGCCACTTCGGCTCGAGCTCAGCAGGACAAAATGGGAGACGCTTTTTCTCGCTGGGAGAAGCGTCTTCGGGAACGCTACAAAAGGCGCTGACCAGGGACTTTATGTAGTCGAGCGCCGAGGCTGAAAAGAAAAGTTCGCGCTCTGAGCCAAAACATGCCGTAGGCCTTGTCGCGTCGAGAGATCGCGCGCTACATTCCCTATCTGTCTTCTCTGCGGCCGTGACGATGTGGGCGGTAGTCTCGTCACCGGTCTGGCTGGGTTGAGTGCTTGTTTTGGACGACTCTTGTATTGGAGGTTCGCGCGCTCGAATGGAGGGATTCACTGCTGACCAGGCGTCACGTTTCACCGGTTGTACTGCGCATCAGCTCCGTTACTGGGATCGCATCGGTTTGGTGCGGCCCACCGTTCAATCAACGGGAGGTAGGCCCGGTGTCCGGCGCCTTTATGCCTTTCGTGACGTCATCGCTCTAAGGGTTATTCGATCTCTTCTGGAAGGCGGCATGTCGCTCCAGCGTGTGCGACGGGCTATCGAGTATCTCCGCAAGAAAGCCGGTCTCGACGAGCATCTCTCAGAGGTCAAGCTCGTCACGGACGGTCAGAGCATCTTCAAGATCTGTCGTAACGACGGCGAACTCCTCGACGCGCTCAAGGAAGGTCAGATGGCCTTCTTCCTGGCCATCGATGACATCGCCCGCACGGTAGATCATCGGATCGCTCAGTACCTATACGACCGCGACGAGTTCATCGAGGCGCTGCGACGCGTCGAGACGAATCTCGAGCAAGAACTTTCGGACCAGAGTCTGGAGCGAGTCCGCGCCGTTAACTAGGCGCGGGCCGCAGACGCAAGCGCCCCCGCAGCGAACCGAGGTCGGACAGAAGCACGCGGACGGAGAACAGCGCCCTCGCGCGTTCTAAATAAGTGGCTCGCGCCCATAGAGCGGTCCGAAGGTGCCAGGCGAGTCGCTTGGCCTCGGCCCCCTGAGTTTTCGTGACGGCCGTCCCCGAGTACTCCGCGGTCTCGTAGAGCTGGGCGAGCTTGGTGGCCGCTATTTCCGGGGCCCTACCCATGGTCGCAATTTGGACCGCGAACGAGGTGGGGGATTGCCACGGCGAGCGCGGCGCCGCCATCTCCGCGGCGTCTTCTTCGAACTGAGCGAACGCCACCCGCACGACGGCGCCGGGGTCGGAGGCCGAGGCGTAGCGGCGGAGAATCCTCGCTCTTTTCACTAGCGGGACGCCGATCAACCACAGCAGCGCCGCGATGATCCCGAAGCGAATCATCCCGCCGAAGGTCTCCTGCCAGGGTGGTTCGGGCTCGGGCCGGGTGCGTCGCTGGGCAGGGGTTTGGGCACCGCCTCTCGGACCTCCACCGGCCTGGGGCGCGCGCAGCTCCTCCGGAATGAGCCGTTGATCGGCGGCTGCACCCGCGCCGGCGCCGCCGGGGTTGAGCAAACTCGGCGGCCCTGTACCCGGAGGCAATTGTGTGTAGAAGGGCTCCCGGCTCGCCGACGGTGTGGGATCGAACGCGATCCATCCATAGTCCTCGAAGTACACCTCGGGCCACGCGTGGGCGTCCGTTCCGCGGACGACATAGTCGTAAAACTTGTCGGGCGTTTGACCGTACTCGGTGGCGACGTCGGTGCGCTCGCCAGGAAGAAAGCCGACTGAGACCCTTACCGGATAGCCCTTGTGGCGGGCAAGCACCGCGAAGGCGGTGGCGAATTGCTGGCAGAACCCGGTCTTGGTCTCGAGAAGGAACTCGCGGAGGTAATCGGAGGAGGCTCCGCTCTCGACGTCGGTGCTGTAGGTGAACTCAGGGCTTCGGAGATAAGCCTGGATGTTGACCAGCTGAAGGAACGGGTTCTCGATTCCCTGCGTCCAGCGATCTCCCAGCACCCTGACGTCGGGCGCGGGGACAGGCTGATCGTAGTACTCGGAACCGGGGCTCGTGGGATCGCCCGGGCCGGGGATGGTGGCCGTGAGCAAATCCTCGAAGGTGGGGTCGGGTCGTTCCGACTCCACGTTGTAATTGAAACCTTCACGGTTGACGTACCCGAGCTTCAACGCGTTCGTCTCATCTTCAACGACGATGCCGGCGTCCGAGTCGCTGATGGCGGTGGGTTCTACGACCGCCGGCAGGTAGCTGCTCTTTAGATTGGTCAGCTCAAAGTCCTGTACGACTGTTTCCGCCTTGAGCGGTTCGACGTCGCCTACGAAGGCATCACCGAGGGTAACGAACTCTACCGGAGCCGGCTGCCATTTCTGTCCGTCGAAGAGGGCGAGAGAGGCGAGTCTCCAGTAACCGGGCGTGGCGGTGGTGCGCACCCGAAAGAGCGACAGATTCGATTGACTAATGGGCCTCGGCCGAGCGTCTACCAGCAGGTTGATCTCGCCGCTGCCCGATCCCGAACCCGAGCCGTCGCCACTCCCGTTCTTCCATGAGAACCACCCCTCCCCGAGCGACGGAAGAAAGAGGGGAGCCACGAGCGTCGCGGCGATGCACGAAGCCCCCATGCGCCGCGCGAGAGCGCCGGTGAGGCTCGGCTCGACTGCCCGGGGTTGTTTGTCTCGTCGTTGGTCCCACGTAGTGACCCACCGTCCCCACGTGCGCAAGCGGTGGGACGATTCCAGCGCCCAATAGGTGAACAGAGCAGCGAGAAAAACGGCGATAAAGAAGGGGTCCCCCACGCCGGTTCCCACGACAAGAGCGGGGACCAAAAGGCCGACGCAGGGGAGACTCGCCAGCAGAGGCCGGCGCCAGCGGAACGTCGCCAGCTCCCCGATCGTCGCCGCCACCCACATGCCGACGACAAGCAGGACGACGTATCCGGCTCGCACGGGAACCGGAGCAATGTCTATTTGCGAGGTCTCGACCGCTCGAGAGACCAGCTCCGACAAACCGGTGGCCGCCCGCGGAGTCGGCAGTCCGTAGAAGCTGTTCTCCACTTGGAAGATGAGCGATAGATAAACGACGAGTCCGGCGAGCGAAAGCTCCGCGCTGAGGATTGAGCCTGCCCCCCATCGTCGAGCGAGGGTGACGATGCCCATGGCGAGGCCGGCGGCAACGAGAACGGGACCGCTGTATCCGTCTCCGTCAAAAACGAGTTCGTAACCAAAGATTGTGGCCCCGAGCAGACAGGCGAGACCTATACGAGCTCGGGCTTCTGACCCCACTTGTCGCTCACCCCCTTTGGTTGCCCGGACCATAACGCCGTCCAGCCGGAGGCCAGGGGATCGCCCGGACCGAGAATCATCGAACGCAGGCTCGACCTGGCCAACAGCTGAGTGGCCTCGACGACTTGCGACTCCATTTCCCAGCGCGCCTTTGTCGGCTGCGATCCGTAGCGATGGGCGGGGGCGCTTACCACCGCGGCCTGTCGAAAGCGGCGACTGACGTGAGCGAGGAGAGTCGCCGTTTCGGGGTCGATCGTTCCCGCCGCCAGGATGAGGGCGGCCTCGGGTGAGGTGGCGATGTTGATCTCGGAGAGCCGAGCCCGCAGGAGTTCGCCGGGCCTCCCCCCGGCCTTCAAATCAATTGTGGCCAGCAGATCGAGGCAGCGGTTGCGCTGGTCGGCTCCGCGGCCCGCAGGTATCCCGTCATCTCCCGAGCACACGAGCTTGTAGCTGTACCCGGAACGGTGATAGAGATCGATGAGCGAGGCCGCGACCTCTACCGCTCGTTCGAACGACGAGCCGGCGCCGCCGGAATCGTGGGACGCGGCGCTGTCGTCCAGGAGAATCGTCGCGCGCGTGTGCCACGGGGTCTCCTCCTGGCGAATCATGTATCGCCCTCGCTTGGCGGTCGCCGGCCAGTGCACTTTTCTGAGGTCGTCGCCGTCGGTGTACTCCCGAAGCGTGTAGAACTCCTCGCCCGTGGATACGGAAGGGTTGCGCGCCGTGGTCGGCGAGATCGCGCGCCGGTCCAGTTGGTCGCGGGGGAGGGAAAGCTTGTCGATCCGAGGGTGGACGAGGAACGTGGAAGTCTCCGTCGAGTTCTTCTTGAG
>JALZEI010000152.1 GCA_030862115.1 Actinomycetota bacterium
TACCTGCGTGACACCTGGGATCTGGACGTTCGCCTGACGAGCGTGCGCGGCAAACCGATCATCGTCTTCTCGAAGCTGGCAGCCGAGGAATTTCAAGCGATTATCGCACCGTACGTCCATCCCTCGATGGACTACAAGCTCCTGCCACGTTACCGAGGGCGGTTCAACGTCACTCCTGAATTCGTGGAGAAGTCGATTGTGCTGGCTCCGTCGCGCATCGCCGACATTCACGTCAAGCCGCCGACCAGGAGCATGAACCGCTACGACATCGAGGTCGAGGGCACACACAACTACTTCGTTGATGGGGTGATGGTCCACAACTCCCCAGAGACAACTCCGGGGGGCCGCGCCCTCAAGTTCTATTCGTCGGTTCGTCTCGACGTCCGTCGCATCGACGCCCTCAAAGATGGAGCCGAGATCGTGGGCTCGCGCGTGCGGGTAAAGATCGTTAAGAACAAGGTAGCGGCGCCGTTTAAATTGGCCGAGTTCGATATCCAGTACGGGACCGGCATCTCCAAAGAGGGAAGCCTGCTAGACGTGGCCATCGACCACGGCATCGTGCGCAAGTCGGGAGCCTGGTTCATCTACGGCGACGACCAACTAGGGCAGGGCCGCGAGAACGCCAAGTCGTTCCTGGCGGAGAACGCCGACATCGCGGCCGAGATCGAGCTCAAGATCAAAGACAAGCTCGGCCTTGTCGGTGACGACAAGCTCGAGGTCGTTGCCGACGAAGGCGACGAGGAGCCCGCGGAGGCGGTCGAGTAAAGGTCCCATGAAACCCACGGTCGCCCCGCTCACACTCCCGGGCCTCGACGCTACCTACGAGGAGGCCATGGAGTTGGCGGGGCGACTTCTGTCCGCTCGCGGCCGGACGGTCAAAGAGATGCGAGAGCGGCTTGCGGGCAGCGGGTTCGAGGACCACACCGTGGATCTAGTCGTGGCGCGTCTCGGCGAACTGGGGCTTGTCGACGACGTCCGGCTCGCCAACGACTGGGTCGCCGAGCGCTCCTCCCGCAAGAGTCTCGGGCCCGCGGCCCTGGCGCGCGAGCTCGAGCTAAGGGGGGTCTCAGCGGAGGTGATCGCCGACGCGGTGGCGCCGGTCGCCGACCGGGAGGAGGCGAAGGCCCGGGAGCTGGCCGCCAAGCTGGTCGCTCGATACGCCGACCTCAACCCGGCCCGGCAGGCGGCACGGCTGCAGGGGGCGCTCGCCCGCAAGGGCTATTCGGAGGAGGCGATCCTCGAGGCGATCCGTTCTGTCCTTCCGCCCGAGGGCTGGGACTAGCCGCCCGCCCCGCTCCAGGCCCGCCTGGGAGAGGGACGCAGGCCAAAGTGACCCAACTTCGGGCGCCGGGGCGTACCATGGGAGGCAATACAGTTGGCAAAGACTCCCATAAACGGTACGGAAAACAGCGAGCGAGCACACCACACTTGAAACCGTTCCCGGAATACCCAGGTTCACGAGTGTCGGGCCCCTCGGGTCCCCCAGAGAGGATGCCCAGCAGAACGCTTCTGCGCGTTCTTCGGTGACGGCACGCTTTTCCCTCTAGTTCCTCGCTGACTCCGACCGGGCCGTTGCCCGGCCTGAGCCGCGGCGCCGACCACGGGATTTAGGAAAGGAGCGAGCGATGGAGATCATTCTTGGTGGTCTCATCGGTCTCCTCGTGGGTGCCGGAATCGGCTATGTGGCCCGCAAGTCCGTGGCGCAGCGAGAGGCGGACTCGGCCGAGACCAGAGCGCGCACGATTCTCAAAGACGCCCAGCGCGAGGCCGAGTCGGCCAAGCGTGAGGCCCTAGTTGAAGCCAAAGACGAGGCCTACCGGCTTCGCTCTGAGACCGAGGGGGACCTCAAACAGCGGCGAGCGGAGATCGACAAGAAAGAGGACCGGCTTGCGCAGCGCGAGTCGAACCTGGACGCGCGGGCCTCCACGATCGAGCGCAAGGAGCAGGCGGTCGAGGCCAAGGAGTCCCAGTTGGCTCAAGCCCGTCAGGAGATCGAGGCCGCGGGGCAGCGTGCCCGGCAGGAGCTCGAGAGGGTAGCGGGGATGACCGCTCAGGACGCGAAGCAGGTCCTGATCGAGCAGATAAACGAAGACGCTAAGCGCGAGGCCATGGTCCTGGTGCGCGATATCGAGGCCCAGGCGCGCGAGGAGGGCGAGAAGCGCGCTCGCAAGATCGTGTCGATCGTGATGCAGCGAGTGGCCTCCGAGCTGACGACCGAGGCGACGGTCACCACCGTCACTCTTCCTAACGAGGACATGAAGGGCCGCATCATCGGTCGCGAGGGTCGGAATATCCGGGCGTTCGAGGCCGCCACGGGGACCAACATCATCATCGACGACACGCCGGAGGCCGTCGTGCTGTCGTGCTTCGACCCGATACGCAGGGAGATGGCACGCCTTACGCTGGAACGGCTCGTCGGCGATGGGCGCATCCAGCCGGCCCGCATCGAGGAGATGCACGACAAATCGAAACAAGAGGTCGAGCGCGAGATCCGAGAGGGCGGCGAGTGGGCCGTCCTGGAGAGCGGTATCACCGACATGCACCCCGAGCTCGTGCGCGTGCTCGGGCGGCTCAAGTTCCGGACGTCCTACGGCCAGAACGTGCTGAAGCACGTGGTCGAGGCCTCCCACATCGCCGGGATGATCGCCTCCGAGCTGGGCACCGACGTTCACAAGGCCAAGCGATCGACTCTTCTTCACGACATCGGCAAGGCCGTGACCCACGAGGTCGAGGGATCGCACGCCCTAATCGGGGCGGAGATCGCCCGCCGACTGGGTGAGAAGCCCGAGATCTGCCACGCGATCGAGGCCCACCACGGCGAGGTCGAGCAGCGCACGATCGAGTCCGTGATCGTCACGGTCGCCGATGCGATCTCGGGAGCACGACCCGGGGCTCGGCGAGAGACCATCGAGAGCTACGTGAAGCGTCTCGAGCGGCTCGAGGAGATCGCCATGGAGTTCGAGGGCGTCGAGAAGGTCTACGCCATGCAGGCCGGGCGCGAAGTCAGGG
>JALZEI010000187.1 GCA_030862115.1 Actinomycetota bacterium
CTGCCTTATCTTCGGCCCGACGGCAAAACACAAGTCACGATCGCTTACGAAAACGGCCGGCCGAAGGCGATCACCAACATCGTGTGTTCCGCGCAGCATCAACCGAACGTCGACATCGAGACCCTCTTGAAGCCGGATCTGGAGCAGCATGTGATCAACCCGCTTCTTCCTCCCGATATCGATTCGGAGGACATGAAGCTGCTCGTGAATCCCACCGGCGTATTCGAAATCGGCGGACCGCGCGCGGATACCGGCCTGACCGGCAGAAAGATAATCATCGACTCCTACGGCGGGATGGCGCGCCACGGTGGCGGGGCCTTCTCCGGAAAGGACCCGACCAAGGTCGATAGGTCAGCCGCCTATGCGGCGCGCCACGTGGCGAAGAACGTGGTCGCGGCGGGGCTTGCGGACCGATTCGAGCTCCAGATCGCCTACGCGATCGGGGTCGCCCGCCCGATCTCCGTCTCGGGCGAGACGTTCGGTACGGAAAAGGTCGATCCGGAGAAGATCTTTGCCGCGATTGATGAGTGCTTCGACCTTCGTCCGGCCGCCATCATCAGTGATCTCGATTTGCGCCGGCCCATCTACCGCAACACCGCGGCGTACGGTCACTTCGGCCGCTCCTCCGAGAAGGATTTCACGTGGGAGCGGATCGACCGGGCCGATGAGCTCCGTCGTCTCTGCGACTAAGCACCTGCAGGTCGCCTCTGTAATCCCACTCGTTCCCGTCTGGCGCGTGGATCGTGTCTTCGATTACTCGGTCCCAGAGAAACTGAGCGGACTCGTAAGAGTGGGTTCTCTCGTGCGTATCCCGTTCGGGGGCCGCAAGGTGCGCGGGATAGTCACCGAGGTCTCCGAAGTCGACAACGGTTCGGACTTGGAAGAGCTGCATGCCCTCGTGGTGACGCAGTCTTTGATGTCGCCGGCGCTACGGGACGTTTACGAATGGCTGGCACATCGTTACGTGACGCCGAGGGGGGTCGTGTACGCCCGCAGCGTTCCTCCTCGCGTTCGAGTGAAAGTGGGTGACATAAACCCTCCCGTACCCCCGCCGTCCACCGGACGACTCGCCGCTTACCGTGGCGGCGACGAACTGGCAAAGGCGATCGAGGCGCGACGTCCCGGGATGTGGGGCCTTCGGGCCGTGTCGGGAGAGGACCGCGGCGAGCTCATCGCCGATCTCGTCGCGGCGGCGCGACGTGATGGTCGCGGAGCTGCGCTGGTGGTCGTGCCCGAGATCCGCTACGGGTCCATCGTGCTGAACTCTTTGGAGAAGCGAGTGCAGGACATCGAGCGGGTCGACTCGTCGACCGACGCGGGGGAGAGGTCGCGCTCGTGGTTGCGGCTCGCTTCGGGCTCGTCGCTCGGGGCCGGGGGCCGCGGATCCCTCCTCGCTCCCATCGATGATTTGCGACTACTGATCGTGGACGACGAGCACAACCCGGCTCTGAAGGAGGACCGGTCACCGCGCTTCGACGGCCGGCGGCTGGCGACCGAGCGCGCCCGTTCGCAGGGTGCGGTTTGCGTGTTAATCAGCGCCACTCCCACCCTTGAGACGGCGCAACAAGTCCGGAGCGGACGCTGGTACGGCGTGCACCCCAGCCGGGGCGTGGAGCGTGCCCGTCGGCCTCTGGTCGAAGTTGTCGAGCCGCCCGGCGATCGCACTTTGAGCAGCGTTGTTCACGATCGCATCCGCGCTGCGCTTGCAGATAACCAGCGCGTGGCTCTCTTGGCTCCGGCGCTCGGCTACGCCCGTGTCTTGTGGTGTGCTTCGTGCCGGCGATCCCTTCGCTGCCCCGTTTGTGAGGCGGCGCTCGCCTACGATCGCACCACGCGCGCCAACTCCCCGCGCGTGAGGTGCTTTCGGTGCGGCTATCTCGGCACCCCACCGACCGTTTGTCCCGACTGTCGAGCAAACGAGTGGCGTTATCTCGGTGCCGGCAGCGAGCGCCTCGGCGAACAGCTCGGACGCGCCTTTCCGCGCGCCCGTGTTCGACGGGTCGACGCGGAGACAATTGGAGATCGCGGTGACGACGCCGACATCTACCTGACCACCTGGATCGGTACCAAGCCCGCGCTAAGACCACCGGTGAGTCTCGTCGTGGTGCTGAACGCGGACTCGCTGATCCGACGCACGGGGTTTCGAGCCGCCGAGCGCGCCTACCAGGCCTTCGCCGAAATGGCGGAGTGGGCCGGTCCCGCGTCGGAGGGGGGCCGGTTGTTGATCGAGACGGTCGAGCCCGGACACCACGCGGTGCAGGCGGTTACGCGCGCCGATTACGACTACTTCGCCGAGCGCGAGCTACCGGTTCGACAAGACCTCGGCTATCCGCCGTTCGCCGATCTAGTCAGGGTCACCGCCGAAGGACCCGCCGCCCTGGAGGGAGCGAAGCGCGCCAAAGAGGCGCTGGCGATTCCGAACACCGTGGCGATGGGGCCCCTGGAGCGAAGGGACGCTACGGGCGCCCGCAGCCAGCAACTGCTCGTGAAGTGCGCCGACGCGGCCGAGGTGGCCCAGAGGCTTCGACCCCTGGTCGAGGAGTCGCGTTCACCGAATCGGATCATGGTGGACTGCGACCCGGTATGAGGCCGTGAGATCATCGGCCCATGGCAGAGCTCGAGATTCGGATCTTTGGGGACCCCGTCCTGCGCCAGAGGGCGCGCGAGGTCGAAAGACTCACCGACGTGCATCGGCGTCTCGTGGACGACATGATCGAGACGATGAGGGCGGCCCCCGGCGTCGGGCTGGCCGGCCCCCAGATCGGCGTGGTGGAACGAGTCTTCGTCTACGAGGTGGAAGAAGACGTGGGCGCGATCGTGAATCCCAAGATCTCCTTTCGATCTCCCGAGACGGAGGTTGACGACGAGGGCTGTCTTTCTCTGCCGGGCCTGCTTTATCCGGTCGAGCGTCATGTCTCGGTCCTCGTCGAGGGCGTCGACCCCGTCGGAGGGCCCGTTATTAAAGCTGCCGAGGGCCTTTTGGCGAGGGTTTTCCAGCACGAGATAGATCACCTCGACGGGGTCTTGTTCGTCGATCGGCTGCCGCCGGAGCTACGCCGTAAGGCGATGCGAGAGCTGACGCAGGCGTCCTTGGGGCTGGCCCCCTCGACCACTCCCGTGCGGGGGGAGAGCCTCTGAGGACGGTCTACTTCGGGACCCCGGAGTGGGCGGTCCCCCCACTGGAGGCCCTTTTGCGCTCCGACATCGAGATAGCGGCCGTCGTCACCAATCCGGACCGGCCCGCGGGCCGGAAACTGGAGCCGCGACCCCCGCCGGTGAAACTCGCCGCCCAGCGCGCGGGGCTCGACGTGCTGCAACCCGAAAAGGCTCGAGACCCCTCGCTGGCGGAGCATCTCGAGCGGCTGCATCCCGACGTGGCCACGGTCGTCGCCTACGGCAAGATCCTTCCGGCGAGTCTCCTCGCGATCCCTCGGCGCGGCTTCGTCAACCTCCACTTCTCCGTGCTGCCGGCCTATCGAGGGGCGGCTCCCGTACAGAGGGCGCTGATGGACGGCGTCTCAGAGACCGGGGCCTCGATCATGGTGCTGACCGAGGGAATGGACGAGGGGCCGGTACTCGCAACCGAGACCGTCGCGGTCGAGTCCGAGGAGACCGCGGGCGAGCTCGGGCGACGCCTTGCCTCCGTGGGGGCCGAGCTGCTGGTCCCAACTCTGGCCGCTTACGTGCGCGGCGATCTGGAGCCCGTCGCTCAAGATGAGGCCGGGGCCACCTACGCGTCGAAGCCGTCGCCGGAGGAGGCCAGGATCGACTGGACGGCTCCCGCCGTGACGATCCATAACCTCGTGCGCGCCCTGAATCCCTCGCCGGTGGCCTGGACCACCCTGCGCGGAGCGCGCCTTCGAGTGTTGCGAACGAGACAAGCTGCCGACGAGGAGCTGGGCCCCGCCGAGCTTGCACCCGATCGCGCCGTTGTGGGGGCCGGCGGGGGAGCGCTTGAACTGGTCGAGGTCCAGCCCGCCGGGAAGCGAGCCATGTCCGGCGGGGACTTCGTTCGAGGCCTCCGGGCAGCGCCCGGCGAACGGTTCGAGTAGGAAGGGGCATGGCCCGACTCCGTCTCGCTCCCTCGATTCTGACCGCGGACTTAGCGCGCCTCGGCGACGAGCTCGCGGCCGTATCCTCGTTTATCGACTGGGTCCATCTGGATGTGATGGACGGCCACTACGTGCCGAACATCACCTTCGGCCCCTCGCTCGTGGCCGCCGTCGACCGCGCGTGCGCGCTGCCGCTGCACGTCCACCTGATGATCTCCGAACCCGGTCGTTACGTGGCCGAGTTCGCCCGGGCGGGGGCCGACCGCATCTCCTTCCACCCAGAGGTCACCGAGGACCCTGCCGAGGTCATCGAGCTCATAAAGAAGGAGGGCTGTGGGCCCGGCCTGGCCGTGCATCCCGATGTCGAGCTCGACGCCGCCTCGCGCTATCTCCCCGAGTTGGAGGTCGTACTTATGATGACGGTACGCCCGGGGTTCGGGGGGCAGAAGTTCATGCCCGAGGTCCTCCCGAAGATCGAGCGCGCCCGCGACATGGTCCAGGAAGCGGGCGTCTCTGCCGATATTGAGGTAGATGGAGGGGTGAAGCTGTCCACTTTGGACGAGACCGTGGCCGCGGGAGGCGAGATACTCGTCGCGGGAAGCGCGATCTTCGATGGAGTTGACGCCGTCTCCGCCGCCCGCCGCTTGAGAAAGAGGTTGGACGAGTTGGCCGGTGCACAAGCCAAGTGAACATAAGACGCGAGCTCGTGCTCGTTGCCGACGACGATGAGGACATCGTCCGCTTCGTCGAGGTGAACCTGCGCCTCGAAGGCTTCGAGGTCGCGACTGCGGCCGATGGAAGAGAGGCCCTCGCCCTCGCCGAGGACAACGTCCCCGACCTCGTTTTGCTGGACATCATGATGCCGGAGCTGGATGGATTCGAGGTATGCCAGCAACTCCGCGCCGACAACCGGACGAAACACGTCCCGATCATCATGCTCACCGCCAAGTCGCTCTCTGCCGACAAGGTGGTGGGCCTGACGTCGGGGGCCGACGACTACATCATCAAACCCTTCGATCCGATCGAACTCGTGGCGCGCGTCAAGTCCGCGTTACGTCGCGTGCGCGAGATGCGGGCCGTCAACCCCCTTACGCAGTTGCCCGGGAACGTTCAGGTCCAAGAGGAGGTTGCGAAACAGGCCTCCGGCAGCCTTCCCTTCGCACTGATGTACATCGACCTCGACAACTTCAAGCCGTTCAACGACCACTACGGGTTCCTTCGGGGCGATGAGGTGATCAAGCTCCTTGCTCGTTGCGTGGACGAGGCGGTGAGGAGCACGGGGGGAGGGTTCATCGGTCACGTCGGCGGCGACGACTTCGTTGCGATGGTCGACCCGAACAGGGCCGAGGCGACCGCTCAGGCCGTCATCCGGTTGTGGGACGAGAGGGCCAGCAAGCTTTACGACGCCGAGGACCTGGCCCGCGGCTATATCGAGATAGCCGACCGCCGGAGCGAGATGCACCGCTATCCGATCATGACCGTCTCGGTCGGCATCGCGTCGAACGCCCAGAAGCCCATTCGGACACACTGGGAGGCGTCCGAGATCGCCACCGAGATGAAGCAGTTCGCCAAACGCGAGCAGAACTCGTCCTACGCTCTGGACCGCCGGACCGAGGCCCCCGAGACAACGACCCCTCCGCCTCCTCCCGCCCCGATCGAGTCGGGCCGCTAAAGACTCTTTCAGCCCTGCGCCCGGGACCGGCCGGCGCGATTCTCGGGGCGATTCTCGTGGATGACTAGTTTCTACGGTTCGCCGGGCGGGGCGAAAACATACGTATTTCGCCCGATACCGCATTCACCCGGCGGGCCTCAAGCTAAGAGGACAACCTCAACTATCGCTGGGAGCGAACATGGGCCGAAGGACGAGCCCCCGCCTAACTCGGGTACTGCTTTGCGACGACACCAAGGACATCCTTGCCCTGCTTGCCGCCGAGTTCGACCTGCACGAGGACCTGGAGATCGTGGGTCAGGCCCGCGACGGGGCCGAGGCCGTCGATCTGGCTCGCGACCTGCAGCCCGACGTCATCGTCTTAGATCTCGTGATGCCTCGCATGGACGGACTTCAGGCCCTGCCCCGCCTCCGCGCGGTGGCGCCCGAGAGCACCGTCATCGTCCTCTCCGCCTTTGAAGAGGAGGTCATGGCACGCCGTGCCGTGGACCTAGGGGCGACTCTCTACATCGAAAAGGGAACCCCGGCGAGCGAGGTGGCCGACGCCGTACGCGCCAACTCCGCCGTCGCCTGACTCCACGCTTCGACGGCTCTTCAAAACCCAAAAGCCGCAACGAGGAATGCCTGTGGGGGGCTTTTTAAACCCAAACCCGGCAGCGAAGGAGAGCGCGTCAGCGGGACTCGGGCTTCGGCCCTTCTGTGGGCCAGGCGCGGTCCGCATAGCGGCCCAGGTGACCCACAGAACATGAGCCGGCGCTCTCACGCGCCGAAAACTCGCAGTGAGTCGGGCCGAACTCGGGCCTAGGCCTTCATTGCGCGCCGGTGCCCGGAAACCGGGCGCCATCCGACAATGAAGCGCCGACCCGGGCTCCGGCCGGGGCCTGACCGATCTCGCGTCGGGCTCGAACCCTTGTTTGCTAGTGGACGCCATAGATCGAGGTGAATCTCGCATGGAAGCGACATCCCCCCGGGGCGCCCCTCATCCAGGGCCTTCTTGACCGGTTGGTCAAGTTTATGAAATCTCTCTATACTGGAGTCGCGGGCGCACGTAGCGTCCGTACCTCTTCGGGGCAGGGTGAGATTCCCGACCGGCGGTGAGAGTCCGCTAACTCGCAGGCAGCGCCTGCGGGCCGACCCGGTGGAATCCCGGGACCGACGGTGATCGTCTGAGAAGACGAGCAGTCCGGATGGGAGAAGAGGGCCGGTGGTCGCGCGCGGTCGCCGGTCGCTCACCGCGCCCCAGGGGTTGGAACCAAACCGCCGGAGGCGTGGTGGAAGACGACAAGCGGCACATGGCCCGGGCCCTCGAGCTCGCGGCGTCCGTCTCCTTTACCTCTCCCAACCCCCGCGTCGGAGCCGTGCTCGTGCGCGACGGCAGGGTGCTGGCCGAGGCGAGTCATGCGGGTGCGGGCTCGCCCCATGCCGAAGCTCTCGTCCTCGAAGACACCGACGCCTCGAACGCAACTCTGTATGTGACACTCGAACCCTGCGCCCATCAGGGCCGAATGCCTCCGTGCGCGCCGGCCGTGGCCGCGGCCGGCGTATCCCGGGTGGTCGTCGCCACCAAGGACCCGGACGAGCGAGTCGCCGGGAGGGGGTGCCAGGTCCTG
>JALZEI010000196.1 GCA_030862115.1 Actinomycetota bacterium
GTTCTGGGACTTCTCGGCCCCAACGGAGCGGGGAAGACGACCGCCGTCCGGATTCTCACGACGCTGCTTGAGTTCGACGAGGGCTCGGCGCACGTGGCCGGGCTGGACGTGCAAACCGACGGGCACAGGGTTCGTGAGCGAATCGGACTATCGGGCCAGAACGCCGCCGTCGACGAGCACCTGACCGGATACGAGAACCTGGACATGGTCGGCCGCCTCTATCACCTAGGCCGAGAGACGTCTCGGACACGAGCCCGGGCGCTCCTCCACCAGTTCGACCTCGCCGAGGCCGGGGACCGCCCCACGAAGACCTACTCGGGCGGAATGCGACGTCGCCTGGACCTGGCGGCCGCGCTGGTTGCCGCGCCCGATGTGCTGTTTCTCGACGAGCCGACCACCGGCCTGGACCCGAGAAGCCGGGCTCAGATGTGGGAGACCATCCAGGAACTAGTCAGGGGCGGGTCGACCGTGCTTTTGACGACCCAGTACATGGAGGAGGCCGACCGGCTCTGCGACGACATCGTGGTTATAGACCGGGGCCGGATGATCGCTCACGGAACCTCGGATGAGTTGAAGACCCAGGTTGGCGGGGAGCGCGTGGAGCTGGTCCTCGCGAGCATTGCCGACTTGCCCACCGCTCGAAACGTTCTCGAGCATCTGTCGGTTGGTGATGTGCAGATCGACGAGCAGACCCGCCGGCTCACGGCGGGAGTCACGAACGGCGTGGACTCGCTGCGAGACTTGCTTGAGCAATTCGGCGACCAGAGCATCAAAGTCGTGGATGTCGGTCTGCGGCGTCCCACTCTCGACGATGTCTTCTTAGAGCTCACCGGGCATGGAGCCGAGGAGGTTGCGGAGGACGCCGACGCGCAAGAAAGCACAGCACCACCTGAAACCGAGATTCGAGAGAAGGAGGCCGTCCGATGAGACAGCTGGCCCTTGCCTTTGCCGACGGCACCGTCGTAGCCAAGCGCAACTTGATCAAGATGAAACGAGTACCCGAGATCCTGATCTGGACGACGATGTCGCCGATCATGTTCGTCCTGCTGTTCGCATACGTTTTCGGAAGCTCTATCGAAATCCCCGGGGTCGCCTATCGCGAATACCTGATTGCCGGTGTCTTCGTACAGACGGTGATCTTCGGTTCCACGTTCACGGGGGCCGGGCTTGCCGAAGACATGACGAAGGGCATCATCGACAGGTTCCGGTCGTTGCCGATGGCGAAATCCGCGGTACTGATGGGGCGAACCGGGAGCGACATCTTCTACAACTCCACGTCGATCCTGGTTATGTCGCTCACCGGATTGGTAGTCGGCTGGCGCATCCGCACCGGTCTGATCGAGGCGATCGGCGGATTTCTGCTTCTCCTTCTGTTTGCCTACGCGATCTCCTGGATCATGGCTTACGTCGGGTTGAAGACGACCGTCGAGGTTGTCCAGAACGCGTCCTTCATGTTCATCATGCCGGTGACGTTCATTGCCAACACGTTTGTGCGCGCGGACCTCTTGCCCGGTCCGCTACAAACCTTCGCTGAGTGGAACCCAGTTTCGTCGGTTGCCCAGGCTGTGCGAGAGGCCTTTGGTAACGCCGGAAATCTCCCGCCTCCGGACGCGTGGTCTCTCGAGAACCCGATTCCCTATTCGCTCATTTGGATCGCGCTCATCCTGGCGGTCTTCATTCCATTGTCGGTGAGTCAGTACAGGAAGGCGGCAATCCGCTAGGCATCTCCTTCGCCTCTCCGGAGCCGGATCAGCGTTGCGCTCTGATCCGGCTCCGAGAGTGGCGGCAGAAAGTCAGTCGGCGACGGCCCGGTGGGCCATTTCGATCCTTCGATCGGGGATCAGCCACATCAGGGCAACGACCACGTAGAGGGCGAGCGAGATCCAGCGGGCCGGATATGCGAGGACAATCCCCCCGCATAGAGGACCGGAGAGATTTTGCCCTTTAGATCTCGCCCTAAGGCCGCCGCAAGGCGAGATCCTGCTCCCTGTGAGCCGATGATCGTGCGCTGCAGGATGAAATAGGCAATCGCCGCCAGCAGGGACACCGCCCCGTAGAAGGCCACGGGAAGCGACGCGAACCCGTTCTCGCCCATCCACCCCGTCATAAACGGGAAGAGCGAGAGCCAGAAGAGCAGGTGCAGGTTCGCCCAGAGGATCGTTCCCGTCACCCCCTCAACCGTGGACAGCATGTGGTGATGGTTGTTCCAGTAAATACCGAGGTTCACGAAGCTCAACGCGTAGGCAAGGAAGACCGGGAGCAGAGGGCTCAGCGCATCCATGTCGACGCCATGGGGGACACCGAGCTCCAGCACCATGATCGTGATAATGATGGCAATCACGCCGTCGCTGAACGTCTCAAGTCGTGTCGTCGTCACGCTTCGATCCTCTTCTCCCCTACATCGAGCGCCGAGACGATCCAATCGAAGCAGAAAGCAGACTCCGACATCCTTTTCGCATTGGAATCAGTCGAGTCGTTGGATGACAAGGGAAGCGCTGACCGGTTCGGTTCCCCCGGCGAGCGGGGTGATGGTCAGCGCGGTTGTGTTGTCCGCGGGATTAACGACCTCAAGAGTGCTATTCACCGTCGTGGCCTCGACCAATGACTCGCCGACTATCTGCGACGTGCCGGTAGCTCGCCCCGCCACGGTGTAGGGAAGCTCGGAGCCGTTTAACCGCAGCGCGAGCTGCCCGGCCTCTGTAACCGAGACGACGAACGACACGCGGTATGTGCCGAAATCGCTCAGAAGAAAGGTTGAGGCGTTGATTCTTGTGATCGAAGTGCTCGTGGGTACGTCCTGTGGAAAATGAACAGCCGCGCCGGTTGCCACGGTGGCCGCGTTATCAGGGGGCATCAGCGCGAAGAACTCGGCAAACTCGGTGACGGCTGGTGTGCCTGGAGGGCCTTGCTTGTTCCAATGGACGGATTTCTCGTCATCGCGGCATTCCTTAGTCGCTCCGACGATTCTCGTCGCGCCTTTGTCTGGGCGGGTCGTTTTGACACAGGCGTGCACCTCGCTCGTATCTCCACCGTCGGCGAGCACGAAGCCCGTCGCCCCCAGAACGAGGCCGAAAACAACCGCCACCGGCAGCTTCGTCTTTTGGAGCATAGCCATTGTCTTCATGAGGACCCACCTTCCAGTCGCGGACGGCCTTTGTCTCTAGATTGTTGAACCGAGGCCGAAAAGCCTCGCACTTTCCTCGCCGGGAAGGAAGAGGGATCACCATTTTCAACTCTAGGGAGCCCCCAGGTCATACACACTCGGCAGCACACCGACCCGTCGACCCGCCCGGCCTGAGTCTGGAACCGCGGCGACGGGTCCGGTGTAGGGGATGTAATGCATAGATATCTCGTCGTTGCCGCCGCAACGCTGCTGTTCGCAGCGGCAGCCTGTAGCTCTGCCGGGGAGACATCGCCCCAAGCCGGCTGGAGCAAATCCCCAACCCCGACCGTGAGCGTTTTTGCAGGTGGTCAAGAAATCCAGATTACGCGTAGGACTTCCCGGGGACCTGAAACTTGTTACCCAGAAAACGTGGGACGGCTGGTCGCCGGATTCTTCGCTGCGGTCAACCGAGGCGACGTCAAGGAAGCGATGGGGGCCTTCACCGACAAGCTCGGCTGGTATTCCGTTACCGAAGGAAACCCCCGAGGTCGCGGACGTCACTTCGTGGCCTACAAACCATCCGAACTCCGCAGTTACCTCAGTGACCGGGTGACCCAGAACGAGCGTATGTATCTGGTCTCGATCGATGTCGATTACGAGCGGCCCGGCAATCTCGGCCACGTCGCTTACCGCATCCATCGCACCGCAGATGATCTGACCGACTATTCACCGAAGATGGGAGGTAAGGGGGCTATCGATTGCAGCACGGGCCTAATCTCCGTCTGGAGCATGGCGCAGGGGCATGAACCCGTACCGGGCAGCCTCTGCCCGGGGGAACCCGAGACCCCCACCGCCGCGCTTGCCTGCGCCCGAAGGTAGGTTCGCGGCCGAGTCGCCGGCCACAGGGCCGCTATCAGCCTGAAGCAGCAACACGGGAAGGTCTAATCTCGTGCGCGGAAATATCGGAAAGCAGTGTCACTTGGGCCGCTAGCAAGGAGGTCGGCGATTACAAGCGGCGCCCCCGGGGCAGGCGCGATCAGAAAGCAATACGCCTCCCGCGAGGAACAGCGCAGGGATTACCTGCAGGGCGAATACGGCAACCCGCTTACGACGACGCCCACGGGCGGACGGATATTGAGTGCCCTACAACTCCCGCTTTTCCTCATCATGCCTCCGCGGGGTTTCGGCGTCCTCACCACCACCGGACGTAAGACCGGGCGGAGACGGCGTAAGTGCGTGCGGGCGATCCGAGAGGGCGACAAGGTCTTCCTGGTATCACTCAGAGGACGCTTCGGCGCGTGGTTCCGCAACCTAGAGGCTTATCCCGACGTCGAGATTCGCATAAGAGGGGGCCGGTTCAAGGGCCTGGCCCGGGAGGTAACGGATCCGATTGAGCACGAGCAAGCTCGGCGTGCCTTCTGCGAGACGGTGAACTTCTTCGATCGTCTCGAGCACCGCGCGCACCGCAGAGGCCGGCCTACGCCCGACCGCATCCGCGCTCTGCACGCTCGCTGGTTCTCGGTCGGCATGCCGGTGGTTATCGAACTTAGACCAACCGCGACACGTGGGACGATTCAGTCATGAACGATGACCGAACGCTGCGGCGCTCCGAGACCGACCGCCTCATCGCAGGGGTCGCCGCCGGTGTGGCCGAGCATTTCGCGCTCGAGCCGCGTCTCGTTCGCATCGCATGGTTCATCTCGGTGCTCTTCGGGGGCTTCGGGGTTCTGCCCTACGTGATCTTGTGGATCGTCCTGCCGGCCGGCCCGTCGCGTAAATCCGCAGTCGCCATCGCGGAGGAGCGATACGCGCGGGGGGAGATCACGGGCGAAGAGCTCGAGCAGATCCGCACCGACCTCCGGAGCCCGACATGATCGTTGCCGAGAGCCCGTTCTTTGTCTGGTACGAGAGCTGGTGGTGGATTCTGGGAATACTCCAGGCCCTGTTTTGGATCGGGGTGCTAGTTGTCGGAGTCAACGTGTTATTTCGTCGTCGACCCCAAGGCCGTAGCGCGGGAGTCGCATTGCGAATTCTTGAGGAGCGCTACGCTCGCGGTGAGATCGCGCGCGAGGAGTATCTGGAAAGACGGGCGGTGTTGGAGGATACCAAGTCGCCGACGTAGTCGAGCTTCAAATCACTCGGGGATCACACCGAGCTGGCGAAGAAGGCTCGCGGTGTCAACGATCTCCCAAGCCTCGACGATCTTGCCTTCGCGCACTCGTGCAAACAGGCCTTGATCGACCCTGAAGCTCTTCCCGGTCGCGGTGACGCCCGCGAAGTCACCTTTGAGGGTTCCCGTCACGACGGCGCGCGCTGCGATCGAATCTCCCACGCTGATTACTTCCTGAATCTCGTGGCGGATGTCGGGCATCGCACGAAGGGCGTCCCTCCACACCGCTTTCTCGGCCTCCGGGCCCTCGCTCGAGAGACCCATCGGCGCGTGCACTACGACATCCGGGTGAAGGAAGTCATCAAACGCGTCGAGATCACCCGCGTCACCCGCAGCAAACCACCTCTCCAACAGTGAGTCCCCGCCCACAGTCGCTCCTTAGCTATGCCCGAATCGCAGGTATGCCTCTCTCGGCCGTGCGTTTCACTTCTTCGAGCATGAGCCTACGGATAAATCCAGAGAAAGGTCCGATAACCCGCCAGTACAAAGAGAACTTACGACGGGCAGACTCATCCGTGCATGCCACTCGGGTTTCGGTCGTGACGAGCGAGCCGTCCCCCTGCTCTTCGACGGTGAACGCCAGGACTGCCTTGGCGTACCCGGGCTTGTCGAAGCGAAAGAACTCTTCGGGCCCAAGCGAGACAAGACTGCCGTCCGGTCGCCAGAACTTGCCGACCGTGCCCATGACCAGCTCTCTAGGAGGATGCTCTTCAAAGATGGTGAATCCGGCTTGGAGGAAAGTCTCCAATGTGAGAGAACGGCTCAGCCGCGCCTTGCCGGTTAGGAAGTGGGGAAGCCCCCGTAGTGCGAACAGCGCGGCTACAGGCACGGACCTGCCGAGGTCCAGCTCTCTGCAGGCTCGATAGGTCTCGGTCGGCGCAGCATCCACCTCGATGGAGTGCGCGGTGTGTAGGTCATGGACCTCCAGGTAGCGATCGGTGGCCCTGACTTGATCTGCGGCTCCGCTCACGTAGACGCCACCCAGCAAAGCACCGCGACAACGAGGAAGAACAACGGCACCGGAAGGCGCAGCAGGTAGCGAAGCTTACGCACGCCGAACCCGGAAATCCCCACGGCCATGACGGTGGCAACCACCCACATCACTGCAAACGAACGGAGCAGCACAGTCTTCGGATCGGCATCTTCGGCCCAGGCGAGAATCAGCAGAAGGGCGCCGAGGGCCAGAACGAAGATGGTGACGATGTACCAGGTGACGCGGACCATGGCGACCGTCATCGACGACGGACCAAACGGCGTGCTCGGCAGGCGCTCCTTCGTAAGATGCGGAAGGACCCAGACGACCCCGACCGTCGTGTGGCCGATCGCAAGGATCACGCAGATCAGCCCGGCGACCCCCAATTCGACGTTCATGCGCCACGCCCCGTTGGCACGGTCTGAGGTTCAACCCCATTAGCCGAAGCGGCGGCCCGCTCTAGCAGGTACGGGGCGATCCTTCGGTGTACGGGACCGATGATTTTTAAAAGCACCCGACATACCGTGGGACGTGTGTAGAAGACGTATGTCGTGATCACCGCGCGGTTCGGATCGACCTTTCTGCCCACGATGACGCCCTGCAAGAAAGGTGATACCGCTTGGAGAACGACCACGTCCGACTCGGACCTCAGGATCTCCCAACCCAAAATGTGGTCTTTAGATAAGCGGGGGGCTAGGCGAAATCTAATGAGGTACCGGTGCGCGATCCATATGGTCCACCGCACCAGCCGCGACGCGTCCTTGAGAGCGGACCGTACGAACTGCTCGGCGGAGCGAGCATCCGCCTCACGTGGCCGAATCTCGAAGGCATCCGCATAGTCGTACCGATCGTCGCCGAGCGGTTCCTCGGCCGCCACGGGTACCCGACGCGCTCGAGGGGCGCCCGTGGCCCTCATCCAACGATTTCCACCTGCCTGGATCAGGGCCAAATTGCCTCCTTACCCATGTAATATACATATATGTATGTATGTGAGGCAAAGTGACCTCCGTTGCCACTGTCGGGGGTGAGCGGCGGACGCAGGCCGAGCGGCGTGCTCGTACCCGGAGCGCTCTCTTGGAGGCGGCGGCACGAGGCCTGTCACGCCACGGTTACGGCAACCTTGTCTTGGAGCGAGTGGCAAACGAGGCCGGCTACACGCGCGGAGCCCTCTATCACCAATTCGCCAGCAAAGAGGATCTGGCCCTGGCGGTGGTGGCGTGGGTCGAGGAGACCTGGTGGGCTGAGATGGCCCAACTAATCGCCGACGACGCCGACCCGGTCGGCGCGCTCAAAGCCGTGGCGAGGACACACGCCGTCTATTGCCGCCGCGACATCGCCCGAGTCCGGATGGTTCTGAGTGTCGAATTCAGCGGTCAGAATCATCCCGTCGGGCGGGCGGTCGAGGAAGCCGTGGAACGGGTCCTCGCCGCGTGTACCGAACTCATCACCGCAGGACGTGAGAGCGGAGCGATCCCCCCGGGGCCGCCGCCCCGCGTGCTGGCGCTCGCACTTATGGGCGCGGTCGAAGGCCTCGTGATCAACCTTGCCGGGCAAGCGCCCTTCGACGAACAGCTCGCCGAAAGCGTCGTCGCCGGCCTACTCGACTTTCCGCCCTCCAACATGACGGGCTAGGTAAGGCGTCCTTCCTTCGATGCGCCGATGAGTTCGTAGGCTCCAGGTCGTCTAAGTAGATAGCAATCGCTTACCGGCTATTTCTCGGAGGAGCAAAGTGAAAAAGATCATCGCAAGCCTGTTCATCTCGCTCGACGGCGTCGTTGAGGCGCCCGACCGGTGGCATTTACCCTACTTCAACGACGAGATGGGTGCCGCCGTCGACCGAGTGTTCGGCTCGTCCGACACGCTGCTCATCGGCCGCGTCACGTACGACAGTTTCGCGGGGGCATGGCCGGAGCGGGAGGCCGCCGGAGGTGAGGACGCCGACTTTGCCAAGAAACTCGGCGACGCACGAAAGATCGTCGTGTCGAACCAGAAGCTCGAATTCGAGTGGCGGAACTCCGAGCAGCTACAGGGCGATCTGGTCGAGGCCGTCCCGGCTCTCAAGAACGAGCCCGGCGACGCGGACATCGCTATGAGCGGCTCGCCCTCCATCGTGCGCCAGCTGCTGGCCGCCGGCCTGCTGGACGAGCTGCATCTACTGGTACACCCTATTGCGGTCCGCAAAGGCATGCGCTTGTTTGACGAAGGCGCCGAATCGATACCGCTGGCGTTGATCTCGTCGAAAACTTTCAAGACGGGCGTACTCGAGCTCGTCTACGGGCCTGCCGATTCCCCGAACGACGCTACCTATGACGACGCCAAGGGTCACCTCTCCCAGTCCTAAGGAAATAGGTGGCTCGATTACCTCCTCGGTCACGCCTCCATGAGCTCAAGAAGCTTGCGGGCCGTGTTGCAGTTCCGGATCGTCATCCGTTTGTAGAGGGGTGTTCGGACAAGCTTCATCTGTCCGCTGCGGGTGACGCTTTGGCGATCGACGCACCAGATCAGCGCTCCCGCTACGTACTTCAGATCCTCGATCTCGGGCTTGATCGGAAGCTCCTTGACCACCGAGGCTCGAGCGATGTCATCCCACAGGAACATCACGTCGCATTTCATATTGGAGTCGTTCACCCAGGTGTGCGGGAGAGCGTTAACGACAGCTCTCATGCTCTTTAGGTCACGAACAAGAACCCCGATCCTGAAGCCGAAAGTGCCAGCGATCGAGTCCTCGAGTACTTCGGTCAGCCGAGCTCGGCTGCGGTTGTTGCTGGAGAAGATGACGTTGCCGGAGTTGATATAGGTCCGTACCGAGGTCATCCCAGCATCTTCGAACGCAGCCTTTAGCTGCTTCATATCCACCTTGTTCTTCCCGCCGACATTAATGCCGCGGAGCAGAGCTACATAGACCACCCCTCGAACCTAGCGGATGCCGCAGTGGGGTCACGCTAGATTCCTCGCATGAAGGTGTTCGTAACGGGCGGAACCGGCGCGATCGGTGGCCACGCGGTTCCCGCCCTCGTTGAGGCGGGTCACTCGGTCACGGCGCTCGCGCGAACGCCGTCGAAAGCGGTGTGGCTGCGGGAACAGGGGGCGATCCCGGCCGAAGTATCGATCTTCGACAGGGCCGCTCTGACGAAGGGATTCTCCGATAAGGACGCAATCGTCAACCTGACCTCGGCCATCCCTTCCATGACGAAGTTCATCCGCAAGAAACCATGGACCGAAAACGACCGCGTTCGCATCGAGGGATCGGCGGCCATCGTCGATGCAGCGCTGGCTGCGGGGGTCGGTCGTCTGATTCAGGAATCGGTCAGCATGCTCTATCCGGATCGCGGCTCAGAATGGATTGACGAGGATGTCCCGCCCGATGTCTTCCGGCTTTCCCGCGCCAATCTCGCCGCCGAAGCGAATGCGAAGCGGTTCTCCGATCAGGGCAGAACAGGGGCCGTTCTGCGCTTTGGCTGGTTCTACGGACCGGGTGCGCGCCACAGCGAGCAGCTCCTTGAAATGGCGCGCCGCCACATCACGGTTGTACTCGGACCGTCCGATGGCTACGTCTCCTCGATCCACATGACAGATGCAGCGGCAGCCGTTGTTGCCGCGCTCAAGGTTTCGGCGGGGACCTACAACGTCGTCGACGACGAGCCGCTGACCAAGCATGACTATGCGGCCGCCATGGCGGAGGCGGCGGGGAAGGCACCCTGGCTCCGCGGCCCAGGTCGACTGGCCTTGCTTCTTGGGGGTCGACTCACATCTCTGACACGGTCTCTGCGCGTAAGTAACGCTCGTTTTCGCGCGGCCGCGAATTGGGCGCCGAAGTATCCCGATGCGCGACGAGGCTGGATCGCCACGGCAGAAGCCGTTTACCGAGCGAAGGAGCAACCGCCCTAACGTGCCGCTGAGACGAAAGTCTGCCGCAAACGTAAAAGGCTAGCCACCGACACGCAGGTCCAAGCGATCCCCGAGGCCAGGCGCTCATCCATGAGCACACAGTCGGCTATGAATCGGGTTCAAGAACGACGACCGGGATCTGCCGATCTGTGCGCCGCTGATATTCATCCCATCCTGCGTAGATTTGGACGAGCCTGGGCCAGAGCAGCGACCGTTCATCGGGCGCGGCCTCGTGCGCGATGACATGACGCCTCGATCGATCCGCCTCCACGACACATCGCGGATTTGCCTTCAGGTTCAGGAACCAGTCCGGGTGTCGTGGAGAAGCTCCGGCGGATGCGACGACAACGAGAGCCGTGTCCGTCGCCAGGTACATCAAAGGTGTCGTCCTCCACTCCCCGGACCGCCGCCCCTCAGTCGAAAGAAGCAGAACTGGCGCCTTACCAATCCGCCCGCCCAGGCGGCCCCCCGTCCATCGATAAACCGCTACGTGCGAAACGGTGTAGACCTTGTGCCCGCGGCGTACGACACCACCGACTACTGGAACTTCGCGCACATTCCAGTAGACAGGTCCCAGAGTCGATCGAAATCCCATTGCCCCCATCCTCGCGAGAGATCGACCGTCCTAAACACGCCTTCCTCTCTCGTCACGACAGCAAGCCCCATCAACGGCCTTTGTGGCGCGCCACCTGTGGTTGACTGAAGCAACGCCTGCCGTAATGTGCCGAATAAGAGAACGTCTGGCCGCACAGGCGCTGGAGGAAGGAGAACCAAGGGTTGATAAATCGCCCGCGGCACCACCCCGGTCCTGACGTCCTAGCGCGTTCGGCGACAGTCACGCCAAGCCGATAACTTTGGAGGCGTGGGGAACCAGGACATCAGGCCGCGAGACGTAGCAGCGCAGTACCACGGCGCGGCAAAAAAGTTGCACTCGAGACGATTGACTTCCTGCAGATCCGAAACGGACGTATCGTCCACAACGAAGTGCTCTTTGACGGGCTCGCCACCCTTCGAGCGATCGGGGCGATGCCGCCGGTGAACTCACGGCCCGAACGTCTTCTGAAACGTGCCTTCAACGGAGTCACGCTCATTCGCCGCCGCTTCTCACGAACTGACTAGGAGGACCTTTTGAGGGGACGGCTCTACACGCAGCGTGCGATTGGCGCGACCTAATCACTCGCCAGGTCGATACGAACCGTCAGCAAATCCGAGGACGCCACTCTCTCGAATAAACCGTTCAACAGATTTAGGTGCACTGCGCGACGCCTAGCATCATCCTCGGGGACCAGATGCGCCATCCCATCTCGCCAACGCCCTCCAATGCGAACGCGCACACCTGGATTCGCCTTGATGTTCTTGATGTAGTGGGCGTCGCTCGCGTGCCCCGCCACGAGCCACACAGAATGGTCCTCTAACCGTGCGCCTACGGGTACCTGATGCTTTCGGCCCGTACGCCGGCCGGTCGTCTCGACTAACGCGAAGCCAGGAACTCTCCCGGCGATAACTCGCCATGCCGGGTTCGCCACTTTCCAGTACCACCTGATCACTTGGTGCGGCGCCAGGCGCTCAAATATGGCTGCCGCGACCTGCCATACGAATATTGCGATCAAGCCCTTCAGAGCTAGGCGCATCGCTTGGTCTTACCACCGCCGCCGGTGAGGACGCGCCCGACGAAGGGGCTCCGAACTCATCGCTGCCTCCTTCCGACGACAACGGAGAGAGGTAACTAGCGGAGGGCGGCTCTCCTCCGCGTTCGAACAAGACGGTTTCATCGCTCCCGATCCCGCCTGGTGCCTTCATCTCCAAAGAAAGGAATGGCAGGTTGCGTCGCCGTCCGGACCATTGCCACGGGCATGTAGTCGAAGAGAAACCGCACTCAGCTGGTCGTCGGCAACCACTTCCTCGAGCAGCGGAAACACCTTATGTTCCTCGAAACGGATGTGGGCATCCAAAGCCGTAGCGAGCTCGGTCGCACTCTCCGGGGTGACCCTTGATTCTGTGATCTCAATCCCGAGCCGAGACGCGAGGGCATGAATCTGCAGGTGCTCCATCATTGCCTGGGCCAGAAGAGGTTTCGCGCGTCCGTCTTCAACCGCCAGAGGGAAAACGATCTCTTCCTCCTCCCGGAAGTGGTTCACGGTGTCGTCGTGAAAGAAGTCGAGGAATACCTGCGAGTGCCGTACCAGCGCGGAAGCGTCTTCGCCAACAGCTGCCAGCCTGAGCCGACGTGCGTGAGCGAGCGCATGGTGGTGATCATGCGTCAGCGGCATCAGGCCATCGTGGCGTCGAGTCATCCAATCCTCCTTCGGTCGTCGATAACACGTTAGAGACTTTCTCTTCGGAAAGCCTCCAGCCGAATGACCAACCCCCTACTGGGGACCGAGGACCAACATCGGGCCCTTGCGAACATGGAGAAGCCGAGGCCGGGAACAAGCAAGGAGCAAGCCTGCGAGTACCGTGCTGATCCCTGCCTCAACCAACGTCATCGAGCTCTTCCAGCGGGTCGTTCACTGAGCAGAGTGGCCCTCACACGATGCAATGACACTATCCTTTTGACGGGAGGTGAGACCCATGAAAACAATGACATGCAGACAGATGGGTGGACCATGCGATGCCGCATTCCATGGAGAAACGGCTGATGAGGTAATCAAAGCACAAGATAAGCATCTAAAGGACTCCGTCGCGGGCGGTGATGAAACGCACAAGAGCGCCCTGGAGATGATGAAAGCCAGATGGAAGAATCCCATCAAAGGGATGGGGTGGTACAGGAAAACAAAGAAGACCTTTGCAGCTCTTCCCGAAGACTGATCGGACCTAAGGTCCCCTATCTCCTCGTAGTCATCCCCTATGGTGGCGATGACAACCGGTAACTAACTTAGCTGCTGATCTTGAACTCACTAGGAGCTGCCGTGCCCTTGGATGACTTCCCCCGCACTCCACTACTGTTCGGACCCTCTCCGATCCACCCGCTCCGGCGGCTCTCTGAATACCTCGGTGGAGACGTGGAAATCTGGGCAAAGCGTGAGGACTGCAACTCGGGGATCGCATTCGGCGGCAACAAGGTCCGTAAGTTGGAATACCTCGTCGCCGAAGCGCTAAATCAGGGCTGCGACACACTCGTCTCGATCGGCGGCATCCAGTCGAACCACACTCGAGCAGTGACGGGGGTCGCGGCGCATCTGGGACTTAAGGCAGTGACGGTGCAGGAGCGCTGGGTCAACTGGCCGGATGTCGTCTACGACAAGGTCGGCAACATCCAGCTCACTCGGATCATGGGAGGAAACGTCCGGATCGACGCAGCTGGCTTCGATATCGGCATACGCGACAGTTGGCAGCGAGCGCTCATGTCGGTTGAGGAAGCGGGCGGAAAGCCTTACGCGATCCCCGCCGGCGCCTCAGATCATCCACTCGGCGGACTAGGGTTCGCCAACTGGGCTCGCGAAGTAGCGGAACAGGAAAGGCACCTCAGCGTCTACTTCGATACGGTCATCGTCTGCACCGTCACGGGATCAACGCACGCTGGAATGATCGCGGGGTTCGCAAAGGAGGGCCGCGGTCGACGCGTCATCGGCATCGACGCCTCTGCGACGATCGAAAAAACGCGCGCGCAGCTCCTAAGGATCGCTCGAGCAACCGCCGAGAAGATCGCACTGGATCGGCCGCTCATAGACGACGACGTCGAACTCGTTGACGGCTACGCGGCGGGCATTTATGGCATCCCGGACGACGTAACCATCGATGCGATTCACACCGCCGCGCGACTCGAAGGGATGTTGACGGACCCCGTTTACGAGGGCAAGTCGATGGCAGGGCTGATCGGCATGGTGCGCTCGGGCGAGATTCCTGCCGGATCAACGGTGCTGTATGCGCATCTCGGCGGTCAGCCCGTACTGTCTGCGTACGCAGGGGTGCTGTAAGTCGGAGACGCTTACGAAACCCTTCCGGGGGTGAGTCCCGAATTCGCGGCGGATCGCGATGAGTTTCCACTCATGATCCGGTCTCAGTAATGAGAGCAAGGAGGAAACCATGGCCACGGCAGCCCCAACCGTCACCGACCACGACGACTTCGAGCGACAGCTCCTCGAGCTGCGCAAGCGCGAGAAGGCACACACCCGCGAGGGCGACGCGATCGCCGCGGCCCGGCGCCGGCTGCCCATGACAGAGGTGCCGCCCGA
>JALZEI010000248.1 GCA_030862115.1 Actinomycetota bacterium
AAGGTGTGGCCCTGTCCGGTGTCGTCGTCTGTGAAGGTGGCCGTGCCCACGGCGGTGCCGGTGGCCGAGTTCTCGGCCAGAGAAAACGTAGCCGAACCCACAACCGGGGCCTCGTTGACGTTGACTACGGTGATCGTGAACTCCTCTTCGCGCTGCAGGTTGTCGGAGTCGGTCGTGCGAACCCTGATGGAGAAAGGCCCGTCGTTTTCGAAGTCGAAGACTTCGGAGGTCTTTAGAACCGAGCCATCGATCATGAAGCGGGCGTTGTCGGTGTCTCCCGAACCCGCCACCAAGCTGAGGGTGTTGGTGTCGCCGGTATCGGGGTCGTCCACGGTGAAGGTCCCCACGTTGCTGCCGATGTCTTTGTTCTCATCTATCGAGTTGTCGGCGAGCGTGATGTCGGTGGGCCCATCGTTTAGGGGGGTGACGTCGATGGTCACCGTGGCCGGCGCCGAGTTCACGTGGCCGTCGTTGGCGCGGTAGGTAAAGGAGTCGGTCCCGTCGAAGTTCGGATCGGGCGTGTATACGAACGATCCGTTGGGATTGAGGGTCAGGTCGCCGTCCGAGGGGCCCGGGCCGGCGACCGCCGTGAGGGCATCGCCGTCGGCGTCGGTGTCGTTGGCCAGCACACCCGGTGCGGCAACGTTCAAGGTGGCGTCCTCGTTGACGTCGTGGGAGTCGTTTTTGACCTGGGCAGGCGCGTTGCAGGAGATCTCGGTCTCGGCCTCGCACTTGTCTAGGCCGGGACCGCCGTCGGCGCGGTCGTCGCCCGGTCCACCGCCCAGGTTGTCGGCGCCGGCTCCGCCATGCATGTCGTCGTCGAACCCGCCGCCCTTGATGACGTCGGTGCCTGACCCGCCCTCGAGTTCGTCGCTGGCGAGACCACCGGTGAGGAGATCGTTGCCGTCGCCTCCAAGGATGCGGTCCTGTCCGCCTTTGCCACACAGGACGTCGTTGCCACCGAAACCCCTGATGACGTCGCGACCTTTGCGGCCCACGATCACGTCTTTATGGGGAGTTCCCTGCAGGACGTCGTCTTTGGAGGTGCCCAAAATGGTGGCTGCATCCGCGGCGCAGGCCGGCTCATCGTCGTCGCCGGCCAACGTCGTAGACGACAGAAGCCCGAACAAGAGCCCGAGGGTTGCGAGGGCCCCTACGGCAAGGAGCGCCCAGGGCGTGCGGAAACGAAGGGCCGTCTCCCCGGTCTGGAAAGATCGATATTTGATGTTGGCCCTCCCTAGAGCACGCCTGGCGCCGCGCCGGACGGCGCGGTTTCCCCAATCCAGACTAGGGAGGGGCCGGGCGGTACTCCATACGTAATTCAGGCAAGACGCGAAGTTTTCCGTGAGAGACAAGTCGTGCCAGATGTCCCTTTTTCGGTCTCGTCGAAATCCGCCTTGTAGCAGTGTCGAACGAGTCCCCCTCAAGCCACGGGACATCGGCCAGTTCGGTGGAAATCCTGAAGACCGGTTACGAATTCGGTCTCGACCCCAGCAAGTTCAGCAGATAACAATGTTGATCTCGCTTGTCGGCGGAGTGGAATTTTCGCAAAGTCGCACAGCGCAAAGCGGGAACTGCTTACCATGGAGACGCTCCGCCGTCTGAGCTACGGGGGCGCTCCCCTCAGGATATCGCCCGACGACCCCCGCTCCGGCTCCCCGTCGAATGCTCCGCTGGTTGCGCATATCGCAACCAATAGAGCACTCGGCCGGAGGCCGGCCGCATCGGGCAACATAGGGCGATGGAGGTCAATCGTCCGGGGGAGCCGGCGTTTGCCGGCGTCGGAACCTTTGCCAAGCTGCCGCTGGTTCTCGACCCCGCGGAGCTGTCCGAAACCGATGTGGCGGTTTTCGGGGCTCCTATGGACGATCTCGTCACGAACCGGCCCGGCGCCCGTTACGGTCCCCGAGCGATTCGACTGGCTTACGACGAGGGCGCGCCCCCTCGCTCACATCACATGGACCTCGGAGTCGACCCTTTCGCCGAGTTGCGCATCGTGGATCACGGCGACGCACTGGTCACCCCCGGCGATCCGAACACCAGCCACCACCACATAAGAAGCGGAGTCGCCAACATCATGCGGGCCGGTGCCGTGCCGGTGCTTCTCGGGGGCGATCACTCTGTGAGCTACCCCAGCATCAGAGCCGTGGCCGAGAACTTTCCATCCGGCTCCCTCGCCGTAGTGCACTTCGACACGCACACCGACACCGCCACGGAAAACTTCGGAGTGAAGTGGGCACACGGCACGCCCTTCCGAAACCTCGTCGACGAGGGGCATATTCGCGGAGACCGGCTGATCCAGATCGGACTGCGCGGCTACTGGCCTTTTCAGGCCGAATGGGAGTGGGCCCGAAGCAAAGGCGTTCGCTGGCACCGGATGGAACAAGTGATCGAGCGCGGCATCGACGCGGTCATGGCGTCTGTCAACTACGAGATCGGCGACGCCGCACACGTCTATCTCTCGGTCGACGTCGACGTACTCGATCCCGCGTACGCGCCCGGCACCGGAACTCCGGAACCGGGAGGTCTCACGTCGCGCGAGTTGCTCAGAGCGGTCCGACAGGTAGTTCTCGAGCGAGGTCTGGCGGGACTGGATGTGGTCGAGGTGGCACCGATCTATGACCACGCGGGCATTACGGCCCTGGCGGCCTATCGCACCGTTCTCGAAGCACTCACCGCGCTGGCCGTGCATCGCCGCGGAGGAGCGCCGAACCCGGAAGATCCCTGATCGTCTTACTCGACCCTGGCTGACAGACGTCAGACGGTTGTCAGACGGGCCAAACGGAACTGTTCGATCGCAGCTCGGCTAAAAACGCGCGGGGTACTAGTTTAGTTAGCCCGCGGCGGCTACCTGGACGGCCGTCACCGCGTGTTCGTAGAGAGCTTGCGCGGCTTCATGGGAGTTGGCGATCGCCAGCACGCCCAGCTTGCCGAAGGGCTGAAGGGCCCCCATGAGGTGCAACGTCACGCCGGTCGCCGACTCGGAATCGTAAGCAAGACCGGCCTCGTCGATCGCATCAATCGCCTGCTCCGGCGTCATGCCGATGTACTCCTCGGCCTTCAGGTTATCGGTTGAGATGTAGAACTTCGGCACTCCGTCGACGGTGAGTTCCCCGGTTCCGAAGTCGTAGGCACCGCCCGTTACGAGAAGAGCCATATTGAACGGATGCGTAGTGCCGCCGACGCGCAGGTTGATCTCACTCAAGTAAACGTCCCAGGATCCGTTGCGCGGAACAACTATGAAGTCGATGCCGAACACACCGAAGACCCCCTTGTCCGCCAAGACCTCGGCGGTGGCGAGCGCCAGGTCGAGGATGTCTCGGCGATAGGCCTCTCGTGCGGGAAAACGACACCCGAGATAGACCTGGTCGTCCGGCCCCCCCAAGATCTGATCGTGAGTGGACAACGTTTCGATGGAACCGCCGGGCGCGATGCGGAGTTGCACGCTCGGCGAGCTTATACCCGGCGCCTTGATCTGCTCCTCGACGATTGCTCCCTCGGCGGCGATCTTGTTGCGAAACGACGCCCACGACTCCTCGGAGGCGCAGAACACGGTCGGCGTCTCGACGACGGTTGTTACGAAACTCGTCAGGTCTACGACCGCGTTTCCCTGTCCCGAAAACCCGTTGTTCAACTTGACCACGGCCGCTTTGGCGTCCGGACGATTCTTCTTTAGCTCCGAGAGGGCCTCCTCCACCGCGCCGAGAGAGAAAAGGTCTTCGCTTCCCTCGAGCACCGGCACCCCGGCCGCGCGAGCCGAGTGTCGTGAGCCGCTCTTGGATCCGAGGGAAACGAGATCCGGATAGGGCCCGTAAAGAGGTACACCGAGTCGTTCGGCCAGCCGTTGCTCGAGTTCGGTGACGTTGAAAGGAAAGATGTAGGCGGTTTCATCCTCCGACACGAACTCGGTGACCGCCTCCATGGCGCTCTCGGAGCGGAGGATCTTCCCGGTCAAGGCCGCCGGCTCGGGGTCTCCGACGTGAATCATCCGAAGGCGGTCGCGAGCATCGGTCCGCGACACGAACCGCAGATAGTAGTCGACGATCACTTCATCGACCTCGAGCGAAGTCAAATACGCGATACGCACGTTCGGATCTCGGAGATAGAGAAGCGTGTACATGAGTCGCTCCTCGTAGTACTGAATCCCGATGATCTTTTTGAGCTCGTCGGTCGGAAAGCTGACCGAGGGGACGACGACGATCGTTCCGGAGTCAAGAGTGGCCGAGCGGGCGCGTGCCACCGAGTCCATCCAGCGTTGCTGAACTTCTCGATGGGCGGCGGCGGGAGTCTCCGGTTCTTGGTGCATGACTCAGCTTAAAGGACGGTCCTGAACGCAGTTTTAGGAAAACCTGGTATCAGGGTGCCGGCGTTTATGGGAACAGGCCGTGAGAGCATCTCCCAGAACCGACGAGCGAGGTAAACGCAATTGCACAAGCCCAAGGATTCTCTCGAGGAGATCGCGAGACGTATTCGTGCCGCGAACTCAGTTGTCGTGCTTACGGGGGCCGGGATCTCAACCGAGTCGGGAATTCCGGACTTCAGAGGGCCGCAGGGTGTGTGGACCAAAGATCCCAAGGCCGAAAAGCTTTCTCACATCCACCACTACATGACCGATCCGGAAATAAGAAAGCTGGCGTGGCGAACGAGACTCGAGCATCCGTCTTGGACGGTGGCACCCAATTCCGGTCACATCGCGCTGGCCCGGCTGGAGGAGATCGGCAGGCTCGAACTTCTAATCACCCAGAACATCGATGGGCTCCATCAGAAAGCGGGAAGCTCGCAGGACCGAATCGTGGAGATCCACGGCACCATCCGCGAGGTCATGTGCATGTCGTGCGACGACCGTGCACCTATGGAAAGGGCGCTCGAGCGCGTGAGGGCCGGTGAGGAGGATCCCCCGTGCCGCAGCTGTGGAGGCATCCTCAAGTCGGCGACGATTTCCTTCGGCCAGAGCCTGGTGCCCGAAGACCTACTGCGGACTCAACAGGCCGCGCAGAGTTGCGACGTTTTTCTCACGGCCGGGACTTCGCTCGGCGTTTACCCCGTGGCCGGCCTTCCCAGAGTGGCACTCGCCTCCGGCTCTTATCTCGCCGTCTTCAACGCGGAGCCGACTCCCTACGACGAACGCGCCGACGCGGTTGTCCGCGAGCCGCTGGGGTCGGCCCTCACGCGACTCGTCGAACTGATCGAGGACTTGGGTTAGAGCCCGATCAGCTTGCCGACGAGGTCGGCCCGTCGCGCGGGGCGGCCGGTTCTCAGCTCGGCATGGTCGGCGCTCGCCATCATCTTGAGTGCCGCATTGGTGCCGATCCAACGAAGTGGCTCGGGCTCCCAGGAACGGGAGCGGTGCCCCACCCACGGCAGCCTCGTGAGCTCGGTGTCTCGGCCCCCGATGAGGTCCGCCAACGAGCGTCCGGCCAGATTCGTCGTCGATACTCCATCGCCCACGTAGCCGCCGGCCCAGGCAAAGCCGGTATCCCGATCGAATCCGACCGAGCTGTACCAGTCGCGCGGCACCCCCAGCGGGCCGCCCCACTCGTGCGTGATCTTGGCGTCCGCTATCGACGGCCATAGAGACGACAGCACGTTTGCGAGTTCCCGAAACACCCCGGGCTCCCGGTCAAACCCCTCCTCGACCCGCGAGCCGAAGTGATAGGGCGCGCCCCGGCCCCCGATCGCAATGCGATCGTCTGCGGTTCTCTGCGCGTAGATGATTAGGTGGCGGCCGTCACCGAAGGTCTCTCCCTTGTTCCAAAAGACCTCGTCCCAGAACGATGAGGGCAAAGACTCGGTGGCGATCATTAGCGAGTAGAGCGGCATAAGCGCTCGTCGACTTCCCGGGAGGCCGGCCGTGTAGCCCTCGGTGGCGCGCACGATCACGTCCCCTGTCACCGTTCCGTTCTTGGTCAAGACCTTGCCTCGCGCGATCGACTGCGCCTCCGTTTGCTCGTAGATCTTCACGCCGAGTCCCTCAACGACTCGGGCCAAGCCTCGCGCCAGTCGGGCGGGTTGGATCGCGGCACAGTGCGGTGTATAGGCGGCCCCCAAACAGCCCGTGACATCGATCCGGTCGCGCGCGGCTTCGTCATCCAGCCATCTGAAGTCCTCATCGTTAAATCCCCACGAACGTTCGTAGGCGACCGACCCCTTAACTCTCGCGAGCTGAGCGG
>JALZEI010000266.1 GCA_030862115.1 Actinomycetota bacterium
GGCGGTCTCAACTAATCCACGCAACTCTTCGGCTCTCGGCCGATGGTGTGAGCCATGGATCGAGAGCAGGAGGGCAGCGTGAGGACCAAGAGACGCCGGATCACTCCGGAGAAGCGACGCCAGATCTATCGGCTAGCGGCTGAGGGCAAGACCCAGGACGAGATCGCGGCAGCGGTCAATATCTCCCAGACCGGGGTCAGTCTCGTGGTGCGGCCGCTCGGTGGGGTAATCCGAAAGGAGCTATGGGAGCCGGGTGGTAACCACCTCGGCCTCGACGACCGCATCGAGATCCACGTTGGTCTGGAGCGGAGCGACACGTTCGCTGCTATCGCCCAGCGCCTCGGGCGGCACAAGTCGACGGTGTCGCGCGAAGTCGCGGCCAACGGCGGGCGCCGCAATTACCGTCCGATGGCTGCCCATCGCTGCGCCCAGGAGCGGGCCCGCCGGCCCAAGCTCACGAAGCTGGCTACTAACCCCACCCTGTGCGCCCGGGTCATCGCCGACCTTGAGCTGCTGCGGTCACCGCAACAGATCGCCAAGCGCCTAAAGAAGGAATTCGGCGACGATGACAGCATGCGTGTGTCCCACGAGACCATCTACAAGACCCTCTACGTGCAGGGGCGCGGCGAGCTGCGCCGTGAGCTGGCCCGCTGTCTGCGTACCGGGCGCGCCAAGCGGGTCCCCGGCGGCCGGATCGAGAGGCGCGGTCGTATCCCCGACATGGTCATGATCAGCGAGCGCCCGCCCGAGGTCGAAGACCGCGCCGTGCCGGGGCACTGGGAAGGCGACCTGTTGATGGGCAAGAACGGCAAGAGCGCGATCGGGACCCTGGTCGAACGATCGACCCGGTTCGTGATGTTGTTCCCCCTGCGCAAAGGCAAGACCGCCGAGCACGTGCGGGAGCAGATGACCGTGATCATCCCGACGTTGCCGGAGGCGCTGCGGCGATCGCTGACATGGGATCAAGGACGCGAGATGGCCCAACACGTCCAGTTCACGGTCGACACCGGGGTCGACGTGTACTTCTGTGATCCGCACTCACCGTGGCAACGGGGCTCGAACGAGAACACGAATGGTCTGTTGCGCCAATACTTCCCGAAGGGGCGTGGCCTCTCGAGGGTGACCGACGTCGAGCTCCAGGCTGCCGCTGACGGTCTCAATGGCAGGCCGCGTGAGACCCTTGACTGGGACACACCGGCCGAGAAGCTAGCCGAGCTAGTTGCGTCGACTGGTTGAATCCGCCGACCAGATCTCAGCATTCGTCGGGAAATTAGGCCGTCGCCGCAGGTCGCAGAATCATCGTCTGCGGGTCACCGGCGGAGCCGGGCGATCTTGGGTCTCGCAAGCGGGATGGCGGCCATCACCTTACTTTTGTCTCTTGAACTCCGACGTCATGTAGAGGGCCCGTTGAAAAATCTTGGTGATCGTCTCACCTTTGTCGCGGCAGAACAATCACGCCCCTTAACGTCCCAACCACTTATCCGCAATGCAATTTTTCTTCAGGCCGTATCCGAGCGCCTGGCATCAGGGCGATGCGAATTCTACGGCGTGGCCTCGAATGATGGCGGCCTCGAGTGTTCCGAAGTTCAAGGCTGAATGCGCCACGTTGGTCGGCCACATCAAAGTGCAGATCGAGGGCTCGCCTCCGCCTTCAGCACTGCGATCCCTTCCGCGCAGTTGCCATAGTGGTGGTGAGCCCCGAGAAAGGGCAACTCGGCTCGTTGCGGGCGGATCCGTCGATGCCTACTTCGCGAAGAGTGCGCGTGCACCCCGCGTAAGTCGCCGCGCGTCACCGTCCGTGACAATCACGGTGTCCTCTATGCGGATGCCGAATCTGCCCGAGATGTAAACGCCCGGCTCCACCGTGATCACGGTTCCGGGCACGAGTTCAGTCCCGTCACCATCGACCACCGACGGCGGCTCGTGAATATCCAACCCGATCCCATGTCCCGTTCGGGGACCGGTCGACTCGCCGAAACCTGCAGCCTCGATGACCGCGGTCGCTGCACGATCTACATCTGCCGCG
>JALZEI010000001.1 GCA_030862115.1 Actinomycetota bacterium
ACGACGTCGGGGGGCCCGGCCCCACCCTCGGGAGTGGTGGCCTGCCACGTGCGGACCTCGAGGTAGTCCGGACGATGGCGCTTCGCGATCCTGACCCGCACGCTGTGGCTTCCCCGACTCACCTCAATCGCCTCGGGATAGGTGTCCGGACCGAAGATGTCGCCGTGCACGCAGGTGTTGTCGGTCTGTGCCGTGTACCAGCCTGTGTAGACCAGCTTGCCCTCTTGCGTCTCGCCCTCGACTCTCATCGTCAGCCGAGGGGGTGCGTGATCGTGGGCCGAGACTGTTCCCCCGAACAAAGACATGCAGGCCAGAACGGCCACCAATCTTCCCCTCATACGGCCATCAAACAACAAGCGGTCACGGTCCGTCTACGGGGTACGCCCTGCCAGCAGGCGAAGCTCAAGGTTGCCTAGGTCGGGAGGTCGTCAGGCATCGTCGGTACCGACGGCCTTAAAGGGACCGCTCGTCTCCCGGGGCAGCAGGCGTACGAAGCGGCGCTTTCCCACTTGAAGGAGAGCGCCCTCGACCGAGGAGGCCGTTACCTCGAGAACCGACGTCTGCTCGCCGTTGATGCGGACGCCTCCGTGTTCGATCAGCCGGCGGGCGTCCGAGCCGGAGCTCGCGAAACCGAGCTCCACGAGCAAACGCGGCAAATAGACACGCTCGCCGTCGACGGCGTCGGGCGGGATAGTGGCCGTGGGAACCTCCTCGGGGGTTCCGTGCTCTATGAACTTGCGATCGAAGTCGGCCTCCGCGGCCGACGCGCCGTCCGCGCCGTGATAGGTCTCCACGATCGAGCGGGCCACGCGACGCTTGGCCTCCCCCGCCGCCGGCCCTCCGCCCATTGCGTCCTCTGCCACGCTTTTAACGTCCCGGTCGTCCAGCTCGGCCGCGAGGCGCGCGTACTGCACGACCAGACCGTCGGGTATGCGCATGAGCTTTCCGAACATCTCCTCAGGGGCATCCCGGATCGACACGTAGTTCTTGAGCGACTGAGACATCTTCTGCACGCCGTCGAGGCCGACGAGCAACGGAAGCGTCAAGGCGACCTGCGGTTGCTGGCCGTGGGCGCGCTGCAGGTCCCGGCCCACGAGAAGATTGAAGAGCTGGTCGGTTCCGCCGAGCTCGACGTCGGCCTGGATCGCTACGGAGTCGTAGCCCTGCATCAAGGGATACATGAACTCGACGATCGAGATCGGGCGGCGCTCCGCGTAGCGCTTGGAGAAGTCGTCGCGCTCGAGCATCTGGGCCACGGTGTACTGCGAGGTGATCCGGAGGACGTCGGTTAGGTCGAGCGGTTCGAGCCATTCGGAGTTGAATCTGATCTCCAGGTTGTCCTCGGAAAGGATGTCCATCAGCTGGTCGACGCAGGCCTCGGCATTCGACTGGACCTGTTCCTTGGTCAGCTGGGGCCGGGTCTCGGACTTACCCGAGGGATCACCTATGCGAGCCGTGAAGTCGCCCATGATCAGCACGGCGGTGTGTCCGGCATCCTGGAATTGACGAAGCTTTCGCAGGGGAACCGCCCACCCCAGGGTGATATCGCGAGCCGTCGGGTCTACTCCGAGCTTTACCCGCAGGGGCCGCTCCTCGGCCAGCCGCGCCTCAAGGTCCTCCTTGGGGACGACGTGCTCCGCGTTTCGAATCAGCCGCTCTAGCTGGTCTTTCGCGGCTTGTGAAGAAGTCATGTCGACCGACAATAGTCCACCTTCTAGCTCCACCTCTCGATAGACTGAGCCCTCTTATGTCGCTCAAAACCCCCCGTCTTGCGATCGTGTTCTGTGCACTGCTAGCGGTGCTCGGAACCGCTTGCGAGCAGCTCGAGAACCTGCCCAAGCTCACGGCCGCCGACCTACGGGAGCCGAACCTCGCGCAGACCTCCAAGATCTACGACGCCGACGGCAACCTTTTGAAGACTCTGCACGGAATCGAGAACCGCACCGTGATCCCCTTGAAAAAGATTCCGCGCAAGATGCAGCGGGCCGTGATCGCCATCGAGGACGAGCGCTTCTTCGAGCACGACGGAGTGGACTACCAGGCGATCATGCGAGCGGCCTTCGCCAATGCCGCCAGCGGCTCGATTCAGCAGGGTGGTTCGACGATCACCCAGCAATACGTGAAGAACGCCATCATCTCTCCCGGAGCGAGCGCCGATAAGACCTTCGAGCGCAAAGTCGACGAGGCCGTGCTCGCCCTCCAGCTCGAGGAGGAGCTGAGCAAGAAGGAGATTCTGAGTCGCTACTTGAACACCGTGTACTTCGGCAACGGAGCCTACGGCGTGCAGGCCGCGGCCCGCACCTACTTCCGCCACTCCGCTAAAAAGCTGACGCTCAAGGAGTCGGCGCTATTGGCCGGCATCATCCGTTCTCCCGAGACCTACAACCCACACCAGAACAGAGAGGCCGCACTGAAACGACGGGGTGTCGTGCTCGACAAGATGCTCGAATTGGGATGGGCCAACGAGGCCAAGGTCGCCAAGATCGCCGGCAAAGGTATGGGTATCGAAGAGTTGAAGGAGGAGGGCCGCTACCCCGCCCCCTATTTCGTCGACTACGTACAGCGGTTGATCAAGTTCGACAAAGAGCGCTTCCCGATGCTTGGCGAGACCATCGAAGAGCGCGAGCAGCGGCTCTTTACCGGCGGGTTGAAGATCCACACGACCGTCGACCTCGGCATCCAGGCGGCCGCCGACGCGGCGGTAAACGCATACCTCACCGAAACAACGGATCCCTACGGCTCTCTCGTTGCGATCGACCCCCATACCGGACACGTCAAGGCGATGGTCGGGGGCCGCGACTTCTTCTCCGAAAAGAAAACGGATCCGTACGCCAAGATCAACCTGGCCATCCAGCACGAGCCCAACCTCGGACGGGTCAAGGACTGCGGCGCTGACGAGTACGAGTACCGTGCCCCCGGCTGCGGCCGCCAGGCCGGTTCGGCATACAAGCCGTTTGCCCTAGTGGCCGCGCTCGAAGAGGGCATCTCGTTGTCCGACACCTACGAGGCCGACGACTGCATCAGCTTTCCCGAGTACAACTGGCACCCCTGCAACTACGAGGAGGGCGCTTTCGGTGAGACGAGTCTGCTGAAGGCCACCGCTTACAGCGTCAACGTCGTCTACGCACAGGTCGCGCTCGAGGTGGGGCCGGAGGACGTGGTACGCAAAGCCACGCAGATGGGTATCACGACACCGCAGGACCCGTACGCCTCGGCCGTGCTCGGTACGAACGAGGTCAATCCTTTGAACATGACCTCTGCCTACGGGACTCTTGCGACCAACGGTGTCCATCACCCGCCCGTCGCGATCACGCGCATCGAGGACGCTAACGGCAAGGTCATCTACCGCGATCCGAAAGTGAAGGAGAAAGTGATTCTGCCGGCCGTCGCCTACATCACGACCACCGCGTTGGAGGATGTGGTCGAGTACGGGACCGGCGGCAACGCCGAGCTCGTCGGCCAGTACGAGGCGGGAAAGACCGGCACCGCACAGGGTTACAGCGACGCGTGGTTCGCCGGCTACACGCCGAACCTCGCCGCGGCGGTCTGGGTCGGCCACCCGGCCGGGCAGATCTCGATGGAGAGCACCCGCATCGGACCGGTCTTTGGTGGATCGTGGCCGGCGCTGATCTGGCAACACTTCATGACCGCGATGTCGGGGACGGAGTACGCGGGCACGACCCCCTTCCCGGAGCCGGACGTCACTCTCATCACGCTGGAGATAGACCGCGATACCGGTTGCCTCGCGAATGACCTGACCCCGGATGAGGATAAAGAGATCGCGGAATTCATCCCCGGCACCGAGGGTGACGTCGTAGCCTGCCGCGGCGAGCGGGGCGAGACGGCCACCGTTCCGGACGTCGTCGAGTACGAGGCTCCCGCCGCCCTCGAGACCCTGCAGTCCGCGGGGTTCGAGGTCGCCCAGGAATACGAGGCCACCAGTACCTATCCACCCGGACGCGTTATCTACCAGGACCCCGAGGGCGGAACCGAGGTTGCCAAGGGCACGACCGTGACCATCACCGTCTCCACCACCTCCGAGGGAGACGGCACCGTTCCCTCCCTTCTGGGGGTCCCGTCCGAGTCGGCTCAAGACGCTCTCGTCGCGCGCGGTTACATGCCCGACGTGATCGAGCAGGCCGAGTCGAGCAAGGGCCAGGCGAAGAAGAACTCCGGTCTGGTGTGGAAGCAGGACCCGTCCTCCGGAACCGAGGCCGAGCCGGGCACGACCGTCACGATCTGGGTCAACCCCTAACCCCACTTCCGCCGAACGCTTGAGATCGCCCGACCCCATCGCGCACTCGACACCGAGCTGCACTACTTGCGGCGCGACGCGTAGGGATGACCGGGGACCACGAAGCGCCACGGCAGGTCGTCCCCCCTGCCCGCGGATAGACCGATACGAACTGTTTGCGCCACCTCCTCGCGTCGGTAGCCCTCCGTCGCGGAGTCCTCGGCGCACCAGAAAGTGCCGCCTCGCAGTAGCGACTCCCCATCGTGTCTCTTGTCGATGCCCATCGCCTGCGCGAGGCGCGCCGGTCCCGCGGCCAGAAGCCGTTGATCGGTGATCCGCGGCCGGTTCCGCTGCATCACCTGAATGCCCTCGACCGGCTCCCCCGCGCGCAGCAGCACAGCCTCGCATACGCCCTGGCGCGCGCAGACGACGTTCACGCACCAGTGCATCCCATAGGTGAAATAGACGTAGAGACGAGCAGGCGGCCCGTACATGGCCTCGGTGCGCGGGGTGGGGCCGCGGTACCCATGGGAGCCGGGATCGACGACGCCTCGATAGGCCTCCGTCTCCACGAGTCGAACCGCGACTCGACCCGTCTTTGTCTGTCGCACGAAGAGACAACCGATGAGGTCACGCGCCACGGCCAGCGCGTTGCGCGCGTAAAAGGACTTCGGCAGGCGCGCCACGCGATTAGGGCGCGGTCAGGAGAGCAGCCAGGCCAGGAGCGCCTTCTGCGCGTGGAGCCTGTTCTCGGCCTGGTCCCAGACAACCGAGCGAGGGCCGTCGAGGACGTCCGCCGTGATCTCCTCACCTCGATGCGCCGGAAGGCAGTGCATGACGATGACATCGTCGGCGGCCATGTCGACCACGTCGGAGTTGATTTGGTAACGCTCGAACTCTTTGCGTCGCGCCTCGGCTTCTGATTCCTGGCCCATGCTGGCCCAGACGTCGGTGTAGAGGACCTCGGCCCCCATGGCGGCCTCCGCCACCACGTTCGTCGCGGTGACCCTCCCGCCCGATCGCGTCGCGATCTCGGTGCTTCGTTCGACGACCTGGGGAAACGGGTCGTGGCCGGCCGGCGTTGCCACCCGCACGTCCATGCCCATCTTGGAACCGCCGAACAGAAGCGAGTGCGCGACGTTGTTGCCATCACCGATGTAGGCGAGCGATACACCGCTCAGTGAACCCTTCTGCTCGCGCACCGTTTGAAGGTCGGCGAGGCCCTGGCAGGGATGGGAGAAGTCGCTGAGCGCGTTCACAACCGGGACCGAGGCCGCGTCCGCCAATCTCTCGATCCGGTCCTGGCCGAAGGTACGTACCACGATGGCGTCGACGTAACGCGAGAGGACCCGTCCCGTGTCTTCGATCGTTTCGCCGCGTCCCAGCTGGAGCTCGTCGCCGCGCAGAACGATGGCATGGCCGCCCATCGTCGAGACGGCCGCCTCGAAAGACACGCGCGTCCTCGTCGACGGCTTCTCGAAGATGAGTGCGATCTGGCGGCCCTCCAGCACCCTGGAGGCCGAACCCGGATCCTTTTTCAGGCGATCGGCATCGTCCAGGATGGCCTCGAGCTCGTCCGAGTTGAGGTCGTCGATCGAAAGAAAGTCGCGCTCGCCCACTTGTCCTCCTAAGTGCGAAGTCGTGCGCCTACTCGCTCTGCCAGGCCCGACATTATGCGGTCGCGCACTCGAACCGCGTCTTCGTCGGTCAACGTCTTGTCCGGTGACCGAAGTTCGAGGGCAAACGCAAGGCTCTTGTGGCCCGCCGGCACCTGGTCGCCGCCGTAAAGATCGAACAGCCGCACGGAGGTGACCTCGGGCGTGCCGAGTTCGGCGATCACCACCTCGACGTTCTCGGCGGGGGTTTCCTCACGCACGATGACGGCGAGGTCGATGAGCATCGGGGGGAACTTGGGGAGCTCTTGCCCACGCGCCCGGCCGGATAGGGCCGCGTAGACGGGAGCCAGCGCGATCTCGAAGGCAACCGTTCCCTCGGGCACGTCGAAAGAGGCGCAGACATCGGGATGCACGTCGCCCAATGCCCCCACGACCCGGTCGCCTAGTTCGACGCGCGCCGCTCGCGTGAGATGGAAGGGGGCTCCCGACACCGGCGAGAACGACGGAGCCGGCGCACCCACGGCGTTGAGCAAAGCCTCCACGATCCCTTTGACGGCGAAGAAATCCCACGCCGCCGGTCCCCGGTTCCAGCGTTTAGGCGCTCGTTCCCCCGTAAACGCTCCGGTCAGGATCTCCGCCTCCTGCGGAAGGGCTCCGTCGGACGGCTCGTAGATCCGGGCGAGCTCGAACAGCGCGACGCTTTCAGTTCGACGTGCGACGTTGCGCGCCACCGATCTCAGAACGCCCGGGAGCAAGGTGGTTCGTAGTCCGGTCTCGTCCTCGGTCATCGGGTTGGCGATGGCCACGACTCTCCGAGCGGCGTGATCGGCGGGAAGGCCGAGCGCATCCAGGTCTCCCCGACCCATGAAGGCCGGAGTCCACGCCTCGGTCGCCCCAAGACCGATGAGGGTGGCCTTGAGCCGGCGCTCCGCTTTTTGTTTGGCGTTGAGGCCCCCGCCGCGACCCGGCGGAAGGGTCGAGGGAAGCCGTTCGAAGCCCACGAGGCGAGCGACCTCCTCCACGAGATCAACCTCTCGCTTCAGGTCCCGCCTGAAGGTCGGAATGCCCACGTCCAGGGTCCTATCGCCCTCGGTTACGTCGAGCTGGATGGAGCGAAGCTTTGCCGCCTGAAGATCGGCACGCACGGAAGCGCCCATCAAAGCGTCGGTTCGTTTCGTGCGAAGCGTGATGCGCCGCGGCTCCACGGGGGCCGGGTACGCGTCGGTTACGTCTGCGCCGACCCGTGCGCCCGCGGCTTCTGTCATAAGGCGCGCCGCGCGTGCGGCCGCGTACTTCACTCCCTCGGGATCGGTACCGCGTTCGAACCGAGCCGAGGCATCGGTCCGCAGAACATGACGTCGGCTCATATAGGCGATCGTGGCGGGATCAAAACACGCCGACTCCAAGATGATCGAAGTCGTGTCGTCTGACACCTCCGAATGAGCGCCTCCCATCAGGCCCGCCATCGCCAGCGGTCCACGCGGATCGGCTATGAGTAGGTCGTCGGGATGCAGTTCGCGCTCGACTCCGTCAAGCGTCGTCATGGACTCGCCGGCCCCCGGGTGGCGAACGTTGATCGATGTGTCTTTCACGCGCGCCGCGTCGAAGGCGTGCAACGGCTGACCGGTCTCGAGCATCACGTAGTTCGTGACGTCCACGACGTTGGAGACGGGACGGACGCCGGCACTCAACAGCCTCTTCACGATCTTCAGTGGCGAGTTGGTAATGCGTACGCCTTCCATATAACGAGCGACGTAGCGAGGGCAGCCCTCGGGGGCGCGGACGTCGACCGACACCGGATTGGGAACGGCCGGATCCACATCGATCTCGGTTGGTGGGGTGCGCAGCTCGTTACCCAGCAGAGCCGCGACCTCTCGGGCGAGCCCGATCATCCCCATGCAGTCGCCCCGGTTCGAGGAGACCTCGAGCTCTATCACCGTGGCGTCGAGATCGAGAAGCGTCGTCAGGTCCTCCCCCAGCGGAGCGTCGGCAGGAAGGATGAAGATCCCCGTGTGATCGCGCGAGATATTGAGTTCGGCCGGCGAGCAGAGCATTCCCTGGCTTATCTCGCCGCGAATCTTGCGCTCGGCGACGTCGATGTCGCCGAGACGGGACCCGACGGTCGCCAGTGGGACGCGGTCCCCGACGGAGTAGTTGCGCACGCCGCAGACGACGTGATGCGTGGTGGAGGGATCGGTCTTTACGTCGACGAGCGTGAGGGTGTCGGAGTTGGGGTGCGGTCTGGTATCGACGACCTCCGCCACCACGACGCCGTTCGCCTCCCGGCCCCCGTGGACCGCGTCCACCTTCAAGCCGGAGTTGTTCAGAAGCTCCATGAGCTTGCGCACGGGCACGTCGACATGCACGTAGTCCTCGAGCCAGCGCAGGTTCATCCTCATCGCAGACCTCTGAAGGGCGCGAGGAAACGCAGATCGTTCTCGTAGAAATAGCGGATGTCGGTCACGCCGTAGACGAGAGCCGCGATCCTCTCGATCCCCATCCCGAAGGCAAAGCCCGAATACTTTTCCGGGTCATGGCCCGCCCACTCCAGCAGGTACGGGTGGACGAGCCCGCATCCGAGCGTCTCGATCCAGCCCTCGTTCTTGCACACCCGACAGCCCTTGCCCATGCACGCGAAGCACTGCACGTCCATTTCCGCGGAGGGCTCGGTGAAGGGAAAGAAGCTGGGTCGGAAACGGACCTCCAGGTCCCGGCCGAACATCGAGCGCGCGAACACCTCTAGCGTCCCCTTCAGGTCGCCCATCGTGATGCCCTCGTCCACCGCCAGGCCCTCGATCTGCGTGAAGGAGTTGAGGTGGGTCGCGTCGAGCTCGTCGCGCCGATAGCAGCGTCCGGGGGCCACGATGTAGATGGGTGGGTCTTCGGTCTGAAGAGTTCTCATCTGCACCGGCGAGGTGTGGGGTCGAAGGCAGACGTCGTAACCGCGGCCCTCTATGTAGTAGGTGTCCGACGGCGAGCGTGAGGGGTGCTCGGGAGGGATGTTCAGCGCGTCGAAGTTGTACTTCGACAGCTCGACCTCGGGGCCGTCCGCCACGCGGTAGCCGAGCCCGGTGAAGACGTCGACCAGCTCGTCGGTGATGCGCGTGATGGGGTGAGTGGAACCCACCGGCGGAGCCTCGCCCGGAAGCGTGACATCTATGCGCTCGCGTTCCCAACGGGCCTCGCGTTCGGCGGCGTCGAAGACCTCCTGCTTGGCGGTGATGGCCGCCTCGAGCTGCCGCTGGACCTCGGTGGCGAGGCTGCCCAGCTCCTTCTTCTGGTCGTCGGGAACGCCGCGCAGCGAAGAACGAGCCTGCGAGAGCTGTGACTTCCGCCCGGTCGAGCGAATCTTCGCTTCCTCTAGCGACGCCGAATCCGACGCGGCCTCGATCGCCCGGAGGCCCTCGGTCCGGGCGCGTTCGAGGAGATCTCGTATCTCTGGGGGACCCAGGTTCACGCGACGGCGGTCTTTTCGGATTGGGGCAGTCGGATCGTAAAGGTGCTTCCCTCGCCGCGCCGGCTTTCGACCCCCACCTGTCCTCCGTGGATCTCGACGACACGTCTTGTCAGATAGAGACCAAGTCCCGTCCCGGTGGGCATGGCGTCCCGGCCCTCGTGGGGAGCCGGCCCGGCGAAAAGATCCGGGAGTCGGTCTTCCTCGATGCCCACGCCGCGATCGCTGACGGAGATGACGACGCTGTCCCCGTCCGCCTCTGCGGTCACCACGATGTCGCCCTCGTCCGAGAACTTCACCGCGTTTTCCACGAGGTTGGCTATCAAGCGCTCGAGCCTTTCCGGGTCCGCCCAGGCAGATAGGTCGTTGGACACCTGCACACGCACGCGCTCGGCCCCCGGGAGGTGGGAGCAATGCTCGACGGCCTTTTCGCAGGCCGCGGCAACGCTCGCGTCCGTCTTGATCAACTCGAGTCGTCCGGATTCGATGCGGGCGAGATCCAGGACCTCGGAGACGATTCGGCCCATCCGGTCGGCGTCGTGCATGATCGTCTCGACGAACTGCAGGCGCTGCTCGTCGGAGAAGCGGTCCCAACGCTTGACGAGTGTGGCTGAGAACCCCTTGATCGACGTCAACGGCGAGCGCAACTCATGGGCGATCTTCGAAATCAACTCAGCAAAACGCTGTTCGGCCATTAACGGTGAGGATAAACGCCGGTCAGCGGGCGTTTCTTCGTTGTCTGGTGACCTCGTAGAGGAGTATCGATCCCGCAACGGCCACGTTTAGGGACTCGAGCGGCCCCGGCATCGGTATGACGACGATCTCGTCCGCGAGGGTCCGGGATTGCTCTGCCAACCCGTGGGCCTCGTTGCCCAGCACGAGGGCGACCGGCGCGGTGAGATCCACCTCGTCGGGGGCGGACGTCGCTCCGGCCGCGGCACCGATGATCCGCAGACCTCGGGCCCGAAGCTCCTGCAGTGCCTCGCGCAGGGGGACGCCCCGGACGAGAGCCGTGGAGAACAGGGCTCCGGCCGTCGCACGAACGACCTTCGGATGTAGGGGATCGACGGCGTCATCGGTGAACACCACGGACGCGGCCCCCGCCCCTACCGCGGAGCGCACGAGGGTCCCGGCGTTGCCGGGGTCGACGAGACCGGCGAGCACGAGGACGAGATCCGGCGACGCGAGCTTCTTCAGAGAGACCGACGGGTCTCTTGCGATCGCAAAGGAGCCTTGGGGGGTAACGGTCGACGAGAGCGAACTCATGACATGAGGCGCGACCTCAAACACGCGGACGTCCGCGGCCTCGGCCGCCGCCGACAGCTCTCCGGCGCGGGCCGTCCCGGTTTCCAGATAGACCTCGGTGGTAGCCCCCGAACGAATCGCGTCCAGAACCACCGAAGGACCTTCAACGATGAACGTTCCCGTGCGGTCGCGCTCGGCGCGCTTCGTCAGCCGGCGCGCGGCCTGGATGCGGCTGTTGCGAACGCTTGATATCGCCGCGGGTCCCCGCGGCGCCTGCGAATCCCCTAGGTCAGTGACTGCTTTGCGACCTCGGCGAGCTGGGCGAAGGCCTTGGGCTCGTTCACCGCCAACTCCGCCAGCATCTTGCGATCGACCTCGACCTCGGCGGCGCGGAGTCCGGCCATCATGCGGCTGTAAGAGATGCCGTTCTGGCGCGCGGCGGCGTTGATCCGAATGATCCAGAGCCGGCGGAAGTCCCCCTTGCGCGCGCGACGATCCCGGTACGCGTAAACGCCGGAGTGGATGACTTGTTCGCGCGCGGCCCGGTAGTGCTTGCCGCGCGACGAGTAATAACCTTTCGCCTGCTTTAGAACCTCACGCCGCTTCTTTCTTCCGGCGACGCTTCGTTTAACCCGTGGCATCTCCTAGACCTCCTGGTGCCTGTTGTCGTCGACCGCGTCTTAGCCGCCCAGCAGCCGGCGCACTCGCTTCTCGTCCGGCTTCGCGACCGGCGCGGGGAGCTTCAGGCGTCTCTTTCGCTTGGCCGACTTCTTCTCGAGGATGTGACTGCGGAAGGCCTTCCGTCGCAGGATCTTCCCGGTCGGCGTCTTCTTGAAGCGTTTGGCCGCTCCCCGGTGAGACTTCATCTTCGGCATATCAGCCTCCCTCGGCTCTCGTGATCTTCACGGGCCGCTTCGGTCGATCCTCGGCCTCCGGTTCCGCGTCGGCCTCCGGTTCCGCGTCGGCCTCCGGCTCGGCCTCGGCCGCCTCCTCGGGGGGCGGCGCGGGCCGTAGCTCCTCGCGCGCCGCCCTTCCGTGTGGCTTGGGAGGGGGGGCCGTGTCCACCTTCTGCACGATCGCGTCTTTGTGGGGGCCCAGGACCATGGTCATGTTGCGACCGTCCAGACGGGCCGGCGTGTCGACCTTGGCGATATCGACTACGTCCTCGGACAGCTTTTCGAGAAGCCGATAGCCCAGCTCCGCTCGTGCCGTTTCTCTTCCTCTGAACATGATCGTGACTTTCACCTTTGCGCCCTGCCGCAGGAAGCGGACGACGTGCCCCTTTTTCGTCTCGTAGTCGTGACGATCGATCTTGGGGCGCATCTTCATTTCCTTGACGACAACGTTGGTCTGTTTCTTGCGGGACTCCCGTTGTTTGACGTCTTGTTCGTATTTGTACTTGCCGTAATCCATGATTCGGCAGACCGGCGGGTCCGCCTGGGGAGCCACTTCGACGAGATCGAGGTCCTGCTCCTCCGCCATCTCAAGCGCATCTTTCGTCTCCAGGATGCCAACCTGCTCACCCTCTGCGCTCACGACCCGCACCCGCGGCACCCGAATGCGGTCGTTGATCCTCAGCTCCTGCTGTGCGATACGCATCTCCTTACGCGAAAAACCGGCGACGCCAAGATGGGAGACGTCACCGGCCTAAGACACGGTCGATGAAACAGACGGCGAGATGCCCGTCCGTCATCCTGACCCCCGCGACTACACTCGCTTCGCTGCGGATTGTCACCGCGGCAAACGGTTACGCCGGGAGGTGAGGGATTCCACACGAATCCCCTCTTGGCGACACATTCGCTCAAAAGTATAGCCACGGGGGTCTTATGGACGAAGAACAGGAAAGAGAAGAGGGCCGGCCGCAGCGACCGCGCGTCGTGGACAAGCGAGTTTCGGCCCGACCGCCGGACGCCCCTAACCCCACGCCTCCTTCGGCGTCGGTTCCCGCAGACACCAGTGGGGCCCCGCCCGTCGAGGAACCACCGGCCACCGCTCCACCCCCGCCGGCCGGGGAAACTCCCCCCGGCGTCGGAGGACACACCGCGCCGGAGGGTGAGTCTTCGCCTGGAGCCCATTTAGGTCCCGAGGGTGAGGTCTGGACGCCCGAACAGGAGGCCGAGGCCCGCAAGATCGCCGAGGAGATCGCCTCTCGCCCCAGCCTGGACTGGGTACTCAACACGGCCGTCACGCTCGCCAATGTGGCGGGCACCAAGCTCGAGTTGGGGGCGGCGGACGATGCTCGCCTTGCCATCGACGCGCTGGCCGCGCTCGTAAACGGGTTGGGGGCCGAGCTCCAGGGGGCCGAAGCGCCGCTGCGCCAAAC
>JALZEI010000042.1 GCA_030862115.1 Actinomycetota bacterium
CTCTAAAACTGACAGAGATGCTTGACACCCGAGGTCTTCTCTAACCAAGCCACTTCCCCATGAGCTGGAGGGGAGGTCCGCGTGTCAGAAACGGAGCTTGAAAGGCAGGCGAAGCATCGTCTGCAAAGATTCGCCACGCCAAAGAGGTCACTGGAAACGTTGCCATGACGTGTCGCTACTACGGGATCAGCCGGCCCACCTTCTACAGGTGGTATCGCCGCTATGAGGAGAAGGGACTAGTCGGGCTCCGCGACCGCTCCCGGCGTCCGCACGTCAGCCCGAAGGCGACCCAGCCTGAGATCGTTGAGAAGATCATCTACCTGCGAGCGAACTATCACTTCGGCCCAGAGAAGATCCAGATGTATCTGAAGCGCTACCACGACATCGCGATCTCGAAGTCGGGGATTTGGCGGATCCTCAAACGTCTCGACATGAACCGGCTGCCGAGCTCGCAGCGCTACAAGCGCCATGTCGACCGCTGGAAGCGCTACGAGAAGGCCAAGCCGGGCCACCGGGTCCAGATCGACGTCAAGTTCATCGCGCCGCTCAAGGGCTCACGCCGGAGCCGCTACTACCAGTTCACAGCGATCGACGATTGCACGAGACTACGTGTGCTGCGTCTCTACGATCGACTCAACCAGAAGACCGCGATCGAGTTTGTCGACTACGCCCTCGAGCGCTTCCCGTTCCGCGTTGACGTCATACAGACCGACAACGGCTCGGAGTTCCAAGCTGCCTTTCGCTGGCACGTACTTGACAAAGGAGTCGGGCATGAATACATCAAGCCGCAGACACGACGTCTCAACGGCAAGGTCGAGCGATCACACCGCATCAACGCAGAGGAGTTCTACAGGCTCTTAGACGGAGTCGTGATCGACAACTCCGAGATCCTCAACAAGAAACTCCGTGACTGGGAGCACTTCTACAACTACGCTCGACCTCACGGGGCTCTCGGTGGCCAGACGCCGTATGAGAGACTGCGTCAGAAGACGACCTCGGATGTCATCCATCCGCGTCACTCACACAGAAATCGCAGGTCAATAGCCTATTCATCGCGAGAACGTTTGTTCGGTCCTCTCTTCGGCGGGCTGACATGCAGCACAAATACAGCAGCGCGAACGCGAAACACCGCTTCCCCTCGTCAAGGACCGAGCATCACGGCGCGTCGGTCTAACGATCCGGCCCAGCGTCTTCCAGGTGGTAGGGGACACTGGCAACGACCACTCCGCGCTCGAACAACAGGTGGCGCTTCACTAAAAGAGCTGTCTGGCCGTGGAGCAACTGGTGGCGGAACGTGCTGACGACGAACTCCGGGAGAACGACGGTCACAACCCTGTCCCTTCCGTCAGCGTTAAAACGCCTGATGAAGCTGACTAAAGACTGCCCGATGTCGCGAAACGCAGACTCCTCCAGCTCCAAGGGCGCTTGGACCTTCGCCTGCATCCACTCGTCGGCTAGCCGCGTAGTGGCTTCTTCATCGATGCCGAACGAAACAGCCCTAAGATCGGTTCCGCCGAGCGTCTCGGCATATTCGATCGCCTGCAACGTCGCATTGTTGACGGCCGAGACCAAGACCACGACGTAGTTGCGTGCGGGTTCGGACGTCTCGTCGTGCCCGGGATCGATGTCGTCGCGCAATATAGGGATGTCAAGGATCTGCACATGGCGCTCCGCGAGGAAAGCGGCCTTGAGGCGATGCAGGCGCGGGTGCGTGATGACCTCCCACAGCCCTCGCCGCTTGAGCAGCTCGGGAGTGACCAGTGTGAGGAAATCCTCGGCGGGGATGCTCTTGCGCTCCTTGGCGAGGTAGGACTTGATCGCGTCTGCGGCCCGGCCTTTCCTTTCGAGAACCGTGAGGGCTATGCCTGGAGCGAGCCGCTTGAACGCAGCAGCGTTGGCTTCGTCGAACGTTACGGCTTTCGCCTGCCCCGGGCGGATCGAATGGACATAGCCAACCGCTCGTGCCGTCGCGACATCGACTCGTTCGACTAGCACGACCATCGAATGGTTCCCCGGCCGGCGGTCGACGGGAAGACGGGCTTCATCGGCTAGGTGTCGAGCCACCTCGTTGTAGTGCCTGTGGATCGAATACATCAGATACATCACCACAGGGATGGCGATCGTGATGATCCATGCGCCCCCGAGGAATTTGGTTGTCAGAACCACGCACAGGACGACCCCGGTCACCGTTGCGCCGAAGCCGTTGATGGCCATGCTCTTTCTCCACCCCGGAGTCTTGAGCTTGTGCCACCGCAGCACCATTCCGGACTGTGACAACGTGAAAGAGATGAACACGCCGACGAGATAGAGCTGGATCAAACGGTTCAGGTCGGCACCGAAGGCAACGACCAAGAAGCTCGCGATCACCGACAGGATCACGACACCGTTAGAGAAAACCAGCCGGTCACCTCGGCTGAGGAACTGATGCGGCATGAACCTGTCCTGCGCCAGGATCGAGGACAGCCGCGGGAAGTCTTGGAACGCAGTGTTCGCCGCAAGGATCAGGATCCCGGCGGTCATGACCTGGACGACATAGAACAACGCCCCTCCGCCGAAAACCGCGTTCGCTACCTGAGCTACGACTGTCCGAGGATCACCGTGCTCGTAGACGACGTTGGTGCCATCGGCCAGGGCTGAGATGCCGAGGAACATCGACGTCGCAAGCAGCCCCATCACAAGCAACGTGGTCGCCGCGTTCTTCGACTGCGGGTAACGGAAGGCCTGAACCCCGTCGGCGATTGCCTCCACCCCGGTCAGAGCTGTGGTCCCTGCGGCGAATGCCTTGAAGATCAGAAACAGTGTGAGGGGTTCGGCCGCGTGATGCAGCTCGAGTCCTGCGGTCTCAGCCTGAGGACAACCCCCCAAGCAGCGGACGAAGCCAGTAATGATCATCAGGTAGATGGATAGAACGAACCCATAGGTAGGGATCGCGAACAGCGTTCCCGATTCCCGCACGCCCCGAAGGTTCATCATGGTCACGAAGGCGATGAATCCGACGACCATCAGAACCTTCACGTCGCTGAGATCCGGAGCCATGGCGACGATTGCATCGACGCCTGCAGTGATCGAAACGGCGACCGTCAGGACGTAGTCGAGGAGAAGGGCTGCAGCCGCCAGTAGGCCTGCGTGGAGTCCGATGTTCTCGCGGGCGACACGATAGGCCCCGCCACCACTCGGGTAAGCGCGAACCGTCTGTCGATACGAGGTCACGACCGTAGCCAGAAGCAGGGCGACCGCGATCGAGATCGGGACGACGTTCGCAAGCGCGCCGACGCCGGCTGCACCGAGAACGATCAGGATCTCCTGGGTGGCGTACGCGTTCGACGAGAGTGGATCCGACGCGAACACGGGCAGAGCGATCGTCTTCGGGAGCAGGGTGTGCTCTAGCTCGCCCGATGCCATCGTGCGCCCGAGCACGAGGCGTTTCAGAAGCTGCGAGGTTTTCATCGCTTCATCAAGCGATCTGTCGGAAGCGAAGTGTCTGAAGAGCCGGTTCGGAAAGAACCAGCTTTCCGTCATCGTCTATGAGCGCGATTCCTTCGAGCGCGACGCCTCTGCCCGGAGCCGCAGCGAGCTCCGGCGTGGGGCGGCGGATTAACCAGCGAGCAACTACCTCATCGGTCCCATCCGTGATGGTCGCTTGGAGCCAACCGTTTACCGGATCGATGCGAACGCGTTCGACCACACCGACGACCCGGCAGATGACATAGGGCTCGAGATCAATAATCCAGGTGGACGCGCCGTTCGATACCGCCCAAAGCTGCAGTTCTGCCAACCAAGCTTGCTGGGCGCGAGGCGCACCCGGTAGCAGAGTCAATGGGCCTCCTCACCGACGACGACTCGAGACATTGAGTGTCGCGGCGTGGGCGTTAGGCAGGCATTAGGACGCGAGCGGAGCGCGTAAGGATTGCGTAAGTCTTTCGCCGCTGTCTGTTCACCGCTGACCCTGCGAAGAGTAGAGAATGGAGCGGTGGAGAATTTCCGACTGAGATGGAAGGGGGCCCCACCGAGGAGTCAAGGCGTGCTCGCCGCCGTTGCTGGCCCTGCGGCCGTCACACTGCTCGCAATCTCCGACCCGCACCCACCCACGGCGGTCGTTGCGGTGCTCTACGTGCTCGCCGTCGTCATCGCAGCGCGGCTCGGTGGGGTTATCTCAGGCGTGGCAGCGTCGTTGCTGTCGTTCCTGTCGCTTAATTTCTTCTTCACTCAACCACTGCATACGTTCGTGGTCGGAGCGCCCGAGGATCTCGTTTCCCTAGTTGTCTTCCTCATCGCCTCGGTCGTCGTCGGGGTGCTCTTCTCGGCCACCGTCGAAGCAAAGTCCAGAGCTGAGCGAAGAGAGTTGGAAGCGAGACTGCTGAACCGCCTGGCGACACGACTCTTGTCTGGTGAGCCGACCGACAAAGTCCTCGTCGGTTTCGCAGAGGGGATCTGCGAGGTATTCGAGCTCGGCCGCTGCGACATCGCGACGACATTCACGAGCCTCGCCTCCTTCACTCGCACGCAGGTTGAAGCCAGGCCGGAAGTAATCCGCTTAGTCGCACAGAGGCGCGATATCGGGGAGATAAAGATCTGGAGAGGCCCCGACCGCCGACTCAGCGGGGATGAACACGCGGTCATCCAATCACTGGCAACGCAGCTGGCGCTCGCGCTCGAGGGCATGCGCTTGAGTGTTGAGGTTCGAAGGGCAGAACTCGAAGCACAGGCAAGTCAGCTCAAAGCGGCGCTCTTCTCCGGGGTGACCCACGACGTCAAGACGCCTCTCGCGGCGATCATGGCCGCTGTTACCAGTCTCATCGACGGACGAGGCTTCACCGCAGGGCAACGTGGCGAGCATCTCGAGACGATCAAGCAAGAGGCCGAACGTCTCCATCGTGTGGTCAACAACCTGCTCGACGTCGCTCGGCTTCGAGCAGGTGCCCTCGAGCCCGTCAAAGTGCCGAGTCCGATCGACGAACTGATGGAGAGCGTCGTGCAGCGGCTTCGTCCCCTCCTCGATGACAGGTCCGTCGAGATCAGGGTCGGAGAGGACGTACCAGAAGTCCCGATGGATGTCGTTCAGATCGATCAGGTGCTGACTAACCTGCTAGAGAACGCAGTCAAGTTCACCCCTGTCGGCAGCCCGATCACGCTATCTGCGGTCGGGAGTCAAGAGGTCGTTCGCGTGACTGTGGTGGATCGCGGGCCTGGTGTCCCCAAACAGGACCGAGTTCGGATCTTCGAACCCTTCGAGCGCGGCGGGGCCTCGGCATCCGGAACCGGGCTTGGCCTCGCGATCTCCAACGCGATCGTCGTGGCGCATGGAGGACGCATGTGGATATCCGACAACCCGCAAGGAGGCGCCGCATTCACGTTCGAGCTTCCATGTCCGCGGCCCTCCGCGACACGGGAGGTGACCGATGCGCGAACGGGTGCTCGTAGTTGACGACGACTCGCAGATGCTCAAGGCAGTCACGAACGCTCTCAGCGCCCGCGGCTACGACGTAGTCACGGCGGCAAGCGGGGAAACAGCTCTTTCGGTCGCTGCGGAGGAGGAACTCGACCTCGTGCTGCTTGATCTAGGGCTCCCAGGAATCGAAGGGCACGAGGTCATCCAAAGACTCCGGGCCTGGTCAGAACTGCCCGTCATCGTCATCTCTGTGCGCGACGGCCAAGAGGAGAAGGTTGCGGCGCTTGATGCGGGAGCCGATGACTTCGTCACCAAACCGTTCGGCATGAAAGAACTGCTGGCGCGCATGCGGGCTGTTCGCCGGCGAGCGGCTTCCGAAACGTCGCTGGATCCTGTCCTCCGGTTCGACGGGCTCGAGATCGACCTGCTCAAGAAACTAGTGAAGCTAGGCGATGAAACCATCCATCTAACACCGACCGAATACCGGCTGTTGGAACAGATGGCCACGAACCCTGGAAAGCTTCTGACGCACACGTGGCTGCTGCAGAAGGTCTGGGGGCCTGAGTACGGGACAGAGTCGAACTACCTCCGGCTATATGTGCGGCAGCTTCGTCAGAAGCTCGGCGACATTCCGTCATCTCCGCGCTGGATCACGACGGAACCGGGGCTGGGGTATCGGTGGCTCCCGGAACCGTCCCATCCACCCGCTCCAGACGCCGGAGAATCGAACGGGCACAAGCCATGAGCCGCCGAGCAGGGAAGAACCTCAGTCATTGCGGTCTCCCATCAACGGAGCGGCAACCGCGCCCAAGCGCGCGAGTAGCTCTGCTGAGCAGGTGGGGAGATGATCCCTTTCCTTCAGGGAGCGAGCTATGAAGTGGCGCGGGGTGTCCTCGTAGTACGGCTCGGTTGAACGTACGACCGCCAGCAGTCGACTAAGCAGCTGCGTGTAGCGCTCCTCCGGCGAACCTGACGTCCTCCACCCCTCGAACGCGCTCTGGGGAAACGCACCGATCTCGCCGGGCTCCAGCCCCGCGGTGAGCATGCTCGCTACGAAGTCCCGCTGAGTAGCGACGTCGCCCTTGCCATCGAGGAAGTACACGCGGTAGCCGAGGACCTTGGACGCGAGATCGGCTTGTTGCGATGGCTCTCGGCTGGGCGCCGATCAGCCGCCGATCTGCGCGAAGGACTGCGTGTACGTGTCGTCGCCGGCGAACTCCGCTCGGAAGATGCGCTTGCCTCCGCGGAACTTCCCGGACA
>JALZEI010000057.1 GCA_030862115.1 Actinomycetota bacterium
CGGCGGAAGATCGAGCCCGGCCTGAAGATCGAGCGCCACAACTGGCTCTTGTGTAGGGAGTCCATCCCCTGCGAGACGAGCTCCTTTGGTTTCAGTGAGATCCGCCGCGCCATTGTTCTCCCTATGAGGCCTTCTGCGACTGGGGGACCTTGCCCATGGCTCGAGCGCCCCTCTTCTTGCCGCCCGCTACTTCGCTTTGGACCAAAGCGCCCGTGGGACAGCGCTCGACGCACAGGTTGCAGCGAGTGCACGCATTGTCGTCGATCAAGAACAAGATATCGGTTGCCCCCATCTGACGGGCGAGCTCGATGTTCCCAGATTCGGCGACCGACTCCGGATTGACCATGAAGATGCAGTACCAGGGGCAGATGTCCACGCAACCCTCACAGAGGATGCACTGCTCCGGAATGAAGTCGATGAACCTCTTTGGCTTGACGGCGGTCTTGAGCCAGTCCGAGTCGACGAGCTCCATCTCGTAGTCGTCGCGGAAGATCGGTTTCTCGATGATCTCCATGTTCTTGGGGTCGGGAACGTTAGGCATCTCTCCTACTTCCCGGGCATGTAGCCCTTGACGACATCCTGGACACCCTTCCCGCCGATGCGCTTGCGCTTGCGCTCCTGCCAGATATAGGCAGCAACCAGCATGGCGACCAGAAGTCCAATCTGAACGCCGTTGGCTACGAGGTCGCGGACGATGCGGATCTGGGTGGTGTTGAGGCCCTCGTCGTCCACGAGGGGGATCCTGGTCGAGAAATCGATGATCTCGGCGACGTACTGGTCGGCCCAATAGATGAGTAGCGAGGGGAGTTGGGCCAGGAGCACGATCGAGACGATCCAAATGAGCGTTCCGAGCACGATTGCCCGGGTCCACGTCATTTCGCGATCTGTGTATTTGTAAAGCCGAGCGAGGGGCGCCATGCGGCGCTCATCATAGCAACGGAGGGTTCAGAAAATCACTGACTTTGTGCGCTTGAGCAGGACTTTTGCAACGCCGATGAGCGAGGTCGGCGCCGGACATACGGTTCTCGAACTAAGACCGCGGCTCTCGCTCGCGGAGGACGTTAAGGCCGGCTTCGAGGCGGCTCTTGCGTAGCAACAGCACGAAGACGTAGCCGCCTATGCAGATCGCGGCGGCCCCCATGGCAACCACCAGCCAGGACGCGTTCATGTGGCGACCGGCACCCGCGGGCGCGTTTGCTCCGCGATCTCCATCCGGTCGATCTCGTCGCGCATCCGCCCCACCCTCGTGCGCAGCGCCAACATCCAGGCGAACAAGAGGGTGAAGGCAACGAGGGACACGAGAAAAGTGATCGTCTCGGAGGCGGCGAAGCCCGACGCCTCGGTGGGATCGGCGAGCGTGGGGCCGCTCGGGTGCAGCGTCCTCCACCACTGCACCGAGAAGTGCACGATCGGGACGTTGACGAACCCCACGATGCCGACGACCGCGGCCAGCCGACCGGCTCGCGCGGGGTCGGTCGTGAGGTTGCGCAGGAACAGATAGCCCACGTAGGTCAACCACATGAGCAGCGCGGAGGTCAGGCGGGCGTCCCACTGCCACCAAGTCCCCCACACCGGGTGCGCCCAGATGGGACCGGTAATGAGCACGACCGTTATGAAGACGACTCCGATCTCGGCCGCCGAGTGCGCCAGCAGATCCCATCGCCGCGCGCCCGTTCGGAGGTACGCGATCGAGGAGATGAACACGATCGCAAAGGCGAGATAACCGACCCACGCAGACGGAACGTGCACGTAGAAAATGCGCTGGAGCTGACCTCCCATCGCGGCACCGGCCTCGCGGGCGACGAAGAAGGTCATGAACAGGGCGACGGCCATGGCGACTCCGGCGGCGACGCCCAAGAGCCCCAGCCGGTCCGGGCGCGATCGCCCCTCGTCTGTCATGCCGCTCACCCTATCGGCGCACATCGCTTAATCGGTGTCGACGATGGCGGCGAGCTCGAAGTGCATCGGGTCCGGTCGATCCCAGCGGCCACCCCACTCGAAGCCCCATTTCTCGAATATCTCGACGACCCGAGGGTCCTGATCCCCCTGCGAGCCCAGCAAGTTGGTGGACACGTTGAAGTCGGCGGCGAGCCCAAAGGCGTGCATGGACAGCGGCATCGACGGGTCGCGGTCTATGAACCGGGGCACGTAACAGCCCCCGTAATCGTCGGGTCGAATGAGTTGCGCAAGCCCCTGTTGCTCGATCTCACTGAGGGCCGAGCTCAGCTGCGGGATCATCAAGCGGTGACAGGTGACCTCTCCTATGAGAGGGACCGTCGCGGTAGCGATGTTCTCCGTCACCCATTGTTTATCCGGCTTGATGAACCCGTCGTCCAGCACACGAAAACTCATCGTCCCGATGAGGCTTCCCGTGACCTCCCCGACGACCTCCGGGGACTGGGGTTCGAGAATGTCGGGAGTCTCGATTAACAGTCGGACGACGTTCGCGTCGGGCAGGGCGGCGTCGAGAGCCTTGCCGGCGGCGTCGAGATCCGAGTTCGGCGGGATTCCTACGACGAGCCATTGCGGTTCGCCCAATCCGAGTCTTCGCCCCACGGCCTCGTTCACGAGCACATCGGCGATATTCGGGACGCCGTTGTCGGCAAAGGCACCGACCCTTACCTCGTTCGGACCGATCGTCAGCCGGTTCGACTCCGCGAGATCGAGTGCTTCGGCGGCGGCGAAGGTTGCGATCGCCTCGCCGGCCGACATCTCCTCCCACACGAAGGTCGCGTCGCGGCTGGAGGCCGGCGCGACGGATCGAAATTCAACGGGATCTACCGCACCAACGCGCACCCGTGCTGCGTTCTCGCCGGCCGTTGCCGGCACTTCCTTGATGCTTGCGGCCGCGACCACGCTGACCCGATCCAGTTGTTCGATCGCGTCGCGCTCTTCCGAAGAGAACGGTTGCTCGCGGAACACCAGGTAAGCCGCCAGAGCCTCGTCCGGTTCCGGAAGCGCGATGGGGGGTGCCGCCCCGATCGGCCGCTCGGAGGGGGCCGGCGCGTCTACTCCGCCCCCACAAGCTACGAGCACAACGAAGGCAATGGTCGCGGTTAAGAGTCGTTTCATCTTCAATCGACCGCGAATTCGAATAGAAGGCTGCCTACGATCGCCAGAAGAGCATCGAACGCAACGAGGACGCCGAACCACCCTCTTTGCGCGACGAGCTCGAGGCCGGCTCCGAGAAACAGATCGGAGGTCAGTTCGGTCGCGGCAATAAACACCGGGACGAGCGCGGGAAGGGCCAGGATGGGCAGGACGAGCTCTCGACTCCTCGTGTGGGCGGCAATCGACGAGAACAGCGTTCCTACCAGGGCGAAGCCGAGATCGGCCAAGAGGATGACGAGCGCGAGAGCCCACCAGTCGCCGCCGACGTCAAGATCGAACAGCAGGACGAATGCCGGTACCAGAAACACCTGAGTCAGCACGACAAAGACGAAGTTCGCGGTTGCCTTGGCGATGTACAGACCCGATCGATCAATGGGTACGAGCAGGAGAATATCGAGTGCCCCCTCCTCTCGTTCGACCTCGAACGTTCGGGCGAAACCGATCAGTCCGGCAAACAGCACCGTGATCCATAAAAAGCCCGCCAAGACGTCGACCCTCGCGACCCGTTCCATCTCACCGCCGGCGGGAAGCGTGAAAGCCAGAACTATGACGACGGCAAAGGAGAACGCCAGCATCGGAGGAAGCGTGTCGCGCCCACGCGACTCGAGGCGTAAGTCCTTCCGTGCGAGCGCGCCGAGTTTGCCGACGAATCCCGCTTCGGCCGTCATGTTGTTGCCTCTATTGGAGTTCGGACGCGATAGCTCACAGGCTCTCCTCGCTTGAGGATGAGTCCGGCGCTCGCAAACGCCTTCACTCGTTTCGCCCCGTGCGTCGCGACCACTCCTAACCTTCCTGGTGCGTGCCACCTGAGAATCGTTTGCGTCACGAAATCGGCGGCCTCGTCGTCGAGATTTGCATACGGTTCGTCGAGCAGGAGGATGTCGGGTTCGTGCAGCATCGCGCGCGCAACGGCGGCTCTCCGCTTCAAACCGGCGGACAAAGCCGACACCGCTTTAGCGGAGCGGTCCTCGATCCCGAGAGAGGCAAGCAGCTCCTCCACTCGTTGTCCCGAGACACCATAAAGGCGCGCAAAGAGGTTGAGGTTCTCCGCGACCGTGAGACGCGCATAAAGCCCCGGCTCGTGACCTGCATACCCGACGCGACGCCGGAAGCCCTCGTCGGTCAGAGCAACCGGTATTCCGTCTACCAAGACCCGTCCCGACGTAGGGCGAGTAAGCCCGGCGAGTGCTCGCAGCAAGGTTGTTTTTCCCGATGCGTTTTGACCGAACAGGCCGGTGATTCCGGGATGCAATTCAAGGGTGACGTCGTGCAGAGCAACGGTTCTTCCGTAGACGACGCTCAGAGACTCGAGCGCAATCACGGCGCCGGCTCCGGCTCGCGCAATCTGGACTTCAGCGAGGCGCGACGCGCGGCCCACTCCTCGGCCGAGATGTCTCCCACGTCCTTTTTCAAATCGAGCTCCGCGATCGCCGTCAGCAGGTCCTCGCGCGTGGTCTTGGGGGCCGGGGCGGAACCGCGCTTGCGCCACATAAAGGCGGCCGCGATCAGAAGAGCAAGAGCCCCTAGTCCGATCACCGCGCCGGTTTCCAGGCCACTCGAGGAGCTTCCTTCGGCAACCGCCGCGAGGGGGACGAGGTCTCCCGGATCGAGAGGTTCCGTCGATCTCCATACGTTGTAGGTGCGGCCGCGGATGGTTTCATCTTTATCGGGAGCCAGGCGGTTGCTCTGGACGACGAAAGGATCCGTCACGAAGGTCGCCAGCTCCTCGGTCGGATAAAGGATTCGCCGCGAGATGTCGTAGCTACCCCCCGTGCCCTCTGCTGCATAACCGAAGATCGTGGTCGTTTCGCCGGGAGGGATCGCAACCGTGGCCGCGAACCCGAAGTCCGTCTCGGTGACGTAAAGACGGTTGATGTCCGAGGAGAGAATGTCGACTCGGCCGCCGATTGCCTGTGGAGGGAGCCCGAAGCCCAGCGTCGGCGTCCCCGGACCGGTGTCTCCTCCCATGGTTGCCGCTCGCCCTACGTAGGCCTCCTCGGTTTCGTTGGTCACCGTCACCGACTCGAGCACGCCGACGCCGTCGGAGTTGCGAAGGACGAAAACGTGGTGACGCGCGATCGATATGGCGGCCGGATCGGGCGTGGTGTCCCACAACTCGAGATCGATGGGCGACGCTTCCCCGTCTTCGATGGCGATGTTCTCGCCGACGAAGAGTCCGTCGTCGTACTCGGCCTCGACCGTGTAGGTCATCTGTGGATCGATCTCCACTTTTGGAAACGCGAACGAGCCGTCGCGTCCTGAGTTCGACTCCTCTTTGATCCGTCCGCTCCCGTCGTCGCGTGCCCCGAGCAACGTGACGACGATGTTTGGCAGACCGCGATCCGTTTTCCCGTGTACAACGCGCCCCCGAATGACGGCGTCGGACTGAGCCTCGGCCGCCGGCAGAGCCACAACGATGAGAGCGGCGCAGGCCGCGATCAGGCGCCGCATTGTGCGCAGCGTGGGCCGCCTCCGCGCGGCGCCCCGCACGCGGGGCACTTGAGCTGCGCTTTGATCCTGGCGATCTCGGACTCGAGATCATCGTCGGCATCGGGGCTGGGAGCGTCGTCGACATCGTCGAGACGGCGCAGCGCGGCTACGGCCTCACCCTCGTAATCCTTTCTCAAAGAGTCGTAGTCGGATTCGGTGAGCTTGCCGGAGTCCCGGTCTTGCTCCAACTCCAAAAGGGAGACGAGTGCCACGCGCTTGTCGGCTTCGGCATCCTCGCGCGCCCCGTCTTTTTCGGGGATCCGGTTGTCTCCGGAGGAGCGCAGGGGAGCGATCACGTAGGCGAGCAGAGCGAGGGCGCCGGCGATAACGACGACGATCGGGATCACGCTTGCTCCTCTATTCCGGCAAGTTCCGCGTCCAACCGCGCTCTTTCCGACGCGCTGAGCTCGCGGGTCGTGGATTCGGCGGAGTCGGCGCGTGATCTCCAGCGTCGTGCGAGGAGTCCGGCGATGAGCGCGCCGCCCCCCAGCGCGGCCAGCGGCAGAATCCACGCCAGAAGGCCGAGGCCCTCGGTCTTCGGCGCCGCCCGGATACCCTCGCCCCATTCAGCTTCGATGCGTTCGAGAATGCGCTCCTCGCTCCAGCCGAGCCGGGCCCAGTTCTCGATGCGCTGTCGCATCTGTGCCGCGGCGCCCGAGGCGCAGTCGTGCAGCGTCACTCCCTCGCAGTACGGAGACATGATCTCGGAGGAGACCTTGGCGGCGACGTCCGACGGGTTCGCCGCTGCAGGCCCGCCGCCCAAAACCAAAAATAAACACGCTGCACCCAAGAGGTACCGCCGGCTCACGAGACAACCGCCGGTTTGGGGACGCGCGCTCGTCGTCGTGCGGGGGCCGCCTCCGCGGCTCCCGAGAGGATGACGCTCATGCCCGCGGCCATCACACCCGCGCCGGCCCAGATCCACCAGGTGAGCGGATTGACAAAGGCGCGCAGCACGATGGTCCCGTCTTCGTCGATGGCGGTCACCACGACGTAAAGGTCCTCGACGGGCGTGGAGCGGATGGCCACTTCGGATTGCGTTTGCTGCTGGGCGAAGTGGAAGTTTCGCTGCGGGGTCATCGTGGCGATGCGCTCGCCGCCACGTTCGACCGAGACGCCCACGGTGTTCATCTGTTTCTCTGCGGTCCGCGCGCGGTCGACGCCCTCGTGCGTCAGCTGGTAGTCGCCGACCGTCATCGATTCGCCGACTGCGAGCTCCGTTTGTCGCTCGGTCTTGAAAGCGGCTCCGGCGAAGCCGACCACGATCAGCGCCACCCCGAGATGTACGACGTATCCGCCGTAGCGGCGGCGGTTCCGCGCCAACGTCTTGGCAAGCGCCCCCGGCCAGCCGATCTTGTCTTTGCGGCGATAGATCCGGCTCCCCCGCATGAACTCGGTCGCCACGGTCGCGGCGGTGAAGGCGGCCAGCCCAAAGGCGATCAAGGTGCCCACGCTCGTTACTCCCAACAGTCCGAGGGCGACGGCCACCGTTGCGCCGGCAATCAGGGGTACGCGGACGACCTTGAGGAGCGAGCCGCCGCTCATCCGGCGCCACGAGATGAGGGGCCCCAGACCGGTAAGGGCAAGGATCGCGAGCGCGATCGGGATGAAGACCCGGTTGAAATAGGGCGGCCCGATCGAGAGCCTTACCCCGCCGGCAGCCTCGTTGATGATCGGAAAGATCGTCCCCCACAGCACCGTGAAGGCGGCGGCCAGAAAGAGAACGTTGTTGGCCAAAAAGGCCGACTCGCGCGACAGAAGCGAATCGAGCCGGTTCTCGCTTCGCAGGGCTCCGAGACGAAAGGCCACTACTGCGAACCCGCCCAGCAACATGAGGCCGAGGAAGGGAAGGAACCATTTGCCCGTAGCCCCCTCGGTGAAGGTATGGATGCTCGACAGGATTCCCGATCGAGTCAGAAACGTGCCGAAAACTGCGAGCACGTAGGTGAGCAGGATCAGCGACACGTTCCAGACCTTCAGCATGCGCCGTCGCTCCTGGATTACGACGGAGTGAACGAACGCGGTCGCGGTCAGCCACGGCATGAACGACGCGTTCTCGACCGGATCCCACGCCCAGTAACCACCCCAGCCCAGCTCGGTGTACGCCCAGGCTCCGCCGAGCACTATGCCGATGGACAACGCGCTCCAGGCGAACAGCGTCCAGCGTCTTGTCGCACCGAACCAGGGCTCGTCGAGACGGCCCGAGATCAGCGAGGCCAGGGCGAAGGCGAACGGGATCGAGAACCCGACGAAGCCCGTGTAAAGGAGCGGCGGGTGGATCATCATGCCCGGCGATTGCAACAGCGGGTTGAGGCCCTGGCCGTCGGCGGGGATGTCTGCCATCTGCACGAAGGGGTTCGCCGGGAAAACCAGGAGGGCGATGAAGAACAGCGCGACACCTCCCAGGATGCCGGCCGCCCAGCCGCCGAGTCGAGCGTTGCCGATCGGGACTTTTCGTAAGGCGAGCGTGGAGAACCCCGTCAACAGCAGCGTCCAGAAAAGAAGCGAGCCCTCCATTCCGCCCCATAGGGCCGACACCGTGTAGGGGCCGGCGAGCGAGCGGGACGAATAGCGGGCCACGTAATCGAGAGAGAAGTCGTGCGCGAACAACGCCGTCAACAACGACACGGCCGCCACACCGACGAACGCAAAGGTCGCGTAGATGCACCGTCTACCGGCCTCGATCAGGTCCAGTCGCCTGCCCCGGGCGCCCGCGATCGACAGGAACACGGCCGCGACCACAAAGATCAGCGCCGCAATCAAAGAGGGCCGGCCCAAACCCGCCAGAGAGAAGACCGGGGAGTCGCTCAGACCTTGGCCTTGAACTTCGAGGGGCACTTCGCGAGCACCTGATGGGCGGTAAACGTTCGCCCGTCGTACCGACCTTGGGCGATTATCTCAACGCCCTCGGGGTCGTTCTCGTAGGCCGTCCAAAAGGCGTCGGGAAGCGCCTCCTGGGTTTCGATCCGCAGTTGTTCGGTCCCGTCCGTTATCGCGAAGGAGGTGTGGACGCCGTCCCTCTCGAGCGAGTCGGCCACGACGTTGCCGTTGACCCGATAGTCCGCCGTGCGCAACGTTTCACCTTGGGTCAGCTCCGACACCGTCTTGAAGAAGGCTTGGGAGCCCGACTGGTTCATCGCCCAGACGATCAGAGCGACGACGATCGCGAGCGCGGCGAGACCGCCGATGGCGAACTTTGCCTTTCGCTTCGGAGATGGTCGGACGGTTGTAGAAGGGGTACTCAAAGCCCCCCGAGACTAAAGGATGCCGGGTTTCTAGGGACCCTGGCCGGCGTCGTCTAGGAGCGCCTGGATTCGGCTCTCGAGCACCTCGGGCTCGATCGCACCAAGGGCCGTCGTCCCGCCCCGGCCACCTTCGGCCGCGTCCCCGGCGGTCACCGACGAGAGCCTTCCGTCGGGCGCAATGAATACGGTCTGGGGCAGTCCCTCGATCAGGCCCAGCCCCCCCAAGAGCTCCTTGTCGTAGTCCGTTACCACTGGAAAGGTGATCCCGTAGGTGCGGACGAAGTCGAGCGCCCGGTCCTCGGTGTCCTCGATGTTCACGCCGACGAACCTGACCCCCTCGTCCTGGTATTTCTTCCAGGTTCTCTCCAGCAGCGGGGCCTCTTCGATACAGGGGCCGCACCAGGACGCGAAGAAGTTGAGGACGACCGGCGAGCCCTTGAGCTCGTCATCCGTCAGGGTTCCATCGCCTTCAAGCAAGGGGAGCTCGAAGCTGGGCAACCTGACCTCGCCGTCCGTCGGCTGCAGCAGGTAGTAGAGAACCCCGATCCCCAGAACCGCGGCGGCGACAACGATCGCGTACTTGACGACGCGCGACCGGTGGGGGTATTCGTCCAGTTCTTCGGTGGGCACCATTTTTCACAAGGCTAATGGGGGTCGGTTGGATATGCTCCGCAGGTCAACGGGCTCAATTGGAGACGATTTGAGGCTTCGCGAGCGAATTTCAGACAACCGGCGACTCGCAGTGGGCGCGGCGACGGTCCTATCTCTTGTACTCGGGGGGTGCGCCGAGAACGCTCCGCAGGATGCCTTGAAGCCCGAAGGGCCGGTCGCCGGGAAAGCCGACCAGCTCTGGGACATCACCTTTCTCATCGCCGTGGTCGTGTTCGTCGTCGTCGAGGGGCTACTGGTGTTCGCCCTCTTCCGTTTTCGTCACAAGCCCGGTGTCGAGGCGAGGCAGTTCCACGGCAACACGAAGGTCGAGATCGTCCTTACGGCGGTTCCCGCCTTGATCTTGCTTGGACTCGCCGTGCCGACGGTGAGCACGATCATCCAGCAGGCCGAGAGACCACAGGGGGCACTCGAGGTCACGCTGGTCGCGCGCCAGTTCTGGTGGGAATACCAGTACCCGGAACTTGGGATAGTCACGGCCAACGAATTGCACATCCCCACCGGCCGGGACGTGTACATCAGTCTCGAGGGAGCCACGACGGATCTCGTCACCGGAGACAACGAGGTCATTCACAGTTACTGGGTCCCTCGTCTCGCCGGTACGCAGGACATCATTCCGGGTCGCACCAACACAATGAGACTCAACGCGGATAAGCCCGGCACCTACAAGGGTCAGTGCAAGGAATTTTGCGGCCTGGGCCATGCCTACATGCGTTTGGAGGTGGTGGCCGAGACCCCCGACGACTTCGACGAATGGGTGGAGGAGCAGCAGACGACGGTGGAGCCCCCCGAGGCGGGGACCGCCGGAGACGGTGCCCTGCTTTTCCAGCAAGGGACCGAGGGCGGGGAGTTCGCCAACGGGCCGGCGTGCGCGTCGTGCCACGCCGTCGACGCCAACATGACCGAGGACGGCGGAATGCCACAGCCGGCGACCGGTCCCAACCTCGCTCACTTCGCGTCCCGGGAGACGTTCGCCGGCGCGATATTCGAAAACACCGAGCCCAATCTGAGGGCGTGGCTTGCCGACCCACCGGGGGTGAAGCCCGGTGCGCGCATGCCCGACCTTGGACTCACCGACGACCAGATCAACGATTTGATCGCGTACCTGAACACGTTGAAGTGACGAGAATGGGGAGAACCGCATGGCAGTAGCTGCTGCAGCAGATCGCCGGTTGTTCAGGCGCCCTCGCGCGACGACTGGATGGTGGAGCTGGGTAACAACCGTCGACCATAAGAAGATCGGCATCCTGTACTGCGCGACCGCC
>JALZEI010000063.1 GCA_030862115.1 Actinomycetota bacterium
ACGAGCGCGCCGCCGTACATCGACCCGAAGGTGACCAGGCCCGCTATGGCTACCGACAGAAGCATGATCGGTCCCGTGACGTGCAAGTCGGTCCAATTCGACAAGCGCATGACGATGTCCACGATCACCAAGGCGGTGACGAAAAGCATTACGGCCATGTGGAAGTTGGCCGTCCGCCGGGCCTGCGTGCCCTTAGCTGTGGACTTGAGCCAGTCCCAGAAACCGGTTAGAGCGGTCAACACGGAAACGATCGCGCCCGCGATGAGGATGTGCGTCCCGGAGACGAAGAACTCACGTGCGATCGACGCCTGGCTGTCTCGGTAGAAGAACGAGATCACATCGAAAACCCCGACGAGGAGGTAGCAGGTGACCGGCACGTCCGTGAGAGGGGGATGGAACGGCTTGCCCGCCCACCCTCGAAGTCCTTTGAATTTCCGGCCCTTCATTTGAAGCGTCGGTCTGATCGAGAAGACTCTGGGCATGTGTCCTCCTTGTGTGTCTGCGCTCGTGCAAGGTTAGCCCCCGCACCGTTACTACACTCAAATCCGTGACGGCAAAGAAACCCTTCGTGACCGAACGATCAAGCCCCGCCAGATGCTCACCCGACTCGGTGATAGGCCTCCTTCTCGACGCCTCCAAGCGACCGGGCTGGCAACCCGAGGTCATCTCGGCCGAGGGCCCCGTCCGGCTGACGACTGGAGATTCCGTATGGGGGCGGGCGCGCATGCTCGGTTTTGGGGTCGAGGGTCGAAGCGTGGCCACCACCGTCTCTTCCACCTTGTACGAAGAGCAGGTGATCGTCGGCGTGGGAATGACCGTGCGCTATGAGGTTCGACCGAGCGACGACGGCTGTCTCGTCGTGCATCATCTGGAGTCTCACCTGCCCACAGGGTTCTCCGGCAGGGTCCTCTCGTTGTTACTGCGCGCGAGACTGAAGAGGATGCAGAAGACGGCCCTTGCGCGGCTCGTCGCTCAGTCCGAGGCCGGCTCTATCTCCTGAAGTTGCTCGGCCACCGCATCCATGAGGTCTCTCAATGACACGATCCCGATCGGATCGTCCATTTCCTTGACGAGCAGGTGACGGAAGTTGCCGTCGATCATCGTTCGGACGGCTCGGGTAAGTTCCCATCCCGGCGCGCCGGCGACGGGGTCTTCGGTCATGATCGATTCCACCGGTGTCGAATCGAAGTCGCTGCCGTCCGAGATCGCGTACAAGAGATCGCGCTCGGTAACGATGCCGGCGACTTTGCCGTCGGTCATGATGACCGCGCTGCCGACGCCTCTTTCGGTCATGGCTTTGGCGGCTTGCCGCAGCGTGTTGTGTCGTTCGATGGTGAGTAGGTGGCTGATGGCGATGTCTCTAAGAAGCTTCATGGGTGCATCATGTTCGATAGTTCCGAGGGGGGCAACCCCGGTCGCCGCGGCTAGGTTGTCTTAAGTGATCATCGGAGCGCATGTCCCGCAGGAGGACCCGCTCGCGGAGGCGGCGGAGGTGGGGGCCGAGTGCATACAACTCTTCGTGGGCCCGCCGCAGTCCTGGAAGAAACCACCTCCTCTTCCGTACGCCGGCCAGCTCAGGGAGTCCTCGCTGCCCGTGTACGTGCACGCCCCCTACTTGATCAACGTCGCCTCGCCCAACAACCGCATCCGGATCCCGTCCCGGAAGATCCTCACGAATACCCTCGAGAGGGCCGAGGAGATTGCCGCGGCCGCCGTCATCGTTCACGCCGGTCACTCAGAGGATGGGGTCGAGAAAGGGTTCTACCGCTGGCGGAAGGCTCTGGAAGAGATCGAGAGCCCGGTTCAGATCCTCATCGAGAACACGTCCGGAGGTTCAAATGCCATGGCCCGTCACATCGCCACCCTCGAGAAGCTGTGGCCTTACGTAAAGGAGTTCGATGTCGGATTTTGTTTTGACACGTGTCATGCTCACGCCGCGGGCGAGGAACTCGATGGGGTTATCGAGCGCGTTCTCGAGGCTACGGGCAGGATCGATCTGATCCATGCCAACGATTCGCGCGATCCCCCGGGGACGGGCGCCGACCGGCACGCCAACTTCACCGACGGCCAGATGGATACCGAGATGATCGTCGACATGGTCAGGGCCGCGGGAGCGCCGGCGGTCATATGTGAAACGCCCTGGGCACAGATTGGCGACGATGTCGCGCTTATTCGAGAACGCGTGGGCTAGCTTGCGAGCATGGTCCGCAGCTTTTCCACGTGGCCGCGTGCTCTGACTCCGTATAGCGCTTCGATGAGTTTTCCTTCTTCGTCGATAACGAACGTAGACCGCTTGATCCGGATCGGGATGCCCTTGAACTGGGCTCCCGTCTCGCTGGTGACTCCGTAGCTCCTGGCTGCCTCGAAGTCCTTGTCAACGAGCAGGGGGAAGTTGAGTTCGTACTTCTCCGTAAACCGTTGATGCGACTTGGCCCCCTGGGGACTGATGCCAAGTACTTGGTAACCCGAGATCTCGAAATCCTCTATCGAGTCTCTGAAGTCGCAGGCCTGCGCGGTACACCCGGGAGTGTTGTCGGCCGGATAGAAATAGATGATCACCTTTTGCCCGCGCAGGTCTTTTAGCCGCCAGGTCTTACCCTCGCCGTCCACCAGCTCGAAGTCAGGAGCTTCCATTCCCTTCGTCAGTTTTGTCATCGCCGTCCTCCCGTTCCGAAAGTGAATCGATCAACATCTCTTGCAACCATGCCATCCAGTGCAACAGGCCGAGAGCCGGGGCCTCTGGATCGTCGGCCTCAGGGATCCTCGCCATCTTCTCCTCGGTCACTTCCAAGCGGGTCCCGAGGGCAAGGCGCAGGTCTGTAAGTCCCCTCAACCACGTCTCCACATCGTCCGGTGTGAGTATGGTGCGGCCTCCACTGTGGTCGATTCCCGCTCGCATCACCTCGAAGTTCTTCATTTTTGTTGAGCGGAGTTCGTCGCCCACCATGTCGGTGAACTTCTTGGCTTCGGCGTCGTCGTCGTAAGCGCTTGGGAAGAGGCGTTCCTCGATGGCGTCGTCGGGGTTTTCAGCCGAAAGGAACTCGATCATGTCGTCGAGCAGGCGCCCTACGACGACCGCCTCGTCCGTCTCAAGCATCAGCGCGATTCCCGAGCCGGCCGACTCCAATCTCACCATTGCTCAGTCGCTCTTCGACAAGGTGGCCCACAAGCCGTGCGCGTGCAAACGAAAGCAGTCGTGCTCTGCCTTTTCGCGGGGGCCGGAGGAAACAACGGCCCGTCCTTCGTTGTGAACCTGCAGCATCAGCTTCGTAGCTTGAGCCCGGGGATAGTTGAAAAGCTTCTGGAATACCCACGTTACGTACGACATCAGGTTGATCGGATCGTCCCACACGATCACGAGCCACGGACGGTCGGGCTCGGTACGTTCGTTGGGGGTCGCTTCCTTGAGACGCTCTGGGGCTACCGTCGACACGTCTTCATGTTCCCACCTTGGGAGCTATTCCTCGCCGCGGGTGGCGTGACCTCCGAACTCGCGCCGGAGCGCGGCGATGAGTTTGTTCGAGAACGAGTCGGGCTGACGAGACGAGAACCGACGCATCAGAGACAGAGTGATCACGGGGGCCGGCACCGCGTTCTCGAGAGCGGTCTCGACCGTCCAGCGGCCCTCGCCGGAGTCCTCGACATAGCCGGCTACGTCGGTCAGCTGCGGGTCGGAGGCGAGAGCCTTGGCCGCGAGGTCGAGAAGCCAGGAACGGACCACGCTGCCGTGGCGCCAGAGCTCGGCGATCTGGTCGACGTCAAGCTCCATGTCGCTCGAGCGCAGCAACTCGAAACCCTCTCCGTAGGACTGCATCAGCGCGTACTCGATTCCGTTGTGCACCATCTTCACGAAGTGCCCGGCTCCGGGGGGGCCGACGCGTGCGTATCCGTCTGGTGGAGCAAGCGACGAGAAGATCGGCTCGAGGTCCTTGAACGTGCCGGCGTCCGAACCGACCATGAGACAAAAGCCTTCGGTGAGACCCCAGATCCCGCCCGATGTTCCGGCGTCGGCCCAGCGGATCCCTCTTTGCGCCAGATCTTCGGCTCGCCGAATGCTGTCGCCGTAACGGGAGTTTCCCCCGTCGACGACGGTGTCTCCCCCCTGCAGAAGCTCCGTCAACTCCGAGATCGTCTGCTGCGTTATCGCACCCGCGGGAACCATCAACCACACGACTCGAGGACTGTCGAGAGCCTCCACCAGCGCGGCGAGCGAGCCCGCCCCCCGCGCGCCGATCTCGGTCACGGCTTTAACTGCAGCCTCGTCGACGTCGAAGGCAATCACCTCGTGATCGCGCTCGACCAGACGCCGCGTCATGTTCGCCCCCATTTTTCCGAGGCCGACCATGCCGAGTTTCATGCGCGTCGCCCGCCCCTAGATGTTCCGAAGTGGGAGGTCATGGGCCAGACGTTAGGCGGCCCTGTTCTCGAACGCAACAGGTGACGGGTTAGTAGTGTCAGGGTGTGTGTGACGAGTGTTTCTCGAACTCTCCGGGCGTGTCCCGCCGCCGCCTGCTCGCGTGGACCGGCGCTCTTGCGATCGCAGCGTCGTCGAAGGGTTTGCTCGAGCGTGTGGATGCCGTCGCCCGTGAGATCGCAACGAGCGCCGGCGCTCGAACGCGCGACGCAATCTGCCGAGAGGCCTGGGGGGCCAGGAAGCCGAAGGGCGGTTTCCGTCGTCACACGATCCGTCGCCTGACCGTCCATCACAGCGGGGCGGTTCTCCGCGACAACAGCGACGCCCCCAGCCGGTTCCGCTCCTATCAGGCGGGTCATCAGGCGGAGGGGTGGCCGGACATCGCCTATCACATGCTGATCGACCGTCACGGGAACA
>JALZEI010000080.1 GCA_030862115.1 Actinomycetota bacterium
GGACGACGCATACGACGAACTCGCGCGACTGTGCGAAGAGCTGGGGATTCCGATTCCGAAGCCTCCCCCTACGTAGGACGGAACAGGAGACTGGGCCCGCGCGTGCGGGTCCTTTCTCGCGTCAGAGCAGGCCTGCGAGTTCTTCGATCGAGACGGAAATCCGTACATGCGTCCCCGCTAGCTGGTTCCAGTAACCGGCGAGGACCGCGAAGCAGAGCGCAGGGATGACACCCCCACACCGGAACCTGGAGATTCGGACGACGAGCCACGCTGGGGGCCCGAGAGCGAGGATGACCAGCACGATGATGCCAAGGCGCCACCAGTGCTTGGGCACCAGCCGCCGGTTCCGCTCCGTGATCTGTTGCTGCGCAAAGCGCCCGTCATCCCACAACAAGCCTTATCGGCAGCACGCGATGCGATCCCAAAGCGCGACCAGTGTTGCACTAACCGCCTTCGGGCTCGAACGGCTTCGTTCGATCTAGTTGCCTGCGGATCTCACGCATCAACGACTCATGAAAGCGCGAGTCGCCCAGTTCATCCATCGACTGGTTCGCACGCATGACGTCGAACACCCGACGGCCGCCACTCGACTCTGTGGCCGAACCCGTCATTGCGATCGAAACCTTTCCTCGATACCCCAGCACCTCCTCAAGTGCCGTCCACGCGTAGGGACCTCGAGGGCCTAAGCGGTCTCGATCCACTCGGCACGTACATCAGGATGTTGGATTAGTTGCTCCCGCATAGGATGAAGGAGCCGGTCGGAACCCCCCTGTTGCTAGCGGAGCCGGTGGCGGACGACTCCGTCATTCGGAACCAGGTCATGCCCCCGAATTAGAGGGGCGGGGTGGGTTTTTGTGAGCACAGCGCCGGCGACCCAGCGAAGAACGCCAACTTCGCCCAATAAGTCACGCCTCATCTCGAACATGATCGACTTTCGTGCACGACGTAAGCGCCCCTCGAGTTCCTCCTCGTTCCTCTCCTCGAAGGCTGCAACCCATCCCTCGTCGTCCAGGGTGGCCGACAGGGCAAATTCTCGCTCACCGGCCCACACATTGAACCCGGTCATGAACGTGCTGTCATCGTCACGCATGGAGTCAGGCAGCTGGCTGGAGAAGCGTAGGGTCAGACGCAACTTGCCGTTCGAGGCCGCCGTCGAGGCGGCGACAAGCTCGATGTAGCTGGGAGGCGGGGGCGTCCCCTCTCGATCAGGCGCTGCCTCACTCACACGGACAACTGACGGGTTCCCTTCGCTGTTCTTCAGGGGGTCTAGCGGTGTGACCTCAATCATCCGCGCCGGTGCATCGCCTCGCTCCGTCGATGGAGAGAGTAGTCGAGTCGGCTCGAGGTCCAACGGCGACGCACCCCCCACCAATCCCTGTGTCTCCTCTACCGAACCCGGGCCGGCTCGCGCATTCGATAGCGGGGCCTGGAGGTCCCGGTCATCGACTGAACGGCTATGCGAACCCGAGCAGGCCATCAGGGAAACCAGAAGCGCGACGCAGCCCGCGACCGTGCCGCGAGCGCTCACGGAACGGTGTCGACCTGTATGACCCCACCCCTCACGCTGTATACAGTGCCGGCGCCGTCGAATGCCTGAACCCCGTCGTACTTTCCGTCGCCCAGGACGCCAGGGGCATAGGAGACCATCCAGCCCACCCCCCAATCGTCGGGGACGAGCGCGAACGTGTAACCGGTCCCGCCGTATCTCCCATCACAGTCCTTGCCTCTCTTCGCGAAGCACACGTCGAGGTTGCTCACGTTGGCCCCCCGGCGCGAGTAAAAGGCGAGGATGCTCACAGACAGCGTGCTCGAACTCGACTCGACGGGAAACCGACCCCTGGCCGACCCCGCATTCCCGAGACTGAGGTCCAGCTCTTCGGCATCGGCATGGCTGGTGGTGCGCATGCTAGGGCTGAGGGACAAGGTCTTGCCCAACCCGTCAGCGGGGATGGTGACCCGAGCAAAACCGTCGGCGAGTAGATACAAGCGGTAACGCCCAGGATCTAGAGTCGGGTTCACTACGGGGCCGAAGTCAATCGGATCCTGCGGGTAATGCGAAGGTAGCAACCCCCTGATCAGAAAGCCGCCGGCCACGGTCTCACCTTCGCGATCAAAGCGCTCGCCCACGGCGTGGATGAGCCAGCCCGCGTAGCTGCCTTTGTAGGCGATCTGCGTCCCTATCTCGCGCACCGTCACCGGCCCGTCGAAGGTGACGTCAACGTACGTCGTACGGCCGCCAACGAGCACTATGGCCTCGTCGGCGGCGTACGCGGGTTGGAGCCCAAACGAAGTCGCGGAGATAGCAAGCGCGCAAGCCAAAACCCTGTACGGCGTGATCGCTGCCCTTGGCGCGGCGGGCCGAGGGACCATCGAGGACACAGAACGGGCGGCGCGGATGAGTCTCATCATGTCGACTCCGGGGTGCAGATGAAGAAGTGGCCCACGACGGCGCACGTCCGAACGAAGTTTCCGCTCGAGCCCAGAACTCCGGTCCAGGTGAGGTCGAAGACACCGACCGCGTAGGTGGGATCGAAGCCTCCCTTCGTACTGCAGGTCGCGGGGTTGCCAGACAGGTCAAAACACGCGTCGACCACTACGCCGGTGCCAGGCACATCTTGCTGCGCTCCGGTCGCCGTGCCGGCGATTGTGTACGACGCGCCGAGCCTGGTATCGCTGACCGTGAATGTCGCGTCGAACGAGCGAGAGACGGAGATGCTTGCGCGGATGAACGCGTCCAGCGGACCGGCCGACGCGGGTACGGCGACCGTGCTCACCAGCAACAACGCCAACAGAAGAACGCTGGGGCCTCGTGTCGACTTGTGCATCGTTGCACCTCTCTCTGAGATCGAGCTCGCTCCCCCGCGACCCTCCACCTCCCTTTAGCGCCTCAGTAAGAGGTCCCGCGGGGCGGGACGAGCATTACCTGTCCGCTGACGTCTTTCCCGCGCATCACCTTTCGTTAGGCATCACCTCATCAAGCGCAACGGAGAATCGCATCCTCATGCCTTTGGCATTGGGTCATGGGGGCGGTTTTCTGGCCGTGTGTTGTCATCTCGCCCAACCGGGGTCGGTCCGTCGGTTCTGCGACCCTCAACGTGTCCGCTCTCCCACCGGCCAGGCGCGGCGAATGGAACCCGGCCAGCTCCGCCATCGGACGGTGCTCGGAAGCGCGGTATGGAACGCCGGGGCTGGATCAACCAGCCGATCCCAGCATGACTTCGGCCGCAGCTGCCGTCGCCAAACGTCCACTCCCGTCCGCCAGTTGGGAAAAACAGCACAAGTTAACCAAATGTTGCTGATCCCGTCAACCCTTGGGGCACACCAGCCAAACGAGTCGGCGACCCGAGTGCTTTGGTTGCGTGAGAAGACCAGAGGCAGGGCCCGGCAATCAGGACGGCGTTGAAGGCCAGGCGGCGGTGTTGAAGGTGTCCCTCACCCCAGCTTCGGCACGACCACAGCCGAGAACTCATGGCGCCGCCGCACGAGCTCGGCCGGACGTATCGCGGTCGATGCCGAGTACCTACAGGTGATCGCGCGCAAGGACGCGTGACGGGGTCCGGTGGTGCACGATGGCAGCACCACGGCGATACGGGAGCGGATCCGCCGAGGTCTATAGGTAGTTCAGGAAGCGAGATCCGGCACTTTGGAACTTGTGGAGCGGCTCACGGGCAACAAGATCGACGAGCAGAGTCAAAGATCATGAGAGAGGAGCGATTGACGTGAACCGAAAAATCCCGGTGCTGTTGGTTGTGCTGAGCATCGCATTGACGCCAGGGGCTCAGGCCGATGAGCGCTACGCTTCCGATCCCGACGATGTCGAAGGGGCGTTCGATCTGGCCTCGGCGTCCCACGGCCACGGCAACGTGACGTCGCAGCTCGTCCACAGCCTAGGAACCTACGAGCCGTGGACGAACGAGGAATTC
>JALZEI010000085.1 GCA_030862115.1 Actinomycetota bacterium
GGGCGCTTCGTTTCCGGCGAGTGGCCCCCATGCGATCCAGAGAGCTTTACCTATATCGCGTGCGAAACCCTAGGTCCGTTCAACCTCAACGCGCCCGGCCGGGTGTTGGTGGTCGCAGCCGTCACGGCCAGTACCGAAGTTGACTCCGAGGAGTTTTCCGGCACCTGCCGACTCAACATCAACGGTGTCTCATATGAAAACACCACAACTGCGTTCCACGGATACGGCGAATTTGCACTCCACAATGGCACACTCGTCACGGTTACAGGCGTTCTTTCCGGCGGCAATAACTACATCACCCTCGAGTGCTTCCAAGGATCGGACGGCGCGATCCAGTTCACAAGCGAGCGGATTGCCGCCGTCTCTCTCTCGGGTAATTGATGCTCTTAGCTTCCCCGGTGGCGGTCCTCGACGGCCGCCACCGGGACACTTGGCATGCCCCTCCAGGGCCCATCATCGTGATGTCCGCGGAAGGATCGATGACGATGTGCATATGGGCTCGTGAATCAGGCTTCCGTTCGGAGGTGGAGTTGCGGCCTGTGGTCTCGACTACAAGTCAAGAGATAGGGTGATGGATGGTAGAAATCGAGCGAAACGGCAGTACTTCGCAGCTCTTTACGATTCGCCTGTGGGTGGAGGAGCTCGATGAGCGACGGCGGGAACATCGGGGGCAGGTTAAACACGTGGTGACCGGCGTCACCCGCAACTTTCGGGATTGGTCGGACCTGCAGGCGTTCTTGATCGGAACACTCGACGAACACGAAGGGGGAATCCATGAGCAAGCCAACGATAGATGACCTGCGCGAGCAGGTGCGAGGCCATGTCGTCACCCAAGACGATGCCGGATATGACGAGGCCCGCACGGTTTACAACGCCATGATCGACAAGCGCCCGCGCGTCGTGGTGCGCCCGCAGGACACGGACGACGTCGCGGCCACTGTCGGGTTCGCGCGAGACAGCGAGCTCGATCTCTCGATCCGGGGGGGCGGCCATAGCGTGCCCGGCTTCGGCACGAACGACGACGGCGTGGTGATCGACCTATCGTCGATGCGCGGAGTGCGGGTCGATCCCAAGACGAAGACCGCGCGCGCCGAAGGCGGTGCGACCTGGGGCGACTTCAACAATGCGACGCACGAATTCGGGCTGGCAACGACCGGAGGGATCATCTCTACGACCGGGGTGGGCGGCCTCACGCTCGGAGGCGGTATCGGTTACCTCGCGCGCGGCTTCGGGCTCTCGTGTGACAACCTGATCTCGGCCGAAGTCGTGACCGCCGACGGAGCGTTTCTCACCGCCAGCGACAACGAGAACGAAAATCTCTTCTGGGCACTGCGCGGGGGAGGTGGCAACTTCGGTGTGGTTACCTCTCTCGAGTTCCGCGTACACTCCGTGAAGGACATCTACGGCGGACCGATGTTCTTCGAGCTCGAGCATGCGGCCGACATCATCAAGTTCTTCGGCGAGTTCATCGCCGATGCTCCGGAGCCGCTCGGTGGTTTCCCCGCGTTCCAGATCGCGCCACCGCTGCCGTTCATCCCCGAAGATCGTCACGGGGATACGTTCTGCGCGGTCGTCGCATGCTGGGCGGGACCGATCGAGGAGGGAGAGGACGCGATCAAGCCTCTGCGGGAGGTGGCGCCCGTGGTCGCCGAGCATGTCGGCCCGATACCCTACCCCGAGCTGAACAGCGCCTTCGACGGGCTTGTCCCGCCGGGGCTCCAGCATTACTGGAAGGCCAATTTCGTGCGGGAGCTCACCGACGACGTGATCGAGGCGCACGTCGAGCACGGGGCGACGGTGCCCACCGTGAATTCAACGGTTCACATCTATCCGATCAACGGAGCCTGCCACCGCGTCGGACCCGATGAAACCGCCTTCGGTCATCGGGACGCCACCTTCGCGCCGGTCATCGCCGGCATGTGGCCAGACGAGGCCGATAACGACAAGAACATCAAATGGGTGCGCGACTACTACAAGGCAACCGCCCCCCACTCGGAGGAGGGTGGATACGTAAACTTTGCCGCCGAGGACGACCAGGGCCGCGTCTCTGCGAACTACGGCGCCAGTTACGGGAAGCTCGTGGAGGTCAAACGAAAGTACGACCCGGACAACCTTTTCCACATGAACCAAAACATTGATCCCATGGGGTAGAAGGGCCGTCACCTACTGTCCCGGAGGAGCTAGAGGGCTAGGCTCCTCCCCGTGGCTCTCTATGTAGGCACTTCCGGTTGGTCGTACAAGGAATGGCAGGCGAAACCTGGCACTCCAGATAACCCGGGGGAGCCGGCCTTCTACCCGGCCGGCGTCCCTCGAACTCGTTTCTTAGAGCACTACGCCACGCAGCTTCCGGCGGTCGAGGTGAACGCCACCTTCTACCGGGTTCAAAGCGAGACCACCGTCGACAAGTGGCGCGACTTCACGAGCGACGGATTCAGGTTCGCGGCTAAGGCTCATTATCTTTTGACCCACCGGAAGCAGATGACGTGGGGGGCCGATCAAAAGGAGTTCCTGCACGACTACCTGAAATCTATCGGTCGCCTGGAGGACCGCTTGGGACCGGTACTCCTTCAGCACCCTCCGCACAGAGAGCGCGACGACGACGCGTTAGACGAGGTCCTCGATGCCTTGCCGTCCGGCCCCACCTTTGTCTTCGAGTTCCGTAACGAGACGTGGGCACAAAGCGCGGTGGAAGAGCGACTGGCGACGGCGGGAGCCGGTCTCTGCGTGTCCGACACGACCGGCGAAGTGCCCCGTCGTCTTCCCGCGGGGGCCGTGGGCTACGTTCGACTGCGGGCCGAGCGTTACTCGGAGAAGGCCAGGGCCGGATGGCTGGATCTTCTTGCCGGCGAGGCACAGGAACGCGACGTGTACGCCTTCACGAAGCACAAGGACATCGATCCCGCCGATGAGTACGGAGGTATCGGACTCGCGCGGTGGT
>JALZEI010000103.1 GCA_030862115.1 Actinomycetota bacterium
GGACGACGACAATTTCGTGCTGTGGCTCGAGAGCGACCACGGCGTCGGGGATCGCCTTCGAGATCTCGGGATCAACGAAGATCCTCACCCCCTCGCGCTCAAGGACCGCTTCGCCCTCGAGGGGACCGTCGGCGAGCTCGACCTGTACGTCGAAGCCGCCTCCCAGGCCGCGCGCCCCTCGCAGCCGCACTCCGCCGGTGGCACTGTCGATTCCGCCTAGCTCCAGCGAGCGGCGCAGGACCTCGGTGACTTCGTCGGTGACCTCGATGCCCATTGCTTCCTCCTATCCTCGGTGAGATGAGGCTAACCAGACAGGAGGCTCCCGGTGGAAGAGGCGGTACGGACGTTTTTGGAAAAGCACCACAGCGCAATCATGGCCACCACGAAAAAGGACGGGATGACCCACCTGGCGAGGATCGGCGTGGGCCTGGTCGACGGAAAGCTGTGGAGCTCCGCCACGAAGACCAGGGTGAGGACCAAGCACCTCCGGAGGGACCCCCGCAGCGGTCTCTTGGTGATGAATGTGGAAAACCGTTACGAGTGGCTGGGCCTCGAGACCACGGTGACGATCCTGGAGGGCGACGATGCCCCCCAGCTCAACCTCAAGCTCTACCGGGCGCTGGCGGGGGAGCCCGACGACGTGGATGAGTACCTCGAGGCCATGGTCAAAGAGCAGCGGCTCATCTACGAGTTCTCGATCGAGCGGGCCTACGGGGATTACCCCGACTAGGGGGGATTTTCGGGAGGCGGGGCCCTCTGTTCGGGAGCCGCACAAGGCGAGCTCTGGCGCTCAAGGATGCCCTTTTAGGCGTCGATTACCTCTTCGTATAGACAACTATTCGCGCGCAACGGATTGGGAGCGACGTTGGCAGTCAAGAGTCGCACGGTGCGACGTGGGAGCCGGGGGGCGGGCCTCGACTCATATCGTCGATTGGCAGAGGTTTTTCATGTGGTGCTCTCCGAGCACAGTCTCGACGCCGTCCTCGAAAAGGTGGCCGACGCCCTCGCGGACCTGATCCCCTACGACACGCTCACGATCTACCGGGCGGTAGAGCGCGAAAGAATCCTCATCCCCGTTCTGGCCCGCGATCAGTTCGCAGAGGAGATCCTCAGCACCCGCACCTTTTTCGGGCAGGGCATCACGGGGTGGGCGGCCGAAGAACGTCAGGCGGTTCACGCCGATCAGGCCCACCTCGATCCGAGGAGCCTTCCCGTGCCGGGCACGCCCGATGATCCCGAAGCCCTCATCTCAATCCCCTTGATCTCTAAGGGTTCCGTACGAGGCGTCCTCAACGTCTACCGGGTGGGGGAAACAGCTTCGTTCACCAAGGAGGAGTTCGAGCTCGCCCGTAGCTTTGCCGACGCGGCCGCGCTGGCGCTGGACAACGCCGAGAGCCGAGCCTCCCTCGAGCGGATGGCTCACACGGATTCTCTCACCGAGCTCTACAACCACCGCTTCTTTCAGGAGCGGCTGAGGGCCGAGCTCACCCGCGCAAGCCGCGTGCACGACTCGGTTGCTCTCGTGATGCTCGACATCGACGACTTCAAGAAGATCAATGACGTCTACGGACACGCGATCGGCGACTACATCCTTGTTTGCCTCTCCGACATGTTGCGGGAGATGGTCCGCGGTTCGGACGTGGTGTGCCGGATCGGCGGCGAGGAGATCGCGATCATCATGCCGTCGTGCGACGCAGGTGACGCTCTGGGTTTTGCCCGGCGTTTAACAGAACGCTTGGCCAAGACGGACTTCGACCCGGTGGGCCACGTGACGGTTTCGGCCGGGATTGCTCAGGGGCCGGCGCACGCCATGAACCCCCGTGAGCTACTCGCCTGTGCCGAGGCGGCAATGATGACGGTCAAGGCCCGGGGCAAGGATGGCGTCCTCATTTACGAGGAGGGGGGCGCCCAGCGGCCCGAGGTCACCAGAGGTTCGAGCGACGTTCGCTCGATCGCTCATCTGAAGATGCTCCAAAGCCTGTCGGTGAAGCTCAACCGGTTGAACGAGGTGCATCAGATCGGGACTGCGATCTGCAACGAACTGCGCACGATGATCGACTACCACGTGTGCCGCGTTTACGTCCGCAACGAGAACTACCTCGTTCCCGTCTCGGTTCGCGGTGAGACGCAGTCGTATGAAGGTGAGACCGAAGAGAGTTTGACCTGTGAGGTAGGAGAGGGGATCACCGGCAAGGCGGTTGAGCTGGGCAAGTCCCTTCTCATCGCCAACGCGCTCGAGTGTGAGTACGCGGTAACCATCCCCGGAAGCGACGAGATCGACGAGTCGATCATTGCCGTTCCTCTTTCCTACGGCCCCCGCGTCCTCGGTGTCATTGTCGTATCGAAGCTAGGAGCGAATCAGTTCCACGAGGACGACGTCCGTCTGATCGAAGTGCTCGCGGGTCATGCATCGGTGGCCCTTGAGAACGCGTGGCTGTACGAAGCGCAGAGAGCCGAGGCCGAAAGCGCCAAGGCTCTCCTCGAGTGCGCGGACACCATGGCCAAGGCGACATCCCCACATGCCATCGGTGACGAGACGGTGGTGTCGGCGGCCCGGCTCGTGGGCGCGCCGCAGAGCGCTCTATGGGTCCGTCACGAGGGCTCCGGCGATTTCCGATGCGTGGCGCACTTCGGCTATGCCGGAGACACAGTTGCTCAGAGCATCATCCGCAGCGCCGTCAACGGTCACGACGGCCAACGATTGCTCGCCGGCCGGAAGCTCCCCTTCGTTCTACCTGCTGACGAAATCGGTAACTACTTCAACTTCTCGTCCGACTACGTTCCCCAGGACTGCGCCATTGCCCCGTTGCATGGAATCGATGGGTGGATAACTGCCCGGCAGTCTCCACACGGCCGGCCTGCGTTCACCGAGCAGAAGCTCAGAATGCTTGCGGGGATCTCCTATCAAACGTCCGTCGCGATGCAGAAGTCGGAGTCTCACAAGAAACAGCGTGAGAGCGCGGAGATAGCCAATGCGCTTCTTCGCTTCGGTAGGGAACTCATTGCTGCCGAGGGAATGGAAGACACGCTCCAGAGTGTTGTCGAACAAGCCGCGATCATCATGGGTGCGCCGACTACAGTGCTGTGGATTCAGGATCCGAAGACCAAGGAGATGCGCGCCGGCGCGGCGTGGGGATTCGAAGGCGCGGCCCTGGACAGAGTCATGAAGACGACGTTCCCCGAGGAGGTAGCCGAACCGTTCGCGAAGCTGTCGGAGCCGTTCGCTCTCAGCTCGGATCAGGTAAGGGAGATCGAGGGGGCCGAGGCGCTCATCAGCTCGGACACGTTCGCGGTCGCCCCCATCAAGCTCGAAGGTGGGCGTCTTGCGTTCTTGGTATCCGGCGCCCCCGCCCTAGGCGATTACGAGTTCTCCGACCGGAAGATGCGGCTTCTGTCGGGTATCGCTCATCAGGCTGCGCTGGCGATTAACAGCGGGGCGGGGTTCGAGAACCTCGAGCGAACGTTCGTGGATACGGTCGAAGCCCTCGCCAACGCTTTGGAAGCTCGCGACGAGTACACGTCTTCACACGCCCGCTGGATTACGGATATCTCTTTAGAGGTCGGAAAGGCGATCGAGCTCGACGTGAAGTCGCTGAAACGGTTGGAGCTCGCCGCGTTGTTCCACGACATCGGCAAGATCGGGATCCCCAACGACATCCTGCAGAAGCCCGGCCCCCTCACCGACGAGGAGTGGGTGGTCATGAAGATGCACCCGGAGATAGGTGAGCGCATCCTCGAGCCGATCGAGCGCCTGGCCGACGTCCGGCCGATCGTGCGAGCCTGTCACGAGCACTTCGACGGATCCGGATATCCCGACGGCCGAGCAGGAACGGACATTCCGGTCGAAGCGCGCATCATTCTGGTCGTGGACGCGTTCCATGCCATGACGACGGATCGTCCGTACCGTGATGGGCTGTCGTTCGAGGAGACGTGTGGTCGTCTACGCGCCGCCGCCGGCGGCCAGTTCGACCCCGAGGTCGTCGACGCCCTGCTGTGGCTGTTCGAGCGTCGCCCGGAGCTCGCTCACGCCGACTGACCCTCTTAAATAAACGCTGGTCCACTTCGGACCCGTTCCCCTTACACTGCTTGCGTATCCGCACGTCTCAAAAAGGGGTTTCCATGCGCAAGCGAGTTATGTGGTTGCTGGTTCCGGCGTTGCTTCTCGGGGCGTGTTCCGACGGGGGCGGCACCACGAGTGACGAGGACGCCGCCGATGTTCTCGCCGCGGCCTTTGAGGCCACCGGCGAGGAAGAGGCAACGACGTTGACGCTCTCGCTTGCTTCGACCACCGAGAGCCTTACAGCTGCCGGCGAGCTCACCGAGGAGCAGGCCGATTTGATCCTGGGCTCTCAGCTGGTTATCAGCGGCGTCAAAGCCGATGATCCCGCGGACGCGAGCGCTCGTGTCGCTTTGGAGGTCCCGGACACCGACGGGTTCGAGTTGCTGGTCGATGGAACCGACCTGTATCTCCGTGCGGACGTCGAGGGCCTGGCAAGTGCGGTCGGAGAAGACACGTCGCAGATCGACGCCTTCGTGCAGCGATCCGGCGCCGACTTCCTGCAGGCAGCCGTGGACGGGGAGTTTTTGAAGTTCGAGGGGGCCGACCAGCTTGCCGGCCAGCTCGGGACCGACCCCGGTCAGATCAGCGAACAGCAGCAACAGCTCCTCGAGCAGTTCGGCAACGCCTTAAAACAGGATGCGGAAGTCAGCTCCGAGGGCGAGGACGACGTCGGCGAGCACTTCACGGTGTCGGTCCCTCTACGGAAGCTGTACCAGCGTTTCCTTGAGTTCGCATCACAGGCCGGGGCGCCGCTTCCCCCAGGAAGCCTTCCGCCCGAGAGCGAGATACCCGAAGGCGACTTAACGGCCGACGTGTGGGTAGCCGACGACAAGGTCGCGCAGTTCGAGCTCGACTTCCTCCAGTTCGCGAAGTTCGAGGAGGGCGAAGAGGTTCCCGAAGGGGTAGACGAGATGGGCCTTCGCATCGCCCTTAGCTATGAGGCCGAGGAGGTCAGCCCACCCGA
>JALZEI010000150.1 GCA_030862115.1 Actinomycetota bacterium
CGGCGAAAAGCGAGCTCGCCGGAGACCCTCTCGGCAAAGATGGAGCGCTTGTCGGCGGCCAATGCGGTGGAGAACCCGAGGACGATCGCGCCGAGGGCAGGGCTCGCCACGACGTCGAAGTCGCCCCCATAAAGCTGGGCGATCGACTCCCCAAAGCGTTGCGTTAAGCGGGGATCCTCGAAGACCCTGAACTTCTGTACGAAGACGTCCGAATGACGACCGGACGAGAGCTGGAAGTGACCCCTGAGCACCGCACCCCTGCGCTCGAGCACCTCGAGGATCTCGACCGGGTTCACGCGATCTCCGCGACGAGGGCGTGCGCCGCGGCGGCGGGATCGGCACTCGCGGTTATCGGACGCCCGACCACGATCACGTCGGCACCCAGCCCGATTGCCTCGCGCGCGCTCATAACCCTCTGTTGGTCGTCCGCAACCGAGCCGGCCGGGCGGATGCCGGGCACGACCAGAAGGGGTCCTCCGCGGTCGCGGTGGCCGAAGCGGGCGCGAAGCGCTCCCACCTCGCGCGGCGAGCACACGAGTCCGTCGATGCCCGCCTCCAACGCCAGCTCTCCGAGCCGGAGCACCTGTCCCTTGGGGTCCTCGTCTATGCCGAGCTGGGTTAGGTCGCCGTCGGTGAGACTCGTCAGAACCGTCACCGCGAGGATCACTACTCGGCCGTTACCGGCGTCTGCCGCGGCGCGCAGCATGGCGGTCCCTCCGGACGCATGGACGGTCGTGTAGGCGACGCCGAGCTCCGCGATCGCCTCCACCGCTCCCCGCACCTGCGCGGGGATATCGTGCAACTTCAAGTCCAAGAAGACCGGCGCGAGCGCGCGGATCTCCGCGACGAGGCTGGGGCCGCCGGCGGCAAACGACGTGAGACCGACTTTTAGCAGACCGGCTGCGGGCGCAACGGACCCGGCGAGACGAACGCACGCGCGTGGGTCCGAGCCATCGAGCGCGACGCACAACGGATTGGCGAGATCTACCGGCGCGGACGCGCGAGTCACGATCGCTAGCCTTCGAACTTCAAGGCGCCGACCAGCTCGCTTACCGACGCGACCTGGTGGCGCGCCATGTAGTCGGCGATCCCCGTCGCCACCTGCAGCGGGGCATCGGGGACGACGAAGTTGTAAGTGCCCACCGCCACCGCGGAAGCGCCGGCGAGGATGAGCTCCAGGGCGTCCTGAGCGGAGGTCACGCCCCCCTGGCCGATTATCGGGACGTGCGGGAAAGCCTGATGGATCTCGTGGACGGCGCGCACGGCGATGGGTCTGATCGCCGGCCCGGACAGACCGCCAATACCTGCGGCGAGTTTGGGACGACGCGTCTCGACGTCGACGGCCATGCCGAACACCGTGTTCACGAGAGACAGACCGTCGGCCCCCCCTTCGAGGGCGGCCTCCGCGATGCGCGTCAGTGAGGTCACGTTCGGGGACAACTTCGGAAACACCGGAAGGACTTTCTTGACGGCTGCCTTTACCCCGGCGACCACCTCCTGAGTCGCTTCCGGAGAGTGGGCGAACATGTTGTTGCGATCTTCGAGGTTGGGACAGGAGATGTTGATCTCTATCCCTGCGATCCCTCGTCCTTGCAGACGAAGACGCTCGGCGACCTTCACGAACTCCTCGACTGTGTTCCCGGCTATAGAGGCGAAGACGGTCACGTCCTTTTTCAGGAGCCAGGGAAGGTCCTCCGACACGAAGTGCTCGACGCCTTTGTTCTGAATACCGATCGCGTTCAACATCCCCGACGGCGTTTCGCACATGCGCGGCGTGGGCCGGCCTTTCCAGGGGACGGTGGTCATCGACTTGACGATCACCCCGCCGATCTTGCCGAGGTCCACGAAGGCGGCCCCCTCCCGGCCCGCGCCGTAGGTCCCGGAGGCGACCAGCACCGGGGATCTGAGATCGATGGGACCGAGCGCGGTGGCTAGTCCGGGGGCCGTGGTGGCCATCAGTTACCGGGTGGTGCGAGCTCGTCCTGCGTTTCGGGAGGTGAGGGGTGGCGGCGAGGAACGCCGGCCGGCGACAACTCGGCCTGATCGGTCGCTACCAGTTCGGCCTCGCCGTCCCATACCACCGAAGCTCCGTTGAACACCGGTCCCTCAGTACAGGAGCGCGCGTAATGGAATTCCTCGTCGTCATCGTGTGCCCGCTTGCGAGGCCGGACCGGCATGACGCAGGTCATACAGACGCCGTAGCCGCACGCCATCAACTCCTCGACCGCGACCTGCACCGGGATTCGACGCTCTACGCATACCTTCGAAACGGCCGCGAGCATGGGATGAGGTCCGCACGTGTAAACGACCTCGGTGCCGCACTTCTCGATCGTGTCGTCTAAGACGTCGGTGACGCGGCCGTGTTCGCCCATCGAGCCGTCGTCGGTGGTGATGTGGTAGACGGACGCCAGTCTTCTCACCTCGATTGCGTTCAACAAATACCGAGACGTTCTGGCTCCGAGGATCACGTCGACCCGGTGGCCTTCGTTGCGAAGCTCGTCGGCGAGAAAGAACAGCGGAGCCGCTCCGATGCCGCCCCCCACGAGCAGACAATGAGCCCGTCTTTTCGGGAGAGCAAAACCCCGCCCCGAGGGGCCGATCAGGTCGAGGTTGGAGTGGGTGCGTAGCGCCGACAAATAAGTGGTGCCCGGCCCCCGGATGTCGAACACGATCTCGATGGTCGACGACCAGCCACCCCTTTTGTGCACGCGGTAGATCGAAAACGGTCTGCGCAACAAGAACGACCTGTCCTCCCCGCATAGAACGTTTACGAATTGCCCCGGCTTGACCCTCTTACCGATCTCCGGTGTCACGATCGTTAAGGAGTGGTAGTGGTCCCCGTATTTCTTGTGCGAGAGGACCTCGCCGACGGTTTTCAGCATGGGTCGCGGTTCTCCGGCGCCGGCCTGTCGATCGCGGCCAGGTAATCCTGCAGCGACCGCACCTCGATATCGCCGTCGATGAGCGCCTCTATGGCCTGAACCGCCGCCGCCATACCCGCCATTGTCGTGCACGACGGTACGCCGGCCTGGACCGCGGCGGTGCGGATGTAGTAGCCGTCCGTGCGGGCGCCCCGGCCAAAAGGCGTGTTGAAGACCATCTCGATCTCGCCGGACTCGATCTTGTCGATGACGTCCCCCTCGTCGTCGGAGGCCTCCGAGACCCGCGGTACGATCTCGCATTCGACGCCCGACCGGCGCAAGACGCGCGCCGTCCCGGCGGTGGCCGCGAGATCGAAGCCGAGGTCCTTGAGGCGCTTGGCGGGGAACACGACCGCTCTCTTGTCGGGGTTGGCGACCGATATGAAGACCTTGCCCTTCACCGGAAGCTTGATCCCGGCGCCGATCTCGGCCTTGGCGAACGCCAGGCCAAACGTCTTGTCGATCCCCATGACCTCGCCGGTCGCCCGCATCTCCGGGCCCAACACCGTGTCTACCCCCGGGAAACGATCGAAAGGCATCACGGCCTCCTTCACGGCCATGTGGTCGAGACGTTCGTGGCCGATGTCGACCTCGGGTAACAACCCCGCGCCTCGCAACGACGCGATCGTCTCACCGGCCATGACCCTGGCGGCGACCTTGGCGAGGGGAACACCCGTGACCTTGGACACGAACGGCACCGTGCGCGATGCGCGCGGGTTGGCCTCGAGCACGTAGACGTCTTCATCTTTGACCGCGAACTGAATGTTGATAAGGCCCCGCACATCGAGGGCCTCAGCAATCGCTCGAGTGCTCGCGATGACGACTGCCACCTGATCGTCTCCGAGCGTTAGTGGGGGTAAGACGCAGGCCGAGTCGCCCGAATGGATGCCTGCCTCCTCGATGTGTTCGAGCACTCCCCCGATGTACAGCTGCTCTCCGTCGTATAGCGCGTCGCAGTCGACCTCGATTGCGCCTTCGAGGAATTTGTCGACGAGAACGGGATGCGCGGGCGAGACGTCCGCTGCAGTCTCCATGTATCTCTCGAGCGAGGACTCCTCGTAAACGATCTCCATGGCTCGTCCGCCGAGCACATAAGAAGGACGTACGAGTACCGGGTAGCCGATCGCCGCCGCCACCGCGCGGGCCTCGGCGACCGAGCGCGCCATGCCGTTGGGAGGCTGGGGCAATCCGAGATCGGCCAGCAGACCGCCGAAGCGTTCGCGGTCCTCCGCCCGATCGATCGCCTCGGGGGACGTTCCCAGAATGCGAACGCCGGCGTCCTCAAGCGCTCGCGCCAGCTTGAGAGGCGTTTGGCCTCCGAGCTGGACCACGACGCCGAGCGGCCTCTCTCGTTCAATGACGTTCATGACGTCCTCAAACGCGAGAGGCTCGAAGTACAGACGATCGGCGGTGTCGTAGTCGGTGGAGACCGTCTCGGGGTTGCAGTTCAACATGATCGTCTCGTAACCCGCTTCCTTAAGTGCGAAGACCGCGTGCACACAGCAGTAGTCGAACTCGATGCCCTGACCGATCCGGTTGGGTCCCGATCCCAGAATCAAGATCTTGTCGCGCTCCCCCGGCTCTACCTCGTCCTCCTCTTCGTAAGTGGAGTAGAAGTACGGAGTGTGCGCTTCGAACTCGGCGGCGCACGTGTCGATAGTTTTATAGGTCGGAAGAAGACCGCGGTTTATGCGGTCGGCGCGCACCTCGGTCTCGGTCGCACCGACGCACCGACCTATGTAAGCGTCCGAGAACCCCATCCGTTTGGCGACCCAGAGTTCGTCGTCGGTGAGATCGGCCGGCGACGCCGCGTTTTCCAAGGTCGCTCTCTCGGCCACCAAGCGGCCCATCTGGTGGACGAACCACGGATCGACCCCCGTGAGGCCGCAGACGTCATCGACCGACATACCGAGCTGGAGGGCTCGGAACACCAGGTGGGGCCGGTCTTCGGTGGGAGCCTGGAGACGTTTTTCGATCTCGCCCAACGGGGCATCCTCGAAGGGGACTCCGATGCCGTCGAGCCCTCTTTCGAGCGAGCGGAAACCTTTCTGGAAAGCCTCGATGAAGGTGCGGCCGATCGCCATGACCTCGCCCACAGACTTCATCTTCGTGCCCAGGGTCCGATCGCTACCGGGGAACTTCTCGAAGGTCCACCGGGGGATCTTTACGACGACGTAGTCGATAGACGGCTCGAAGCAGGCGGGGGTCTTCTTCGTGATGTCGTTGGTGATCTCGTCCAGCGTGTACCCCACCGCGAGCTTTGCCGCGATCTTGGCGATCGGAAAGCCGGTGGCCTTCGACGCGAGGGCAGAGGATCGCGACACCCGGGGGTTCATCTCGATCACCACGCGGCGTCCGGTCTTGGGATCGACGCCGAACTGCACATTGGATCCACCGGTTTCGACCCCGATGGCGCGCATGATCCGGGCGCCGTCGTCACGCATCCCCTGGTACTCGACGTCCGTCAGAGTCATCGCAGGCGCCACCGTGATCGAGTCGCCGGTGTGTACGCCCATCGCATCGAAGTTCTCTATCGAGCACACCACGACGACGTTGTCCGCCGCGTCGCGCATCAACTCCAGCTCGTATTCCTTCCAGCCCTCGACCGATTCCTCGATCAACACCTCGTCGATGGGCGAAAGCCGCACCCCTTCGCCGGCAACGGTGCGAAGCTGTTCCGGCCCCCGGACCAGCCCCGACCCTCCGCCCCCGAGCACGTACGACGGTCGGACGACGAGCGGGTAACCGATCTCCTCCGCGGCCTCGAGGGCCTGGGCGACCGAGTACGCGAAGCGAGAGCGCGGCAGCTCGAGGCCTGCCGCCTCCATCGTCTTCTTGAAGAGGCTTCGATCTTCGGCGCGCTTGATCGTTTCAGGCGTGGCGCCGATCAACTCGACACCATGGGTCTCGAGCGCGCCGGAAAGAGCGAGTTCCATCGCCACGTTCAGACCCGTTTGTCCTCCCAGCGTCGGCAGGCACGCGTCGGGTTTCTCGCGCTCGATGATCCTGGTGACGAACTCGGGAGTTATGGGTTCGACGTAGGTCGCGTCGGCGAACTCGGGGTCGGTCATGATCGTCGCGGGATTGGAGTTGACGAGTACGACCCGATAACCCTCGTTACGAAGCACCCGGCACGCCTGCGCGCCCGAATAGTCGAACTCACAGGCCTGACCGATGACGATGGGACCGGACCCGATGATGAGGATGGTTTCGATATCCGTCCTCTTCGGCATCAGCCCTCTTCTCTCTCGACGGCGGCCGATTCCTCGTCGATGGTCGTAATCTCGATGCGGTTTCCCGCGGGATCGCGCATGTAGAACCTGTGACGGCCGGGGATCACCCTCGCCTGCTCGAGGTGGCAGCCCGCCTTGCGAAGCGCCTCCACCACCTGGTCGAAGTCCTCCGTCACCAATCCGAAGTGGGAGGAATGCGGGGGATTGTGGGGATCGACCGAGACGTGGATCTCTTGGGCCCCCACGGAGAACCAGCACCCCGACTCAGAGATGGTGTCGGGTTTGTCGAGACGCCTGAGCCCGAGGATCTCCTCGTACCACCGGCACACGTCGTCGACCAGTTCCTCGGGGGCCGTGATGTTCACGTGATCGAGGCACTGGAAATCGAACGTCGCCACTAGTCCGCGCTTCCTGTCAACGCCTTCGACGGTTTCAACGTCTTCAACGTCGGCTTGCGCCCCTCGCCTCGGCCTTTCTTCGATCTCGCCGACGCTTCTTTCGCTGGCGGTCCTTCTTCCAGCGCGTGGACTTCCTGTCCCCTCTTCCCATCGGTCTCCTCTCTTAAAGTGCTTCGAGCGCTCGATCCGCCGGACGCGGCTCGAACTCGGTCATCAGTCTGCGGAACTTCGTGAACAGGTAACGCGAATCGTGGGGGCCGGGTCCCGACTCGGGGTGGTACTGGACGCTGAAGGCAAGCCCGGGGAGCTCGATCCCCTCGACCGTCCCGTCGTTCAGGTTCACATGCGTGACCCGGGCCGCCGTCGTCTCGATCGAGGCCGCATCCACCGCGAAGCCGTGGTTCTGACAGGTGATCTCGACGCGCTCGTGATCGAGACGACGGACCGGGTGGTTACCTCCCCTATGACCAAACGGCAGCTTGTAGGTCCGGCCCCCAAGCGCCAGGGCAAGTATTTGGTGGCCGAGGCAGATCCCGAAGATGGGGATTCTGCCAAGAAGAGAGCGGACGGTCTCGATCCCGTAGGTCACCGGCTCGGGATCGCCGGGGCCGTTCGACAAAAAGATGCCGTCGAAGTTGCCGGCCAGCAGCTCGTCGGAATCGGTGGTCGCCGGAAAGACGGTTACGTCGCAGCCGCCGGCCACCAACAGATCCAGGATGTTGTGTTTGAGGCCGAAGTCGAGAGCCGCCACCCGCGCGCGATCCCCGGTCGTCTCTTCGAGCAGCTCCCTGGTGGCCGGGGCGCGCTCGCGCCCGGCCGCGTAACCCGGCTCGCTTCGCCGCTCCAGCGTATCCTCGTCCCATCCGTAGGGGCTTGGTGTGGTTACCTCGATCGCCAGATCTCGGCCCACGAGGCTGGGCGAGCTCGCGGCGAGCTCGACGGCGGCCGACACGTCGGTTATCTCGGTCGTGAGGGCCGCTCTCATCGCGCCTGAGGTGCGGATGCGCCGCGCCAGGCGGCGAGTGTCCACGTCGGCGATCCCGATCACCCCGTGACGCGTCAGATAGTCCAGCAGGGAACCTTCCGCCCGCCACGAGGAATGGGGCTCCTCCGCGTCGCGAACTACGAAGCCCGCTACCCTCGGCCGGCGGGATTGGTCGTCGGCGTTGTTCACGCCGGTGTTGCCGATCTGGGGTGCCGTCATCGTCACGATCTGGCCGTGATACGAGGGGTCGGTCAACACCTCCTGGTAGCCGGCCATGGCCGTGTTGAAGCAGATCTCACCCGTCGTGGTCCCCTGCGCGCCGAACGACGTTCCCTTGAACACGGTCCCGTCCTCGAGGGCGAGCAGCGCGCGCCGGCGGCTCAAACGCCCACCCCGCTCGCGATCGCGCCGTCGCGGACGACCGGGAGGCCGTGGAAGAAGACGTACCGCACGACGCCTTTCAACGTGCGGTCTCCGAAGGGGGTATTGCGGCTCTTCGATTGAAGCCGCAGGGGATCGACGGTCCACTCGGCCTCGGGGTCGAAAACCACCACGTTGGCCGGGCGTCCTGCGACGAGGGGTCCACCGTGATCGTCGAGTCTCAGGATCCGGGCCGGGGTCGTCGACAGTCTCTCGATGACTTGCGAGGGCGACAGAGACCCCTTTCCCACCAGCTCCGTAAAGGTGAGCGCGAGAGCCGTCTCCAGTCCGATCATTCCGGGAGAAGCAAACTGGAACTCGATGTCCTTCTCCTCGATGGAGTGTGGGGCGTGGTCCGTTGCGATCGCGTCGATCGTCCCGTCGACGAGACCTTCGATCACCGCGCGCCGATCGGTTTCGCTACGAAGAGGCGGGTTCACCTTGAGGTGGGGGTCGTAGTCGGTGAGGGCCGCATCCGTCAACGTGAAGTGATGTGGCGTCGCCTCCGCGGTGACTCGTACACCCTCGGCTTTCGCTCGACGAACCAGCTCCACCGTTCCCCGGGTCGACACGTGCAGCAGATGCAGACGACAACCGGTCAGCTTCGCGAGGGCTATGTCGCGCGCTGCCATGAGCTCCTCCGCCTCGGCGGGGATCCCCCGCAGCCCCAGAGCCGCGGAGTACTCGCCCTCGTTCATCTGTCCATCCGCGGCCAAAGCTTCGTCCTCGCAGTGTTCTGCGTAGATGGCGTCGAAAGCGGCCAGGTACTCCATGGCCCGGCGCGCGAGCAGCGAGTTCTGCACGCCGTGTCCGTCGTCGGTAAAGAGCCGAACCCTCGCTGCCGAGTGGACCATTTCGCCCAGGTCGGACATCGCTTCGCCGCGCTGGCCTCGTGTCAGCGCGCCGGAGGGAATCACGTCCACAAGGCCGACCCGCTGTCCGATGGTCCACACCTTCTCGACCACGGCCGTGTTGTCCGCGATGGGATCGGTGTTCGGCATGGCGCAGATCGCCCCGTAACCTCCTGCCGCGGCCGCCGCGGAGACGCTGGCGATGTTCTCCTCGTCCTCTCGTCCGGGCTCGCGCACATGGGTATGCATGTCGACGAGCGACGGCGCCACGATGCAACCGGCGACGTCGACCTCCTCCGCGTCGTGCGGCGCGCCGATATCGGAGATCGTTCCGTCGGATATCAGCACGTCGGTGACCTCGTCGCGCCCGCTCGCGGGGTCGATCACGCGTCCTCCTCGCAGCAAGAGCGCACTCATCGCTCGGCCCCCGCGATCTCCTCCGGAACCGGTGGCTCCTCGGGCGTGTTCCCACCGAGCATGAGATAGAGAAGGCTCATCCGCACGGCGAGACCGTTCGAAACCTGATCGAGAATGATCGAGCGAGGCGACTCCGATACCTCGGCCGAGATCTCCACCCCACGATTCATGGGACCCGGATGCATAACGAGGGCGTCGGGGTGCATGCGCTGTAACCGCTGCGAATTGAGGCCCCACAGCGTCGCGTACTCCCGCAGGCTCGGAAAGAGCTGCTCGGCCTGACGTTCCTTTTGGACGCGGAGCAAGTAACAGACGTCGATCTGGTCGATGATCTCGTCGAGGTCGTAGACGATCCCGGCTCCCCAACCGCTCGCCTGCGGGGGGATGAGGGTCGGAGGACCGACCAGGGTCACGTTGGCGCCCATCGTGACGAGCCCTTTGATGTTCGAGCGAGCGACGCGCGAATGGACTATGTCGCCGACGATGGCGACGCTCAGACCCTCGAAATCCTTGAAGCGCTCTCTGATGGAGAACAGGTCCAGAAGAGCTTGCGTCGGATGCTCGTGTTGACCGTCTCCTCCGTTGATGACGTGAGCTTTTACCCACTGTGCGAGCTGATGCGGAGCACCCGAAGAGGCGTGACGGACGACGATCGCATCGACCCCCATCGCCTCGAGCGTCCATGCGGTGTCCTTGAAGGACTCGCCCTTGGCCACCGACGACTTCGAGTCCGCGGAGAAATTGATGACGTCGGCCGACAATCGTTTTGCCGCGAGCTCGAAGGAGATCCTCGTGCGTGTCGAGGGCTCGTAAAAGAGGTTGCAGACGGTTCGTCCTCGTAGCGTGGGCAACTTCTTTATCGGACGATCGGTGACCTGCCGCAACGATTCGGCGGTGTCGAGAACAGTGGTGATGTCGTCCGCATTCAGCTGGTCCATGGACAGTAGGTGTTTGATCATCGGTACTCCCCTATCAGTACGGCGTCTTCGCCGTCTATTTCGGCGACGTGCACCTTTACGACCTCGTGCGCAGCCGTAGGCAGGTTCTTTCCAACATGATCGGCCCTGATCGGCACCTCCCGGTGGCCGCGGTCGACCAATACTGCGAGCCTGATCGAGCGCGGTCGTCCGAGGTCGAGCACGGCGTCGAAGGCGGCACGGATCGTGCGCCCGGTGTAGAGAACGTCGTCGACGAGCACCACGACGCGTCCATCGAGGTCGCCCGGCACGGTGGTGGCTTCGAGATTGCGCGGTCCCCGCAGAGCGACGTCATCACGATAGAGGCTCACGTCCAGTGCGCCCGACGGAACCGTCTCCCCCTCAAAGGAGGCGATGGCCGCGGCGATGCGCTCCGCCAGAGGGGCGCCCCTGGTGCGGATGCCCACGATCACCAGATCCTCGGTCCCGCGGTTGCGTTCGACTATCTCGTGGGCGATGCGCGTTAACGCCCGGCGCACGTCGTCGGGGTCCATGACCGTGGCCTTAACTTGGAAGTCGCGCCCCGCCGCCGCCTGCGCGGTCATCGCGTGCGTCCAGACATAAAAAAACGCCTCCCCGCGGGGAAGCGATCTCGTTGTAGGTATGACAAGTACATCTCCTTTCCGGCCTCGCGGGGCCGATTTAAAGGGCTCGTTGCAGGCTATAACGCCGGGTGTCCCTCGGCAAGACTTCTCTTAGCTTTTTGCCTCCTCGGCCTCGACGACTTTGCCCAGTAAGCCATTTATGAAGCGCCCCGAGTCCTCCGTGGACAGCTCCTTCGCAAGCTCCACGGCCTCGTTGATGGCCACCGGCGTGGGGATGTCCGCCCGCCACAGCAACTCGAAAAGCGCGATGCGAACGAGCGTGCGGTCCACCACCGGCATGCGCGAAATCGCCCACCGGTCGGCATAGCGGGCTATAAGGCCATCTATATCGGCCTGATGGTCCTGCACCCCTTTTATAAGGCTGGCGGCGTAATCCAATGCCTCGGGGGAGGGCGGCTCCACCGCGACGGCTACGTCGAGTTCGTCGTCGTCTCCCGTCGATACCCACCCGGAGTCCCGGCGGGACGCCAGCGCCTCCAGCGGAAGGCGGTCGCGGATCTCGGCCTCGTAGAGAACGTCGATCGCCAGCCGGCGCGCGGCCCGTCGCTCCTTCACCGTTGGTCGGGGGCGACGGCGAGCGGCAAGGGTTCAGGCCCGCGAGAGATAGTCGCCGGAACGCGTGTCGACCTTGATGCGATCGCCGATCTCGAAGAACAGGGGCACCTGTATTACGGCGCCGGTTTCGACCGTTGCCGGCTTGAGGGCGCCGGATACGCGGTCCCCTTTCAATCCCGGTTCGGTCTCGGTGATCTCGAGCTCCATAGCTACGGGAAGCTCGGCTCCGATCGGGGTGCCGTCGTAGACCGGGATCATGCACACCGTCCCGTCTTTGAGGAACTTGCGAGCGTCACCCAGCAGGTCGCGATCGACATGGACCTGCTCGTAGGACTCGTTGTCCATGAACACGAGGCCGGCCTCGTCTTCGTACAAGTACTGCATCTCGCGCTTGTCGAGAACCGCCAGGTTGACCTTCTCGTCCGCGCGGAAGGTGCGGTCGACCACAGCCCCGCTCTTGACGTTCTTCAGCTTGGTCTTGACGAAAGCCTGGCCCTTCCCGGGCTTGACGTGCTGGTAGTTGACGATCGTAAAAAGTGTCCCGTCCAGCTCGAGGGTCTGTCCCGGCCGCATGTCGTTTGTCGAGATCATCCCTACTCCTCTCCGCCGCAGGTGGCCACGCTGATCACTCGGAGCGTAGGTCGTGGAGCGCCCGCAAGGCCGCCACGTAGGACCCGGGCCCTAGTCCCGCGATGATCCCTCGCACTGCTTCGGCGGTGACCGAGGTTCGCCGCCACGGCTCGCGCGCGTGGATGTTCGAAAGATGAACCTCTATCACCGGATAGGGCACGGCCCGTATCGCGTCGGCGATCGCACGGCTCGTGTGCGAATAAGCCGCGGGGTTGACAACGGCTCCGTCGCAACGGTCGATCGAGGCGTGTAGGAGTTCGATTACCTCGCCTTCACGAGCCGTCTGGTGGATCTCGACCTCGCAGCCGAGCTCGCGAGCCGCGTCCTCGATGATCGCGTTGACCTCGGCGAGGGTCTGCGATCCGTACACGGCGAGCTCTCTCGTACCCAGCAGGTTGAGGTTGGGGCCGTGGATCACCAGGACTCTCACGAGCCGAGCTTCTTGAGCGCTCGCTCGAGCGCGTCTCGAGGCGCGTCCACGCCGGCCTCCGGAACTCCGAGTCCTTTTGCCTTCATGTCGGGGTGCATGTCGTCGTGCTGCATAAGCAGGACGAACCGTACTCCGCGCCGATACTTCTTGTCGTGGATCCAGGCGGCCTCCAGAGCCTTTAGATCGAGTCTCCCCGATACCGGGAGCCCCGCCGCCGACAACACGGACCGGTGCCGCTCGACGCAGGCGTCGTTGACTCTTCCCAACTCGGCCGCGAGCAAAGCGGCCGCGACCATTCCCAGCGCGACGGCCTCCCCATGTCGGATCCCCTCGAAACCCGCGGCTTTTTCGATGGCGTGGCCGAAGGTGTGACCGTAGTTGAGCCACGCGCGCCGGCCCCCCTCCCGCTCGTCGGCCGCCACGATCTCCGCCTTGATCGCGGCGCAGCGAGCCACGACCTCGACCAACAGGCCCTCGTCGCGCGCCACCAATTCCTCGCTGCGGTTCTCCACGACGTCCAGCAAGAAGGGGTCCATCACGAACCCGTACTTCGTCACCTCCGCGAGTCCGCTCCTAAGCTCCTCCACCGGCAGCCCGGCCAGCAGATCGACGTCGCAGAGCACGCCCAGAGGCTGGTGGAAGGTGCCGGCCAGGTTCTTCCCCGCCGCCAGGTTGACCCCCGTCTTGCCTCCAATAGCGGCGTCTACCTGCGCCAGCAGTGTGGTGGGCAGATGCACAACGGCCACGCCGCGGTGATAGATGGAGGCCGCGAATCCCGCCAGGTCGCTGATCACCCCGCCGCCCATGCCGACTACCAGATCGGTGCGGTGGAGCCCGCGGGAGGCGAAGTCCTCCAGCAGCTTGGCGACGACCGTCAGCGACTTGGAGCTCTCTCCTTCGGGAACGGTCACGACGTGTGTCTCGAGGCCGGCTCCCGACAAGGACCCGACCACGGTAGACGAGTGATCCTTCAGGCTCGGATGAGTCACCAATACGGCGCGTTCGGTGTCCTCGGGCAGGGACACGAGGGAGGCCAGCCGAGATGCAAGCCCCCTGCCCACTACGACGTCGTAGCTGCGCTCGCCCAGGTCCACGGCGATCCGACGGGTGCCCCCGGTCTCGCTTGCAGAGGAAGGTTCGGCCGCGCGCACGCCGGTGGGACGATCGAGTTGGCCGGCGATGAGGTCGGCGACCTCGGCCGGGTCGCGCCCGCTCGTCTCGACGCGCAGGTCGGCCACCCGCTCGTACGCCGGCATCCGCCGCTCGTAGAGGGCGCGGGGATCCTCTCGAACAAGCATCGGCCGCGATGCCGGATCGCCGATGCGCTTCAGCGCGTCGCCGACGTCGACGTGGAGATGGATGACCGTCGCCCACTCGAGGGCCGCGCACGTAACCGGGTCGCCGAGTGCTCCTCCTCCCAGAGCGACAACCGCGTCGGGACCGGCGAGAACCTCGGCGATCACCTCGCGTTCGAGACTCCGAAAGGCGGCCTCGCCCCCCGTCGAGAAGATCTCGGCGATCGAGGCGCGGGCGGATTGGGCCACGAGCGCGTCCGAGTCGACGAAGGCAAGCTTCAGCCGCTCGGCCAGCAACGGTCCGACTGAGGACTTGCCGGCTCCCATGAAGCCGACCAGGACGATCACGATTCGGGGTCTGGAGACCTGCCGGCGACGCGGTGGCGATAACGGTCGAGCGATGCAAGCAGGTCGTCGACGGTGTCGCCGCCAAACGTCTCGAGCAACGCGTCGGCCATCACCAGCGCCACGACGGCCTCACAAACGACCCCCGCGGCCGGAACCGCGCAGACGTCGGTCCGCTCCTGCACTGCATCGGCCGGCAGCCCGGTCCGCAGGTCCACGCTCCGCAAGCGCCGCTTGAGGGTAGACAGGGGTTTCATGGCGACGCGGATGCGGAGTCCGCCCCCGATCGTCATACCCCCCTCCGTCCCGCCGGCGTGATCGGTCGCCCGCCCTAGGTCCGGTTCGATCTCGTCGTGGGATTTCGAACCCAGTCGAGCGGCCAACTCGAACCCGTCGCCGAACTCCACTCCTTTTATTGCGGGCACGGCCATCAGTGCGCCGGCGAGGCGTCCGTCGAGCTTCCTATCCCAGTGCACGTGCGAGCCCAGCCCCGTCGGAACGCCGAAAACGAGCACTTCGACGACACCCCCCAGGGAATCTCCCTCGGCCGCGGCCGCATCGATGGCGGCCACCATCCGTTCGGACGCGTCGGCGTCGAAACAGCGAACGGGAGAGGCGTCGACCGCCTCGAGGTCGCCGGGACCGGGCCGAGTCGCTTGCGAATCGACCGCGGCGGAGCCGATTCGAACTATGTGCGAGAGGACCGACATCCCCGCCTGGGCGAGGAGCGTTTTGGCCACCGTCGCGATGGCGACCCTCGCCGCGGTTTCCCGCGCACTGGCTCGTTCGAGCACGTTGCGGGCATCGTCGAACCCGTACTTGAGCATGCCGGGGAGATCGGCGTGCCCGGGGCGGGGTCTGGTGAGCTCGCGGCCTCCGGGTTCACCCTCGACGGGCATGACGTGGGCCCACTTCTCCCACTCCGAGTTACGGATCTCGACCGCAAGGGGGCTTCCGAGAGTCAGCCCTCCCCGAACGCCCGACAGGATCTGCAACGCATCCTTCTCGATAGCCATGCGGGGGCCGCGGCCGTATCCGTGGCGGCGGCGCATCAGCTCGTCAGCGATGTCCTTTGGCGAGATCGGCAGCCCCGCCGGAAGGCCCTCGAGAATCGCTACCAGCGCCGGGCCGTGACTTTCGCCTGCGGTGAGGTAATGAAGTCGTCCCATGCCGCGATTGTCCCACCGGCGGCACAGTCCGTGCGGTAACGGTTTCTAGCGGTCCACCTCCATCCAGCCCGCGGGACTTATTTCGCCCGAGGTGGAAGGAAGTGAGTTGGCGAAGCATGACGACGATTCAAAGGTCGCGTTGCCGCGCACCCGGAAACTGCGGGCCGTCACCGATCCGTGCAAGAGAGGCGCGCCGGTTGAGTCAAAGTCACCCTCCGGGAGAAGCACCGCTCCCGTCACCATCGCGTTACCAGTCAGCCGGAAGCTTCCGTTCCGCACTACGATCACTATGGACTTATTGTCGGCGGGGTTAGTGGCGTTGCACATAACTCCTGAGATCGCTTTCCAGGTCGCGCTCCAGGTGATCCAATTGTTGGTCATGTTGTTGGAGTACGGGTAATCGAAGTACGCAATCAGCTGGTTCGTTCCGGTCGGAATGTCGCCATCCTGCCAGTTTTCGTCCGCCATACCCGACACACCGGCCTTTGAGCACTGGACCGAGGTCGGGATGCTTGGATCGAAGTTGCAGTAAATGCCAGAACTCTGGGCGGTCGCTTTGAGGTTGGTGTATTCATCCTCCGTCAAGTTCCGCACCTGCGCGATACGGCTGAGGTCTGCCTGCGTAAACCGGGCGGTCGGTGGATAGCCCGGAAGCCCGCTGCACGTGTCCGCGCTGATGATTCCGCTGTTGACGCATCCCGAGCAAGCGCTCCCGTCCCATTCGCTCTGCAATGCGTACCCGCTGTTACGCGTGTCGTTGGCAGTGCAGTTGACGGTTTGAGTAGAAGAGAAAGGATGTTCTCGACCGCGCTGGTTGACTCCCTTGACGTAGATCTCGCCGGTGGCATGAACGGCGGCCGGGATTTTGCTGTCCCAGGTCAGGCCTCCCAACCAAGAGAAGGTGGGAAACAACGTCTGGCTATAGACGTCTTTCATCGTGTAGTTCTCATCGATTCCCGACATCGATATCTTTCCCCGCCCCACTAGGTCTCCGGCGGTGAAGACGCTGATGTTCCGCATGGTCGGATTGCCGTTGGCATCGATCTTCTCGGCATAGATCCCCATAGGAAACTTCGCTTTGCCCGGCACGACACGAAGGAGCTGCCGAACGACTCGCGTCCCCGACCCCTGCGTTCCGGTTGCCGTGACGGCATAGAGGTTGCTGGTGTGGTTGGCGCAAGGCGATACGGCGTCGTTGCCGATACTCCACGGGTTGGTGTCCGGAACCTTCTTGGGTTGAGAGGGCTCGTAGATAGTTAGCTCTACGTTGTAAGTTCCGGGCCCGAGGGTCCCCGGAGGAAGGGCGATCGGTGCGGTAGCACAACCCGCCTCGCGCATTGCGCCCAGTCCGATCTTGCCGGTCTTGACGTCCAGCATCAGGCGTTCGAGGCCCGCCTCGGCCGCCGCCATCGCCCTTGCGGACTGACTGTCTGCGGATGTGGCGCGCAGACCGCGCACGCTGAGTATGGCCGCGGTGGTCGTAACTACCGTCAGGGCCGCTCCTATGAGCATGACCGTCATCATGGCAATGCCGCGCTCTTCGCGTATCGTCGTCATCAACGTTCTTTTCATCGTCGGTTCCTCAACTGGGCCTCGGCGTAATAGTTCGTCGTGCGACTGGAAGTCTTGAGCGCGAGAGCGAACCCGACGCTCGAGATATTGGCGAGCTCCTTGTCCACCAGAGCTGAGTTACAAGCATCCAAAGAGGTGTTGTTCGTGGGGGGACAGGCAACCGCGTTGATCTCCGACAGGGTGGTTACCCCATCCGCGGGGGCCAGGTCGTACTCGAGCCGGTTGCTCGTAAACGAGAAGATGGGGCCCTTGCAGGGGCCGCCGGGAGGTTCCCGTACGCAATCCACTCCTTTAATTAATGTCTCGGCCGGGTACCCTTCGGCCGTCAGCGTGATGCGATCGCCGGCGTCGTCGTAGGCATAAGTAACAACCTCGTAGTTGCCTTCCGCCGGAGCACTGGGGGGCGCCGGGTTCGCGTACGTTCCGTTGCCGTTGTAATCGATCTTTACGGTAAAGGAGTCGTGGGTCGCGTTGGGGTTGGATCCGGATAAGGAGATCCAACCCGCCTCGCGGGTATCGCGGACCATCCTGTTGAGTCCGAGCCGTGCCTCCTCGGCAACTCGGACGTTGTCCCTGGTCGTGGTCCCGCTTCGTGACCCGGAGAGCATCACCGAAAGAAAGGCGAAGGAGACCAGCGAGAAGACCATCAGTGCGACCATGATCTCGATTAGGGAAAACCCATCCTCCTGTCGTCGCATCATCGGTAATCCTCGGCCTTGCAGCCCAACTTTCCGAAGGCAAAGGTGTAGTCCGACCGTGGTTTCTGACTGACCTGCGTGCCGTCGTCCCAGGGACCATGGAAGGGCGACGTCTCCATCCTGAAGGCACCGTTAAGCTGCGCCGAAGCGACCCTATCGTCGGACGAGATGCTCGTTTCCACCGTACCGGCCGACCAGTTCTTGAGAATCCCTCTCTTGCCGTTGGCGGCGAACAGGTAGACGTCGTAGGCGTTGTTCGAGGCGTCGTGGAACAGCGGCCCGTTGCCGCCGTTCAGGTTCCTGATCGTCGCTAGGGGATTCGTGTCGCCGTTCGGCACTTGGGGATTGTCGGTCCTCGTTTGAACGGGCAGCGTGACCGAATAGATGTTGGCCCCGCTCGCGCTCCCGTTGTTGGTCGGATCGCTCCAGTAAGACATCTCTAGGCGCCACGAACCCGTGGCGGTCGACGGCTGGGAGGGGTCCGCCTTGGCTTCACACGCGACCGATGCCCTCAGGTCTCTGATCTGAAGAGCCGCTGATCCCGTTGAATTGAGGACGGATTGGTACAGATATACGACACTTTGTGCCGGGAGAGTTGCCGCGGCGCTAACGACTCGGGTCGATGGGTTGGTGATACTGGTGGAGTCGATCTCCACCTCGCCGCGGGGGTCGACGTTGAACGCCGGAGAATTTCCGTCCTGGTAGTCGTTCACCGTGATCATCTTGTTAGCGTTGATCGAGCTGTTCTTGTAATCCAGCGGGTTGATCGTCGTTAGGGTTCCCCCGCGGGCCGTGCTGCTTAACGCCGCCTGCGGCATGATCCAGAAGTGAGTCGCCTGGTTGCTGAACGCGGGGGAAACTCCGGCGGTCGCGTTGAAGTCGTAGTACCCCTTAACGAACGGCAGCCCCCCGGCCACCGTCGGCCCCGCGCCCCGCGGCCCTGCCAGAAGTCCCGCCTCAGAGGGACCGAGAAACCCCATCCCGCCGCTATGAGTGATTTCCGGGTGGGTGGCGGTGCCCGCCGCGGCCGTCGTCGGCGGGGCAATCGATCCCGCGTCCGGAGGCGCGTGCGCTTCGAACACTGCTCCGTTTACCGAGACGTCGACGCCGGTGTCGCTCGGGACCGCGGGATCCGCCGGTCGGATCATTCGTATCTGTCCGGCGCGCGCGGTGAGGTCGGCCCGCGACCCGCTGTCAAGCTGTTCGCCATAAGCGGTCGCATTGCCGAGCGTCGCCGTGAGCTCACTGAATCGCGGCGAGGCCTGAGTATCTTGGTAGGTCGTGGTGACCTCGATGCCATAATCGATGCGCGCCTCGGCTCGAAGTTTTACGTTGGGTGGCGGAGACGGTGCTGTACCCCCACCCCCCGGGGGGGGGGGGGGGGGGGGGGGGGGGGGGGGGGG
>JALZEI010000153.1 GCA_030862115.1 Actinomycetota bacterium
GGAACCAATTCGACAAACCAATCGGTACCTACCAGGCCGTGTCTCACCAGATCGCGGACACCTACATGGAGACCGAACTGGCGCGCTCGCTTGCGTACTGGGCCGCGTGGTGCGTCGCCGAGGACGATGACCAGGCCGCGGTCGCGGTTTATGCGGCGAAAGCGGCGGCCGGTGAGGCGGCGGTTGCGGCTTGCGAGCGCTCGATCCAGGTACACGGAGGCATCGGTTTTACGTGGGAGCACATCCTCCATCGCTACTACAAGCGCGCTCAGTGGATCGAGTCGTTCGACGGATTTGGAGCGCGCCACCGGGCCGCTCTCGCCGACCGGCTTCTCTCGTAGGTGGCGTAGTTCTCTAGTGGACGTCTCGAGTGTTGAACCACCACATGGCCGCCGCCATCACCACAAGCGCGTAAACGACCAACACGATCGCCGCGGCCCCCATGGTTCTGCCTGCGAAGCCGACCACCCCAGGGCTCTCGCCGGTTAGAAGCGTTACAGCGTTGTCGGAAATAAGCCACCGAAACCACTGGGGCTTCCACGCCCTCACCAACGATTCGACGACCGCGAGATAGGCGAACCCGGCTCCGAGCGCGGCGGCCGTGCCGTGACCAAGTGCCGCTATCGAAAATCCGATCACCGCCGCAATGGAGCTGACCAGGGCAACCCGCAGCGACATTTCAGTCGTGTCGAGTAGCCAGGCGGCGTCGGCCCCCGCCGTCGTACCGCGAAGAGCGGCGGGCCCCATTGCCAGTCCGAGCACGAGTTGAAGCGCGACGGCCCCCACCGCGGTTGCCAGGGCAAGAGCGGCGACCTTGGCCGCCAGCAAACGCAAACGGCGCGGCTCCCACGTCAGAGTTGTCTCCAGATTCCTGCTGTTCCACTCGGCGCCGATGAATGAGGCGCCGAGGAGCCACCCGGCGATGATGAGGAAGGGACTCGTTCCCAAAAAGATGTTCTCCAGATCGGTGAGGTGCCAGCGCGGGTCGACGACAAACGGGCCGGTGTTGTAGCGGCAGAAGTTCTCTTTCTCCGACTCGGGAATCCCTCGTGGGAGTCTCCGGCCGCCCTCGAGGCAAGCCTCTATCCGCTTCTCCTTTTTCTCGAGCTGCGCGGCCAGGAACTCATCAGGAGGGTGCGATCGAAAGAGCGCGATCGTCGCTCCTACGAGGATTCCTCCGAGCGCGAGGATCGCCACGATTCGCATGAGCGGGCGTGCGAAGTAACGGCGCAGCTCAACGAGCACGAGCCGGATCATCCCGGAGGCTCCCGGGTCAGTTCGAGGAAGACGGTCTCGAGGTCGACTTCCTCCGGGCGCAGCTCCGTTACGTATATGCCGGCGTCGGCCAGCGCCTTCGTGATTCGCCCTCCCTCATCCGGGGGCAGCGAGACTCGGAGCAGCTCACCGTTTCGCGTTGCGTCGATCGACGCTCGCTCGAGCACCTGGATGGCGGCCGCCGGATCCGGGACCCTGACAACGAATCCCTGGGGCCGGGCGCCCGACAAGATCTCGTCAACACCTCCCGCGGCGACGAGCCTTCCGCGGGACAAGATGGCCACGCGCTCACACGTCTGCGAGATCTCCGACAAGATGTGGCTCGACAGAAAAACGGTTCTTCCCTCCGAGCCGAGCCGTCGCAGCAGCTCTCGCGTTTCTTTGATTCCGGCCGGATCCAGGCCGTTGGCGGGTTCGTCGAGAATCAGAACAGACGGATCTTTCAGAAGGGCAGCCGCAATCCCTAGCCGTTGTCGCATTCCCAGCGAGTACGTTCGAACGCGGTCGCGAGCTCGCGTCGATAATCCAACCGTCTCGAGAACCTCGTCGACTTTCGTACCTTTCAATCCATAAATGCGAGCGAGAAGGTCGAGGTTGCGACGACCGCTGAACCGTGGGAAGAAGGCCGGCGTCTCGACGATGGACCCGACTTTGTTAATGACTTTGTGAAGTTCATGTTGGGAATCAACTCCGAGCACGCGACACGAACCCGCCGTAGGTCGGGCAAGCCCTAAAAGACACCGAATCGTTGTGGTTTTCCCGGAACCGTTGGGACCCAGGAAACCGTAGACGCCGCCGGTCGGGATGGTGAGATCGAGCCCATCGACGGCCACCGTTTTGCCTCGCCGCCATCGCCGGTATTCCTTGCGAAGCTCGCGAACTTCAAGGACATCCCCCACCAACCCACGATAGCAATCTATTATTGAGGCAATGGGGGAATCGATTACTGCTCTTGTGCAGAGACTTCCTTCTCGCTTCGCCGGTAGCGAAGCGAAGATCTCGCGCACCCGTTTTCGCCTCGCCATTGGTCGACAAACTGCCGACGTCGTTCTTACCGATGAATGGTGTGTCGTAGAGGAGGCCGGTGATGAGGAACCCGACGTAACCATCTCCACCGACTCCGCGACGTGGCGCGCGATCGACGCGGGAAGGATGTCGGGGATCGAGGCCTTCGCCGATCGCAAGGTCTCGGTGAAAGGCAGCATCGAGAAGTCGTTGCTCTTTGAACCACTCTTCGATAGGCCGGACCGAGGTGGATTTCGTTACTCGCTCAAGCGCGTGAGCCTCGGCGGGACCGAGATCTTTGCTTTGAGGGGTGGGGTGGAGGGCGGGACGCCGCTGATTCTCATCCACGGACTGGGTGCTACCAAAGCGTCCTGGCTCCCCGTAGTACCGGCTTTGGCCAAGGACTATGACGTCTACGCGCTCGACCTGCCGGGTTTCGGCGGTTCCTCTAAACCCCGTGGCAAATACGACGCCAAGTTCTTCGCCGACCACGTGTTTCGCTTCATGGACATCGAGGGGATAGACCGCGCCTTTATCGCCGGCAACTCCCTGGGGGGCCGGGTCGCAATGGAGATGGGCATGCAGGAGCCGGAGAGAGTAGCCGCGCTCGCGTGCCTCTGTCCGGCCGCCGCCTTTACGAAGCGGCCCTGGCTGAGGGTCGTCCGATTGCTGCGTCCCGAGCTGGGAATCGGCGCCCTGATGCTCCCGCGTAAGCGCGTGAAGGAAGAACTCATGCATCTCTTTTACAAACCGGGACGCATCGGGGACGACTGGTACGAGGCCGCGATCGACGACTTCCTCGATTACTGGAAGAGCCCGCGTGCACGCATGGCTTTTTTCGCGTCGTTGCGGAACATCTATCTCGACGAGCCCGACGGCGACAACGGTTTCTGGGATCGCCTGTCGACCATGCGGACGCCGGCGTTCTATATCTATGGGAGGCGGGATGTGCTGATCACCTCGCGTTTCGGTCGCAAGGTGAAGAAAGCTTTACCTCAGGCGCGGGTGGAGACGTGGGATGACTGCGGGCACGTTCCGCAGCTCGAATTCCCGGAAAGAACCGTCGACCATATGGTCGAGTTCTTCAAGCGGGCCGAGTTTAGCGAACAGGCCGTTTAGAAAAAGGCGCTTTCCCCTGTCAGCGCGCGCCCGATGATCAACTTCTGTATCTGGCTGGTTCCCTCGTAAAGCGTCGTCACGCGCGCGTCGCGCAAATACTTTCCAACTGAGTACTCGTCGACGTATCCGTACCCCCCATGAACCTGCACCGCGGAGTTGGCCGCGCGCACAGCGACCTCGCTGGCGAAGTACTTGGCCATCGACGACTCGAGCGTGTGTGGACGGCCTTCGTCGGCAAGGGTGGCGACACGCCAGGTCATCAACCGTGCCGCCTCCGTCTCGACGGCTATGTCTGCTATCAGTTCCTGTATGAGCTGGAACGTCGCGATGGGTCGATCGAACTGGGTGCGTTCGGTGGAGTACGCGATGCTCGCTTCGAGTGAGCCCTGCGCGATGCCCACGCATCCGGCGGCCAGCGACATGCGACCGTTGTCGAGAGCCGACATCGCGACCTTGAAACCCTCACCGAGTTCTCCCAGTCTGTTGTCGTCGGGAACGCGCACGTCTTGCAGGTGGAGCTCCGCCGTGTCCTGCGCGCGCAAGCCGAGCTTGCCCGTAATCGGATTTGACGAGAACCCCTCGCTGTTCGTGGGGACGAGAAAGCACGTAATGCCCTTCGGCCCCTCTTCGCCGGTACGCGCAAAGATCAGAGCGAGTCCAGCCCAGCTCCCGTTAGTGATGAATTGCTTGGAGCCGTTGATGATCCAGTCGTCGCCGTCTCTCGTCGCCTTCGTTTTGAGGGCCGCCGCGTCCGATCCCGAGCCGGGCTCGGTGAGGCCGTAGCACCCGACCGCCTCTCCGGACGAGAGCTGAGGCAACCATTCCTTTTTCTGTTCCTCCGTGCCCCACTTGAGGATCGTCTTGCCGACGAGCCCGACGTTTACCGACACGATTCCGCGCACGGACGAGTCGACCCGGCCGACCTCCTCGATGATGCAGCAGTAGGACACGTTGTCGAGAGCCATGCCCCCGTACTCCTCGGGGATGACGGCTCCGAGAAAGCCGACCCGAGCGAGCTCACCTACGACGGCCCGATCCATGCTTTCGTGACGATCCCAATCCTTTACGTGGGGGGCGATCTCGTTGTCGACGAAGCGACGAGCGGAGTCGCGCACGAGCTTCTGGTCGTCGGTGAGGGCGAAATCCAAGATCGTCTCCTTGAAGGTTGGGTCGAGAAATCCTAAGGCCGCGCTCGGAGGACGCCCCGGCGAGGGATCATTAAGGGATGGACTTCGACGGGCTCGTTTACGCCGACCGTTCCGAGCGAGGAAAGCTGCGGGTGGCGGGGGAGCAGCGCGCCTGGTTTCTGGATCAGATCCTCACTCAGTTCTTTGAGGAGATGACGCCTGGGGAGGCGAGAGAGGCGGCGATGATCACCGTTCACGGCCGCATGCAGGCCCATCTAGAGGCGCTTGCCACCGACGACTCTTTTCTCCTCCACTTCGAACCGGAGCTGCGCGCGAGCCTGCCCGAGGCACTCGCGCGCTACATCTTCGCCACCCGGGTGGAGGTCCACGACCTGAGCGACGATCTCGGCCTGGTCCTCGTCGCGGGGGCGAACTGGCGGGCGCTGGGGGGCGGCGCCCTCGCCGCGCACCCCACCAACTCTTTAGGCACCGATGCCGGTTACCTGTGGACGGAGCGCGCTGCGGTGGGCGAGCTACTCGAGTCGCTCGCCGCGGCCGGAGCCAGGGAGGCCGGCGAGGACGAGCTCGAGACGGTGAGGATCGCCAACGGCGTGCCGCGCTGGGGCCGCGATATGGACAACAAGACGTTTCCCCAGGAAGCGGGCGTCGAGGGGCGGGCCGTTCACTTCGACAAGGGCTGCTACCTCGGACAGGAGGCCATGGCCAAGATCCACTTCCGAGGAAAGGTGAACCGTCGCCTGCGCACGATCGAGCCTGCCGCGCCCGTCGCCGCCGGAGCCGATGTTGTGGTCGACGGGCACAAGGTGGGCGCGGTAACGAGCGCCGCCGGCCCCCGCGCTCTCGCGATGTTGCGTTACTCGATCGAGCCGGGCACCGAGGTAAC
>JALZEI010000154.1 GCA_030862115.1 Actinomycetota bacterium
ATGTACAAGAAAGACACTCCCGAGGCCGCCTCCGCCGCAGCTCCCGTAAGGAAGTAGCTCAAGGACGGCGCTGGGAGAGGACGCAGAACTCGTTTCCCTCGGGGTCGGCTAGCACCACCCAGCTCACGTCGCCCTGACCGATGTCGACGGGAGTTGCGCCGAGAGCTTTGATGCGCTCGACTTCGGCGTCTTGTTCCCTGTCGCTGGGACTCAGGTCGATATGCAGGCGGTTCTTCACCGTCTTCTTCTCCGGAACGCGAGCAAAAAGAATGCTGGGATCGGTGTCGCGCGAGCCTTTGATCTCGACCTCATCGTCGTCCCTCTCGGTGATCTTGTAATCGAGGACCGCGCACCAGAACTCGGCGAGCTTCTCCGGATCCGCACAATCGATACATAGTTCGGTGTACCTGCTGGCCACGAGACCTCCTAGTAGAAGTTGAGACGCAGGACGCGGAGACGAAGGTTGCCCCCGCGTCCCTCGCGAGGGGATAACCTTAGGTCGAACTGCGGCTACCTGAAGAGGAGGCGACAGTGGCCATAACCGTGCGCGATATCCGCGCCTTCAAGGAGCGCAAAGAGCGCTTCGCAATGCTTACCGCCTACGAGGCATTGACCGCCCGGCTCATCGACGAAGCGGGCATCCCTCTGATCCTCGTCGGCGACACCCTCGGGATGGTCGTTCTCGGCCACGACTCGACGCTGCCCGTGACCATGGAGGACATGCTCCACCACACCGCCGCCGTGGCGCGCGGCGTCGAGAACGCGTTCGTCGTTGGCGACATGCCGTTCATGAGCTACCAGGGCTCGACAGAGGAGGGGATGAGAAACGCCGGTCGTTTCCTCAAAGAGGCGGGCGCCAACGCGGTGAAGCTCGAGGGTGGGGGCAGGGTCTTGGATCTCGTGGAACGTCTCGTCGACGCCGGCATCCCCGTGATGGGTCATCTGGGGCTAACCCCGCAGTCGGTCAATCAGCTCAGCGGATACCGGGTCCAGGGGCGGAGCGAAGAGCAGGCCCACGCCCTGCTGAAAGACGCCAAGGACCTCGAGGCCGTCGGGGCTTTCTCGCTGGTGCTCGAGGCCGTGCCCTCCGATCTCGCCGCCGAGGTCACGCAGAGCCTCGATATACCGACCATCGGGATCGGAGCCGGCCCCCATACCGACGGACAGGTCCTCGTCTTCCACGACATGTTGGGCATCACACAAGGCAAGCCCCCGAAGTTCGTCAAGCGCTATGCGGAGGTCGGCTCTGAGATCAAGCGGGCGGCCCGTGCCTTCGCCGACGAGGTCGCCTCCGGCCGCTATCCGACGGACGATCACTCCTACTAAAACCCGCCTCTGGGCGGTCACCTCGTGGGACGCTTGAGTCCTGGTCTTATCCGGCCGATGTAGGCGGTGGGAGGCAATGTTGGACGCGCCGGAAGGTGCAGAAGGGGCAGAAACAGGAGCCATGGAGACACCTTCGTCACGGTCGGCGCCTCAGGCGCCGCCGCTGGCCGCATCCGTGCGTTGCCCCGAGTGCGGGGGAGCCAACCCCCCGGGGGCCGAGTGGTGCGGACAGTGCTTCGCGCGCTTTCACAAGCCCGAAGAGGCCGCCTCTTCCGAGGTCGACCCGGTTATCTCGTCGGAGCTGTTGTCGGATCTGGCCGCCGAGGAGGCGCCCCCGGCACCGCCTCCTCCGCCTTCGCCGAGACCTCGATCGACAGAGGTAAAGACGGGAGACGGCACCTTCTCGGTGACCGACGAGGGGATTAACTGGACGTGTAAGAAATGCGACACGACCAACGAGTTCTCCAGCAATATCTGCATCGTCTGCGGCGCGACTTTCGCCGAGGCCATTAAGCCCCCGGAGGACCCCAAACCCCAGAAGGACGCCAACACGGCCGCGCTGGTGTCGCTTTTCCTTCCCGGGGCCGGTCACGCCTACTTGGGCATGTGGGGCCAGGCCGTGGCCCGCGCCATCATCAGCCTGTGGGTGGTCGCCGTCGCCATTTTTTCCGTCGCACAGGAGGCCGCCACCGCCAGGATCATGGGCGTGCTCTTCGGGATTGTGGGCGTGGGACTGTGGGTAGTCGCCGCGCACGATTCCTACCGCGAGGCGCAGGGCTCGTCGAGGCTCGTAATCCTCAGGCAGAAGTTCCTGCTCTACCTCGTTCTCGGTTTGCTCCTTCTGTCGGTCGTGATGGTCTTTTCCACCGCGGTGGGAACGCGGGGTTAGATCTCGACTCTCCTCGGAATGATTGAACCCTGAGGTCCCCATACGCCCCAGGAACCACCGCAGTAAGCGGCTCCAAGCCGGCCGTCCGAATCGACGGCCAGCAATCCCGCTGCCGCCGCTCGCGTCCGAGCGAGCCGCGCCACCACACGTTCGCATGCTTTCTGAACAGCGGTCCCTTGCTCGACGAGCTCCGCTACACGCAGGCACGCCAGGTTCTCCAAGTACACCTCGCCGACACCGGTTCCGACCACGGCTACGCGCGGAGACGCATAGAACCCCGCGCCGAAGATGGGAGAGTCGCCGACGCGCCCCGGCAACTTGCCGAACACGCCGCCCGTCGAGGAGCCGGCGGCCACATTTCCGGTTGCATCCACCGCAACCGCTCCGACCGTATCGACGTGCTCGGGCTGACCGTAGTTTCCCGTCGCGAACTCTCCCGCAGCTAGTGCCGCGGCCCAGCGGTCGCGCTGCTCCGGCGTGCTGTCGCCGAGCTCGGGAAGTCCGTGTTCCCGTGCCAGCTGCTGTGCTCCTTTGCCGGCGAGCAGTACATGCGGGGTGTCCTCGAGCACGATCCGAGCGAGGCGGATGGGGTTCTTCACGTCCACGCAGGCAACGGCTCCCACCTCCCCGGAGGAACCGAGCGCGATTCCGGCATCGAGTTCGACCTCTCCGGTTCGGTTGAGCACCGCGCCGAAGCCGGCGTTTAGCGAGGGATCGTCCTCGAGGGCCGTCACCGCGCGCTCGACCGCGTCGACGGCCGATAAGTCGGCGGTGCCGGCGAGCGCGTGACCGATTTCTGGGGGATTCTTTGGGAGTCCCGAGACGCCCCCGTGCACGAACACGAGCGTCATGGCGGGGCGTGTGGGGTGGTCGGTCACGGCTAGTGCCTAACACGCAGCTCTCGACGGTGCGATTGCCCGGCGTACCATGCAGCGCATGGCCGTATACATCGTTTCCGATCTCCACGGCGCGTCGGACTCCCTCAAGAAAGCCGTTCCCGAGGGCGCCACGCTCGTGCTGCTCGGTGACCTCATCAACTTCTTGGACTACATCTCGATGACCGGGATTCTTACCGAGGTCTTCAGCGTCGAGGCCGTCGAGGAGGTGGTTCGCCTGCGCACAGCGGGCAGGGTGCAAGAGGCCCGTGACATGATGCGTAATCGCTCACTCGGTCGAGAGGACCACGTGCGAGCCGAGATCGGAAAGCGAGTTCACGATCAATACGAGTCGGTGTTCTCGGCCCTGCCCGACCCGACCTATTTGATCCTTGGGAACGTCGACAACCCGGAGATGGTCGCGGGGTTTGCGGAACGGCACCCGTCCGTCAGTCTCGCGAACGGTTGCGTCGAGACGATTGAAGGAGAGCGCTTCGGGTTCGTCGGAGGAGCTCTGCCCACGCCCCTAAAGGTCGCGGGAGAGATCAGCGAGGAGGCGATGAAGTCGACTATCTCCTGTTTGGGCGAGGTTGATGTGTTGTGCTCGCACATCCCGCCGGCCGTGCCCGAGCTCTGTTTCGACACCCTGGCGGCCAAGTCCGAGCGCGGCAGCGAAGACTTATTCGAATACATCCGCGACGTCCAGCCTCGCCGGGCGTATTTCGGACACGTCCACCAACCGCTGTTGTCGTCGCTCTACATCGGTAGGACGCATTGCATAAACGTTGGTTATTTCCGTTCGACTGAACGGGCGTTTCCGCACCGGCGGGACGACGAGGCCTAGGGGGTTCATATGGCGGAGAAGGTAAAGGACTCGATAGACATCGAGGCCACTGCAGAAGAGATCTTCGAGGTCGCTACCGATTTCGAGTCCTATCCCCAGTGGAACGCGAACATCAAGAACGTGGAAGTGAAAGAGACCGACGAGGAGGGTCGCCCTTCTCTCGTGTGGTTCGAGGTTGATGCGAAGGTCAAGACGGTGCGCTACACGCTCGAGTACGACTACACGGACGCGCCCCAGGGTTTCTCGTGGGATCTAGTCGACGGAGATGTAAAGGAACTCACCGGCGGTTATTTTTTCGACGAGTTCGAAGACGTAACAGATGTCTCGTACGAGTTGGCGATCGACCCCGGCTTCCCACTCCCGGGAATGCTCAAACGTCAGGCCGAGAAGCAAATCATGAAGGGCGCGCTGGCCGATCTCAAGAAGAGGGTCGAGGGTTAGCGCTCGGTGCGAATCGTTCTCTTCACGGGCAAAGGTGGCGTCGGCAAGACAACCGTAGCGTCCGCGACGGCTCTGAAGATCGCCGCGTCCGGCGCCAAGACGCTCGTGATGTCGACCGATCCCGCGCACTCGCTCGCCGATGCCTTCGGCGTCGAACTGGGAGACACGCCGATCGAGGTCGCCCCGAATCTATGGGCCGAGGAGATCGACGCGCAGCGCAGACTCGAGGACAACTGGCGCGATCTTCAGGATCATGCCGTTGCGGTTCTCAATTGGGCGGGCCTCGAGGGAATCGAGGCCGAGGAACTTGCCATCCTGCCGGGACTCGACGAGGTGTTCTCGCTGGCCGACGTGAAAACCCATCACGACAACGGCCCCTACGACGTTCTTATCGTCGACTGCGCTCCCACGGGCGAGACTCTCCGACTCCTGTCGCTGCCGGACATCATCCAGTGGTACATGGAGCGGATCTTTCCCGTGGAGAGACGGGTGATGGGCGTTCTCCGTCCGGTTGCCAAACGCGTAACGAGCCTCCCACTGCCCGACGAGAACGTGTACGCGGCGATCAAACGTTTCTACGACAAACTCGAGGGCGTGCGCCGCGTGCTGACGGATGGCGCCACCACCTCGATCCGGCTCGTGGTCAACCCGGAAAGGATGGTCATCGCCGAGGCGATGCGGACCTTCACCTATCTCAATCTGTTCGGATACCGCGTCGACGCGATCGTTGCCAACCGTTTGCTGCCGGAGCAGGTCACGGACAGCTATTTCGATCGCTGGAAAGAGCTCCAGGGCCACCACCTCGACACGATCAGAGAGGCCTTCTCCCCGGTCCCGATTCTCACCGCGGAGCTGCGCGACCAGGAGCTTCTCGGGGCCGGCCTGCTGGCCGGTCTCGGCGACGAGCTCTATGGGACAGACGACCCCTCCAGGGTCCTGTTCGAGGACGATCCGATGACGATCAGCAAGGCGGGCGACGACTACCTTTTGTGCCTCCGGTTGCCGTTTGCGAGAAAGGAGACTCTTGAGGTCTCCACGAAGGGAGACGAGCTCTTCGTCAAGGTAGGTCCCTATAGGCGTACCATCATGTTGCCCAAGGTCCTCTCGAGCCGCCGGTTGGAAGCGGCGAAGTTGCGGGAGGACAGACTCGAGATCAAATTCGTTAGAGGTGTTGGTTGAATTGGACGACGAAAGAGCGGCCCGGTACTCCGATTTGTTCGGGGAGAACCACGATCATGCCCCGGACTGCGCCTACTGTCCCATCTGCTCAACGATCTCGGTGGTACGTAAGACCAATCCCGAGGTCCTCGAACATCTAGCCGGGGCGGCGCGAGAGCTACTGGCCGCCGCGTCCAAGATGATCGAGGAGGCCGAGAAGGTCGTTGGGACTCCGTCCCGGGAGTCGGCGTCCGACGCTTCCGGGGACTCCGGGGGCCCGGCGAAGATCAGACGCATAGACGTCGGCTAGGTCGCGCACAGTCATGAACAAAGAAGCGGCGGCCGGCACCGCTGAACGACTCGTAATCGGAGTCGACACGGGCGGAACTCTGACACGCGGCGCCCTCGTGGATACGAGCGGACGCATCGTGTTGCGGGTGGAGCGCCCGACGGATGTCACGGCCGGAACAAAAGGAATACTCGCCGTGGTGGAGGAACTGGTGCCACAGGCACCGCGCGATTCGATTCGGGCCGTCGGCGTCGGCGTCGCGGGCTTCGTCGACTACAACACCGGCTCCGTGACCTTTTCGCCGAATCTCACCTACGACGACCCGCAGATAGGCGAGGCGATCCGACACCGTACGGGCCTTCCGACCGTGGTGGAGAACGACGCCAACGCCGCCGCATGGGCCGAGCGCAAGTTCGGCTCCGCGCGGGGAACCGACCACATGGCTTTTTTGACGCTCGGGACCGGGATCGGCAGCGGTTTCATCGAAGCCGGGCGACTGGTTCGGGGACTCACGGGGGTCGGCGCCGAGTTCGGTCACACCGTGGTTGAGATCGACGGACCTCAGTGCCCGTGCGGGCTGCGCGGCTGCATCGAGCAGCTCGCGTCCGGAACGGCGATCGCCAGGATGGGTCGCGAGGCCTTAGATCGCGTCCCCGATAGCTCGATCCTCGCGTTCGCCGGTTCACGCGACGCAGTTACCGGCGAACACGTCGGCAAGGCGGCTCGCGAATACGACGAGACGGCACGCGAGATCCTGCGACGAGCCGGACGCGCCCTCGGCATCGGGCTTTCCAACGTCGCGAACCTGTTCGACCCCGAGATCATCGTCCTGGGAGGGGCGGTCGTGCGCGCCGGAGAGCCTTACCTGGGGCCCGCGCGCGACGAACTCGTACGGATGACCCAGGCCCAAAGGAGGCGCCCACTGCGCCTTGATGTCAGCTCGCTCGGCCAAGACGCCGGCCTCCTGGGTGCGGCGGCTCTGGCTTCAGAGAGCGTTGAGGCGTGAGGGAATCGCCATCGTGGACTTAGAGAGGCGGGTGTCGCCCACCGAAGACAAGCCCAACCAGACGAGTCTGCGCGAGTACGCGTTGCTCGCGCCGCGCCTGGGACGTTTGGTGTGGAGGCTCATCCGCGACCCCCGCGTTCCCTCGCGCAGCAAAGCTGCTCTCGTGATGGTTACGGCCTACATCGCGTCGCCGGTCGACGTCGTTCCGGACTTCGTCCCGGGCATCGGCCAGCTCGACGACATCGTGCTCATCGCCTTTGCGCTCGACCAGATCCTGAACCGCGTGCCCGAGCAAATAGTGCGCGAGCACTGGGAGGGGGAGGAGGACGTCCTGGGCCTCGTTCGACAGATCCTGGACATCTCGACGGCGTTCTTCCCCAAGTGGCTGAGGCGCCTTTTCGCGTCTTGAGGCGGAGGTGAGCGGCGCCGGCGCGGTCGCTGCGCTGGTGCTACTGGAGTGGGCGGTCGGCTGGGTGGCGGTCGCGGCGTGGACGCAATCGTGGTCGGTCGTGCGCCGCGGTCACTTTCGGATTCTCGGGTACGGGGCGGTCGCGCTGTCGCTTGGGGCGCTGCTCATTGATCGAACCGCCGTCGAAGGGACCGGTGTCTTCCGGCAGACGTCGTTCGTCGTCTTCGTGGCAACGACGGTTCTGTACCTCGGCGCGCAGTACGTGCGAACAGATAAGGTCGGAGTCGTCACCGGTTGTCTCGCGGCCCTTTCGGGGGCCGTCGTGCTGTACGCGACGGCTCGTGACATGTCGGCGTGGGCGCCGCCGATCTCGTTCGGCGAGGTTCTCACGGGAGCCGCGCTGCTGGGGGCGGTGACGAACGGGATGTTGTTGGGCCACTGGTATCTGAATCAGCCCGGTTTGAAACCGTGGGCGCTCGCACGGCTGACAAAGCTCTCCCTGTCCGCGGCCGTATTGACGGCCCTCGCGGGTCTTGCCGCGGGCGGCAAATTGGCGAGCGCGGAGACGCAGGGTGCCGTCCTCGGTCTTCCGGGCTTCGGCGAATCGTTCGGCCTTTTTTTCTTCATCGTCTGGATTGTTCTGATCGTCTTTACCGGTGCGATCGTGTGGATGGTCAAGCGCTGCATCGAGATGCGCTCGATCCAGTCTGCTACCGGTCTTTATTACGTGGCGTTGCTTACGGCGGGGGTGTCGGAGTTCATGGTTCGCTACTTGATGGTGAACGCGACATGACGCAGGTCCGGGTGGGAGTGACGCTGCCGCAGTTCACCGCCGACGGCGACGCGTTCGCGGGCGCCGCTCTCAGCGCAGAAAAGCTGGGTCTCGATTCGGTCTGGGTGTTCGATCACCTGTGGCCTCTGTCGGGGGGCCGGGAGCGACCCATCCTCGAGAGCTGGACGGCCCTCTCCTATCTGGCGGCCGCTACCGATCGCATAGGCCTGGGCACCCTCGTAACGCGCTCGACCCTCAGGCACCCGGCGGTGCTGGGAAAGATGGCGGCAACCGTGGCGATCATCGCCCCCGGCCGCCTGACCGTGGCCCTCGGGAGTGGGGACGAGGCGAGCAAGGACGAGAACGATGCGTTCGGTATTCCTTACTTCGCCGAGAGCGACCGTCTCGATCAATTCGAATCGACCGTTGCGTCGCTGCGCGCCTACCTAAGCGGAGGGCCGGTCTCCCGTAACGACCGCTTCGTCTCCCTGAGCGAGCTTCCTCCCAGCCCGATTCCGGAGGATCGTCCCACGATCTGGGTTGCCGGGCGATCGGACGACGCGCTCGAGATCGCCGGAACCCATGCCGACGGATGGAACGGCTGGGGGGGAACGCCCGAGCGTTTCGCTCAGGACGCCGCCGGTGTCACGGACTATGCCCGCGCGAGCGGCGACCGCGCGGTGGAGTTGACCTGGGGCGGGCTCGTGGTACTTGCGGACGACGACGACGCGGCCCGCGCAAAACTGGGTAAACGGCGCCCTTCGGATTACGTGGTGGGGGGGCCGGAGTCCGTCGCCCGACATCTCGCCTCGCTGGTAGACGCCGGAGCCCGACATTTGATCTGCACGTTTTCAGATGCGGGGGACCCGGCCGTCTACGAGTTGCTCGCAACGTCGGTGAGAGAAGAACTCGAGAAACTGATATAACAAAGCAATCATGAAGATGTGCGCAGGGCTCCGCGAAGGCTGGTCGAGTTTCCGGCTGCCAGCTCCGCGCGCCGGAAATGAACCGGGCATCACAGCCTGACTTCTCGCCTCTTTCTCTAAGACTCCGGCACCTCTTCAACCCCTTCTTGTGAAAGGCCTTTTCCTGTAATGCGTCTTCACAGCATCAAATTGCTCAAGCCACTATCGGTCCGGGACTTCGGACTGCTGTGGACGGGAATGACCGTGTCCTTTCTCGGCGACGGCGTATACGTGGTCGCGCTCGCGTGGCAGGTCTACGACATCTCCAACGCGCCCACCGCGCTGTCTGTGGTGGGGCTGGCGTGGACGCTTCCGATGGTGCTGTTCTTACTCCTCGGCGGAGTCGTCAGCGACCGGTTCGATCGTCGCAAGGTGATGATCGCATCAGATCTAATCCGCGGGGCCGCCGTCGTCACCATCGGGGTCCTGTCGATCACCGGCTCTCTGCATCTATGGAACCTCATCCCGCTCGTAGCGGTGTTCGGCGTCGGGGAGGCCTTCTTCGGCCCGGCGTTTGGAGCGATCGTTCCGGACATAGTGCCGCGGGAGATGCTCCTCGAGGCGAACTCGCTCGACCAATTCGTCCGACCGCTTACGTTCCAGCTCGCGGGGCCGGCCCTCGGCGGACTGATCGTCCATATCGGCGGTGGGGCGGGCCCGGCTTTCCTCGTCGACGCCGGGACCTTCGCGATATCAGCCCTGTGTCTGCTGTTCGTGCGAACAAGCCGTCGCCCGCCCGAGAGGAGCGAAGGAGGGGTCCGCGCGGCCTTTGCCGAGGTCCAAGAGGGATTCCGGTTCGTGAAGTCCGAGACGTGGCTCTGGGCGACGATCTGCGCAGCGGGCCTCACCCTGCTTGTGTTCTGGGGGCCTTTCGAGGTGCTCGTACCCTTCCTCGTGCGCAACGATCTTGGAGGAGGAGCCGACGACCTCGGGATAATCCTGGCATCGGGAGGTGTGGGGGCGGTGGTCGCCGCCGTCACGATGGCCCAGGTGGGACTTCCTCGCCACCATGTCCGTTTCATGTACGTGTGCTGGTTGACCGCGATCTCGTCGATCGCCGGTTTCGGGTTCGTGAACTCCATCTGGCAGGCCTCGATCGTCGGCTTCTTCACGGGGGCCGGCGAATCGGCCGGTCTCGTGGTGTGGGCGACGATGATGCACAGGCTCGTGCCCCAGGCCCTTCTAGGACGAGTAACGAGCCTGGACTGGGTGGTGTCGACCGGCCTGGTCCCCGTGTCGTTTGCCTTGACGGGTCCGCTGGCGGCGACGTTCGGCGTGCGCGAGACCATGATCGGAGCGGGCGTCCTAGGGTGCCTCGCTACGCTGTCGTTCATGTTCGTGCCTGGCCTGTACGACACGGAGCGCGATGGGAGACTTCAGCTCGTCTCCGGCGAACCGGAAGAGAACTCGGAGTCCATCTCCGTCTAGCCATCGAAAGGAGGGGTCATCGCTCGGGTCATCCTCGTTCGTCATGGGGCGACGGAATGGAATGTGAACAAGCGCGCTCAGGGGCAAGCCGACGTTCCGCTCACCGACCTCGGTCGCAGTCAGGCCAAGGAAACGGCGCGGGCTCTGTCTACCTTTGACGTCGACGCCGTGTACTCGAGCGATCTATCCCGCTCGATTGATACGGCGACGGCGATCGCCGACGAACACGGGCTGGGGGTCACAACGGATCCGGCCTTTCGCGAGATCGATCAGGGCGAATGGACCGGCTTATCAGTGGACGAGATCCGCAGGCGGTGGCCGGAGAAATGGGGGCCGGCGCGCCACTACACGACTCGACCGGGCGGCGAGTCGCCTCACCAGGTGCGCCGCCGAGCCCTCGACGGCCTGGCGCGGGTCGCGGCCCGACATCCCGATTCCACCGTCGTCGTCGTAAGCCACGGCGGCACGATGCGCTGGCTTGTTGCGGAGGCCAAGGGCTACGACGACGAACGTTCCTCGCGCCTGCGAGGTGTATCGAACGGGGGAGCGGTGGTGCTGGAGGCGGAAACGGGCGACGGCGGCGTGAAGCTTCGCTTCGTCGAGCGCCTCGACGGTGCCCCCCCGGATCTCGACGACCCCAACGATTGACAGAAGAGTCGTTGGGAACCTCGGTCGCGCCGAACACCTCTAAGCTGGAGAGGGCTTGGGGGATCAAGAGCCTTAGAGGACATCGACCTTAAGGGGACCACATGAGAACGGCCGGCAGATTGTTGGCACTCGCCACATCCGGTGTTCTTGCGGCCACCCTTCTGCCCTCGCCCGCTCTTTCGCTGCACAAGATCCCTCCGACGGCGAGACTGCGCAACAACGGCGACGTCGAGCAGCGCGGCCTGGTCCAGGGCTACTGCTGGCCCTCCCACGATGGGGCCATGGGTTGTTACACCGTCGACGAAAGAGAGTGGCCGGACGCGTTTTCCACCGGGGCGGACCAGCGGATAAGGATTCGCTTCCGCAAGCGCGCCGAGCTCAAGCGGGTGACGATCGACGCTTACCGCAGGGTCGGGAACGGCGGCCAACCCACGGGGCGCCGGCAGAGATTGGATCGCCAGATCAAGCCTTACAAGATGGAGGGTCGGATCGTCGCGTGGGACGCGATATTCGAGTTACCGCGACCGGATCGGCACTATTACCTAAGCGTCTTCGCTTACTGGCGCAAAGGCCACATCGTCTACCACTTCCATGCCAGAACGAGACAGGGATAAAGCGTCTGCATGACAACGGGGCCGGCGACATGCTGAACAAGCGGGCGATCAGGTGGATCTCGATCGGTCTGGCCCTCGCGCTGGCGATTCTGGCCGTCGTGGCCGTGACGTCGTCGGTCTCCGCGCGGAGCAAGCCCCCGCCGGCGTTACTGCGCTACAACGGCGAGACCATTCAGAGGGGCAACCTCGGAACCTACTGCTGGAGTTCCGGTCGTGTGGGCGAGTGTGTGGATACCTTCGGCTACTCGTTTCCTCACGGCGTGTGGGTCCCGAAGGGAGCGCGGGTTGCGATTCGTCTCGAAAAGGACGAGAAGCCCGCCCGCGTCGAGATCACCGCGTGGCGGAAGGTAGACGACGACGGGCAGCCCGTGGGAGATGGGCGGGGTCTTCGGAAACGTCTGGTGCCCGTCGGGAGGGGCGGTGACGTCGTGGCGTGGGAGGCTCGTCTCCGACTCAGGCGGGGGGGCCGGCACTACTACATGTCTACTTTCGTCAAGTGGAACGACAAGGGCGACGCCTTTTACGACTTCCACGCCAAAACACGCGGCGAGCTGACCTGCGCCGGCTGGCCTGTCACGTTGACCGGCGGCCCGAACGCCGACGAGTTGGTCGGCACGGCCGGAGACGACGTGATCGTGGCGCGCGGCGGCGCCGATGTGATCAAAGGACTCGGGGGAGACGATCGGATCTGCGGAGGCGGCGGCAAGGACCGGTCTCGAGGAGGCCGGGGGGCCGATCGCATCCTCTCGCGCAAGGACGACGACACGACCTTCGGGGGCCGTGGTCGAGATCGCTTGAGAGGAGGGTCCGGCCCGGATGACCTTCGAGGAGGCCCGGGCCGCGACGTGTGCTCGGGTGCGGACAGGTACCGAGGCTGCGAGATCCGCACGATACGTATTGACTGAGGGGCTCCGCGTTTCCATTCGGGGGGCTGCTAGGTTGCCCCTATGCAGTTCCGACGCATAGAGCGCTTCCCCCCTTACGTATTTTCGATAGTCAACGAGATGAAGATCCGCGCGCGTCGAGCGGGCGACGACATCATCGACCTCGGGATGGGCAACCCAGACATCCCGGCTCCCGAAGCGGTCGTCGAGAAACTGAAAGAGGCCGTCGACAACCCCCGCAACCACCGCTACTCCGCGTCGCGCGGCATCCCTAAGTTGCGTGCGGCGATCTGCGATCTGTACGAGAGAGCGTGGGGCGTCGAGCTCGACCCCGAGACCGAGGCGGTCGCGACCATCGGCGCCAAAGAGGGCGTGTCGCACCTCGCCTGGGTTCTCTGCGAACCGGGCGATGCGGTGCTCGTGCCCGAGCCGACCTATCCGATCCACACCTACGCCATGATCCTGTCCGGGGCGCACGTAACGAGCGTTCCGCTGTCGCTCGAGTCGGACTTCTTCTCGGATCTGGTTCACGCGTACGAACACTCGGAGCCCAAACCCAGCGTCGTCCTCTGTTCTTTTCCGCACAACCCCACGACCGCGGTGGTCGACCTCGGTTTCTTCGAGCAGCTCGTGGAGTTCGCGCGCAGACGCGATGTGATGGTCATCCACGACCTCGCCTACGCGGACCTCGTTTACGACGCCGAACGGGCTCCTTCGATGATGCAGGTTCCGGGAGCAAAAGACGTCGGTGTCGAGTTCTTCTCGATGTCGAAGTCGTACTCGATGCCCGGCTGGCGGCTTGCCTTTTGTGTCGGGAATTCAGAGATGGTCGGAGCCCTGACGAAACTCAAGTCCTATCTCGACTACGGGGTGTTTCAACCCATCCAGATCGCCGGGATCATCGCGCTGAACGAATGCAACGAGGTCCCCAAGCAGATACGCGAGATCTACCGGGCGCGGAGAGACGCCCTCTGCGATGGACTCGATCGGATCGGCTGGGCCATGACCCGGCCCCCGGCAACGATGTTCGCGTGGGCCGAGATACCCGAGCGCTACCGCCACATGGGCTCGCTCGAGTTCTGCAAGTGGCTTTTGAACGAGGGCAAGGTTGCGGTCTCGCCCGGCGTCGGTTTCGGTAAAGCCGGCGACAACTACGTGCGTTTCGCGTTAGTCGAAAACGAACACCGCATCCGCCAGGCGATCCGAGGAATAGGCCGCGCCTTCAAAACCGACCCCTAACCTCCGCCGAGTGAGTGATCAGGGCGCGTATACGGCCCTCATCACACGCTCGGCGAGGGGGGTTTCGATTGGGTTAGGGGGCGAGGATGCCCTTTACGCAGAAAGCCACTGCCTCGTCGGCCAGTTGGGGGCGGTCCTCGGTGGCGTCGGCGTCGGTGCCGAAGTAGGTCTCGACGAAGTGAAGGATGGCCCCGAGGATGCCGTGGGCCATCAACTCGGGATCGCCGTGTCGGATCGACCCCTTGGCCATGCCCTCCTTGATGTGCGCGGCGGTGTCGCCGACGACGATCTGCTGACCCCGTTCCACATAGACGGCGAACTCCTCGTAGCGGGACGCCGTACGGCTGAGCGCCAGAAAGCCGGGGTTCGCCCGGAAGAACTCAATCGACGCCCTGATGCCCTGCTCGATGCGTCCGACGGGATCGACGACTTCGCCTATGGCGAGCTGCTGGGCCCGGCGAAGCTCGAGTAACGAGGACTGCAGGATCTCGGAGAACAGGGCCTCTTTGGACGGGAAGTACCAGTAGAAGACCCCCTTTCCCACCTCCAGGGAGTCGCAGATGTCGCCCACCGTCGTGCGGTGGTAACCCTGCTCGGCGAAGAGGCGGTAGGCGGCGTCCATGACCTGGTCGCGCCGCTCCGTTCCTCGCTTGGTCAGCTTCCGGTCCTTCATGGTCAGACAGATTAGCGAGACGTGTAGGCTCCCTCGCCGATGGACACCCACAGAGGCGCTCGACGGCGCGTGCTGATCGTGGGAGCTGCCGGTAGGGACTTCCACAACTTCAACGTCCGCTACCGGGCCGACGAGACCAGCGAGGTCGTTGCCTTCACCGCCACTCAGATCCCGGGCATCGAGGGCCGTGTCTATCCCCCGGAGCTGGCCGGCCCCCTCTACCCCGAGGGCGTTCCCATCTATCCCGAGGAAGAGCTTGAACGGCTCGTCGCGGAACACGGCATAGACGAGGTCGTGTTCTCTTATTCCGACATCTCGCACGCCGCGGTCATGCACCTGGGCTCGCGGGCCCTCGCCGCCGGCGCCGATTACACGCTCCTCGGCCCCCGCTCGACGATGCTGCGTGCGAAGGTTCCCGTCGTAGCTGTGTGCGCGGTGCGAACGGGCAGCGGCAAGTCGCAAACGACGAGAGCCATTACTCGCATCCTCAAGGCCGCCGGCAAAAAGGTTGCCGTCGTGCGCCATCCGATGCCGTACGGGGACCTCGTGGCTCAGGCGGTGCAGCGTTTTGAAACCCACGCCGATCTACTTGCGGCCGACTGCACGATCGAGGAACGCGAGGAGTACGAGCCGCATCTCGCCACCGGATCGATCGTTTACGCAGGGATCGACTACGGTGAGATCCTGAGCTCGGCGCAACACGACGCGGACGTGGTGATCTGGGACGGCGGCAACAACGACCTCCCCTTCTACGAGCCGGACGTGCACGTCACGGTCGCCGACCCGCTTCGCCTCGGGCACGAGACGGCATACCACCCCGGAGAGGCAAACCTGCGGATGGGCGACGTCGTGGTCATCAACAAGGTCGACTCGGCCGAGCCCGAGGACGTGGCCACCCTCCGAAAGACGATCACCGCCACGAACCCGACGGCCGTGATCGTCGAGGCGCGCTCGCCCATCACAATCGCCGAGCATGTGTCGCTGAAGGGCAAGCGCGTCCTCGTGGTCGAGGACGGCCCCACCCTCACGCACGGCGAGATGGGTTACGGGGCCGGAGTGGTGGCGGCCCGCCAACAGGGGACGCAGCTCGTCGATCCCCGACCCTGGGCCACCGGATCGATTGCCGCCGTCTACGAGAAGTATCCGCACATCGGTGAGCTCCTACCGGCCATGGGCTACTCGCAGGTTCAGCGTCAGGAGCTGACGGAGACGATCAACAACTCCGACGCAGACGTCGTGCTGATCGCCACCCCCATCGATCTCCGACAGATCTGCGACATCCAGAAGACGGCCGTGCGCGTTACCTACGAACTCGAGGAGGCGTCCTCACCCACGCTGAAAGAGATCTTGCACGATCGCTTGAACCTCTAGCTACTGCGTGGCCTGGGAGCCGGCCTCGCGGATCTCGGCTTCCTCGCCGGTCGGCCGCACCTCGTCGGGCGCCAATCGCATCGCAAGCTCGCGGATAAAGAGGCCGACATCGGTGATGATCCCCATCGACTGCCACGACCCCCGGTCCATCAACTTCGTCACCGTCGCCTGGTTGATGTCGACGCACACGAGCGGCACCGATGCCGGTAGGCAGTTTCCCGTGGCGATGCCGTGAAGCATGGTCCCCACCACGATGCAGTAGCCGATGAGATCGTCGCCGTCGCGTCCCCAGATGATCTTCCGAAGTCTGCTCTGTACCTCGATCATGTCGGTGACCACCTCGGGAAGTGGACCGTCGTCGCGCACGCTTCCACCGAACAGGTAGTCGCAGTCGTGTTCCACGAGGTGGTGAACGATCCCGTCTTTGAAAACGCCGGCCTCGATGGCCGACTTGAAGGAACCGTGGCGGCGAAGCTCGTTTATTGCTCGGATGTGATGCTCGTGCCCGTGCTCCTCGGGAATTCCCCGACCTAAATGGACGCCGAGGGACGTCCCGAACATGTTGGACTCGATGTCGTGGGCCGCGACGCCGTTGCCTGCGAAGAATCCGTCCACGTAGCCGCCCCGGATCAGGGCGCACACGTCGGGAGCGGATCCGGTGTGCACGACCGCCGGCCCCGCGACCCACAGGATGCGTTTGCCGGCGTCTTTGACGCTTCTCATCTGGTCGGCGACGCGATCCACGAGCAGCGCCTTCGGTTTCTCGCTCGACACATCGGAGGACATGAACTCGAACGCCTGCTTCTCGGCGGGATCGCCTTCCTCTAGGGGTAGGACGCGGATACCCGGCCCCCTCATAACGATCTGCATTTCCGCCGTGACCTCACCCATCGGGATCGTCCGAGCTCTCGCCCCCTCCACGACGATTCCGCAGTCCATCTCGGGGTGGATGACGCGGATCCACTCACCCGCAACTCGCACCTCGGTCTCCAGATTCGTAGTCGAGTAGAACCCGGGTGGGAACGCGCCGTCGCCGTCGGCATCTTGGAGGCGGGCGTCGACGACCTTCTCCGTGCTCCCGCCCCGCTTCGTGAGCCGGTCGAGGAGTCGTTCGAGCACCTCGTCGTCGTCGGCCATGACCCGGATCGTCGCAACCGAAGGTTCCGCTCGACGCGTTCCGAGCTCGAGGTCGGTTATCTCATACGTCGCGCCCGCCCCCACGATGTCGTCCAACGCGTTGACAAGCGTCTGCGAATCGATGAGGTGCCCCTTCAGTGTGACGGTTTCAAACGGCATTCTTGGCCCTCTCCTTGATGAACTTCAGCGTCTTCTCGTAGATCTCCTCGCGATCCAAGTCGAGTGTGATCACGTGATAGGAGCGGTCCAACCACACCAGCTCTTTGTCGCGCGACCTGAGTGCTTTGTAGATAAGTGAAGCGTTTGCCGGGTGGGCGGTGTGATCGTTTCTCGAATGGATCAGCAACGTAGGGCAATGCACCGACGAGAGCCGTCTCCGCACGCTTCCGCAGAACTTGAGCATCGAATACGCGGCCTTGGTCGGAACCCTCTCGTAAACGATCTCTCTCATCTCGGGATCGGCGATGTCGTTGCCCGCGCCCGGCAAGGAGTTCAGCACCAGGCGGGCGATGGGGGATGCGAAGCGACGGGGATCCTTGGTCAACACGAAGCTGGCCAGCAATACGAGCCCCGAGACCTTGTGCGGGTTGCGTGCGGTGAAGTCCAGGCTGAGGGCGGCTCCGAAGCTCAGCCCGACCAGGAACACCTCTTCGGTTCGGGCCGCCAGTGCTTTGTGCGCCTCCCGAACCGAGGCCCGCCAGTGCTCGGACCGGTGGGCGTTCAAGTCCTGCCAGGTCGTTCCGTGTCCGGGCAGGCGGGGGGCCGACACCGCGATCCCGTTGGCGGCCAGATACTCGCCCAGCAAGCGCATCCCCTGAGGGGTACCCGTGAAACCGTGAACCAACAGCGCGCCGACCGGGCCCTCTCCGAAGGAGAAGTCCTCGGCTCCCTCGAGAACGGATACGTCGCGCACCTTGCCTCGACCGTCCTTTCCTGTAACTGTTACGGGTGAACGCCGTCGGACAACTTGACGTTATTCCGCCGTGCGCCGTCGTGGGTGCGAGCGTACCGGCCCAGGGAGGCTCCAACCCCGTGTATTGGGTAGTCAAAGCCATATTGAAGCCGCTCCTGCGGGCGATCTATCGCATCCGACCCGGGGGCCTCTCGAACGTGCCTGCCACGGGGCCGGCCATCATCGCCGCCAATCACCTGTCGTTTCTCGACTCGTTTTTCATTCCGCTCGTGGTCAAGCGCCGCAAGGTCACCTATCTAGCCAAGGCCGACTACTTCAATAGCTGGAAGACGTCGTGGTTCTTCAACATGGTTGGCCAGATCCCCATGGAGCGTGGGGGAGGCGAGAAATCCAAGAGGTCTCTCGACGTGGCCCTTGAGGTCCTCGGCGACGGGAAGCTTCTCGGGATCTATCCCGAGGGAACCCGTTCCCCGGACGGTCATCTTCACCGCGGTCGCACCGGCGTTGCGCGGCTCGCTCTCGCCGCGGGGGTTCCCGTCATCCCCTGCGGCCTGATCGGAACGGAGGAGGTCATGCCGAAGGCCGCAAAGTTCCCGACGCTCACCGGACGCCTGCGCGTCGAGGTCCGTTTCGGCAAGCCTCTCGATTTCTCCCGCTACAAGGGTCAGGAGAAAGATCGCATGGTCCTCCGTTCCATTACCGACGAGATCATGTACGAGATCATGGAGCTGTCGAGCCAGGAATACGTCGACGAGTACGCCTCGAAAACGCCGGCCGAGCCGCTGCCCGACCCCTCCGACGACATCGACCTCTCCGAGGAGCCGCTGGCCGGCTAGGTGTCTTTTGGCTTTCGCAACAGATCGATTGTTCGCCCCACCGTTTCGAACCCGAGGCGGCCGTAGAAGTCCTTCGGCCAGTCCTCCTCGTCGGCCACCAAAAAGACGAGATCGTGCCCCGCTTCGAACGCGTTGCGCAATGCTCGTCTCATGACGGCGTCTGAATAACCGCGACCTCGATGCGCCTTCAATGTCGCAACGTCTTCGATCTGAGCGGTGGAGCCGTCGGAGTAGAGATGACATCCGGCCACGATCCCGTTCTCCCGCGACAGGGCGAAGTAACGGGCGGACGCCTCCACCGCAATCCGGGCCGAGGACTCCACAATCTGCTCGGCGATCTCGGGCCGTGCGGTGACGTCCGGGTCCTCTTGCACGAACGCAGACGTCATTGCCCTGTAATCGTCCGCCGATACCTCGCGGACGTCGAGCGTGGGGGCCGGCGGCAGGTCGTCGCGGGCAAAGACCATCGTCACCAACGTCTCGGGTCCCCACCCGGTCCCTCCGAAGGTCTCGACGATCGCGTCCGACAAGAAGTGCTCGGGAACGGCTACCTTGCGATGCCGGGAGCCCAGGGCGGCGAACAAATCATCGAGCTCACGCAGCAGTTCGGTCGGATCGGCGTCGGCCGTATCGCGTTCGGCAAAGGCTATGTTGCGATCCCAGACATCGGGGAGCTGCGGGTTAAAGAAGGCGCGGCCGAGGCTCCACGATTCGACGATTGGGCTGATGCTGACGAAAAGGTTCTTTTCGAAGCGTTGACATCGCTCGAATAACTCGTGAGCGTTTTTCACCTAACGCAGGTTGCGCATGAGCTTGCGCGCGACCCCTTGCTGTGTCCTCGTCGCATACCTGTGGTTGGGGCTGTACTCGATCATGATCGCAACCGCGATACGACGGCCGCGCTTCTGGAGCCAGGCCACCTGATGGCAGTAACGTCCCGTGGCAGAACCCCACCCTCCCTTGAAGAAGATCTTCCAGTCTTTGAGTCGACGGTCGACGAAGCGGGCGAGGCCCCAGCGCTGGGACTCGATCACGTGCGATAGCAAATAACGCGCGTAATCCTCGTGACGCCTGGGAACGAATCGCTCGTAGCGATAAAAGAAACGGACTTGATCGCGCGCGGTGATCTGACTCAGCCCCCAGGGTTGCACCACACGGAAGTTGCGCATACCGGCGTCGCGCGCGAGTCGCTTGATGCGACGGTGCCCGACCATGTCGCGGATACGTGAGGCGGCGGCGTTATTCGAACGCTTGATCATCGGTCCCAGGAGGTCCTTCTCCCATTCGCGCAGGGGTCTGTCTCGGACCGAGCCCATGCGCAGATAGGTCGCGAGGAGCATGGCCTTGACCACGCTTACGGAGTCCACCGTTCTGTGGCGGTGGTGACCCCAGATCCTGCCCTTCTCGTTGATGGCCGCCCAGCTGACCTGCCCCTGCCTGCTCTTGAGATAGCGCGTGGCCGCCGCCGCGCGCGGGCGCCAGTTGTCTCCGCCGGCCATTGCCACGGGGGCCGGCGTCAGAGTCGCCACCAGGACGAGGGCGAGCGCAGCGATCACCACCCGCCGGCTCAAGCTCATCAATGCTCCACCCACCCGCGGCTGCGCTCGAGCGCTCGCTTCCATCCCTCGTAAGCGGTGTCCACCTCGTCGCGCGACGCCTTCGGTTCGAACTCAACTTCGGCTCGCCACGCGCTTTGGATGTCGGCGGTCGACGACCACACTCCCTCGGCCAGTCCGGCGAGGTATCCGGAGCCCAGGGCCGTCGTCTCCAGGTTTTTCGGACGTTTGACCACGACGCCGAGCTGGTCGGCCTGCAGTTGACAGAGGACGTCCATCACGCTGGCGCCGCCGTCGACCCTGAGCTCGGCCGGCGCGATGCCGGAATCGGCGGTCATGGCGTCGAGTACATCCCTTGTCTGGTACGTCATCGACTCGACGACCGCGCGTGCGAGGTGAGCTTTCGTCGATCCGCGCGTGATGCCGATATACGCACCGCGCGCGTATGGATCCCAGTGTGGGGCCCCGAGTCCCACGAAGGCCGGCACGAAGTAGGTGCCGCCCGCGTCGGGAACCGACTCGGCCAGCGGCCCGGTGGCGGAGGCGTCGTCGATGATCTCGAGTCCGTCGCGCAGCCATTGGATCGCCGCGCCCGTAGCGAAGATGCTTCCCTCCAGGGCATAGCTGTAAGTGTCGCCGAGATCCCAGGCCGCCGTCGTGAGAATCCCGTGGGTCGATCGCTGCACCTCGTCGCCGGTGTTCAGAAGCACGAACGAGCCGGTCCCGTAGGTGTTCTTCACCATCCCCGGTTCGAAGCAGGCCTGGCCGAACAGCGCTGCCTGCTGATCTCCGGCCACACCGGAGATCGCGATGGATCCACCCTTAAAGAGCTCGCTGGTCGTTTCGCCGAAGCGCCCGGCCGAGGGTTTGATCTCGGGAAGAAGCTCGCGTGGGATCTCGAAGCGCTCGAGAAGCCACTCGTCCCACGTCCTGTCCTCCAGGGAGTACAGGAGAGTGCGCGAGGCGTTCGATGGCTCGGTCGCGTGGACCTCACCGCCGGTCATCTTGTAGATCAGCCAGCTGTCGATGGTCCCGAAGGCGATGTCACCGGCCTCGGCTCGCTTGCGTAGGCCCTCGACGTTGTCGAGCAGCCACATGATCTTGGTCCCCGAGAAGTAGGGATCGAGGACTAACCCGGTCCTCCGCGCCACCTCTTCCTCCAGACCCTCTGTCTTGAGTCGCTCGCAGATGGGGGCCGTGCGCCGGTCCTGCCACACGATGGCGGGGGCGACGGGGCGACCTGTGGACCGCTCCCACAGGACGGTCGTCTCCCGCTGATCGGTTATCCCTAGGCCCGCCACCTGAGAGGCGCTCGCTCCGCCCTCCTCGAGCGCCTGAGCGAGCACGTTGTGAGCGGTTTGCCATATTTCTTCAGGATCGTGTTCGACCCACCCAGGTTCTGGGTAGGACTGCGAGAACTCGGCATACGAGCGTGCCCTCACGGATGCGTCGGAGTCGACCAGTAGGACTTTTATGCCGGTGGTGCCGGCATCTATGGCAAGGACGAGATCGGACATACGTCCTCCAGAGGAGAGGGGGCCGGATGCACAGCTTTTCGCTGGTCGACAAAGCTAGCGTGTCGGAAGCCCGTCAGCTCGTGAGGTCACAACTTAACGGTCTCGGTGTCGAGCCCTCGCTTTCGTTCGAGTGCGTGCTCGCCATGACGGAGGCATGTACCAACGCCCTCATCCATGGGGCAGACGAGGGCGCGCCGCCGCCAGAGCTCAGTTGGGTTATCGACGAGCGATCGGCCTCTTTTTCTATCAGGGACTACTCGAGTCAGACCTGGAGCCCTCCTGCGCCGACGAGCGATCGCTCTCACGACCTCGACGATCTGCAACCCGGCGGACTGGGGATAGAGATCATGCGCGACCTCATGGACGAGGTGACCATCGTACGGAGTCACCCCGGGGCCGAGGTGTCGATGACCAAGTACCTATCGCAAGTACGGGTCCGAGCCTAGTTGCGGCGTCTTATTTCTTGAGGATGATCTCGGCGCGCACCCAGCCGACGCCCGATATCCCTATGGCCTGAGCCGCGGCGTGGCTTAGATCCAGGATGCGATCCCCTGCGTACGGGCCGCGATCGTTGACGTACACGACCACCCCGCGTCCTCCGTATTGCACGTACAGATAGGTGCCGAAGGGAAGCGTGCGACTCGCGACCGTGTAGAGGCGGGAGTCGAAGATGTCGCCGTTCGCGGTGGTGTTGCCCTCGAAGCCGGGGCCGTACCAGGACGCCTCTCCCTCGAAGCTCACGCCGGTGGATTCAAACAACGCCGGTACGCCCGCCGACGGCCCCGTTCCGACGAGCCGATCGGGATCGTGTGTCCCCCAGGTGGGGTTCTGCGGCGTCCCGGGTACCTCGGGAAGACCCGGCACCGCGGCCGTTTCGTCGTTTTCTTCCGCTGCCTCGCGGGCCTCGATGCGGGCCTGTTCCTGGAGGTCTGCCACCTCGGTGCGCAGCTGAGCGAAGATCTCGTTGCGCTCGGACATCGTCGTCTCGATGGCCTCGGCAACTGCCGCCGCGCGCGTGCGGGCTGCCATGAGCCGCTGCTTTCGGGTATCTACGTCCTCTTGTAGAGCCTCGGCGTTCTCTTTTGCCGCCAGGAGGTCGTCGATCGCTTGCTGGTCAATCACCGCGGACCGGCTCAGCATCTCGGAGATGTCGTGCATTTCGGCGAGGTCGCGGGCCGAGAGCAGCATCGACACCTCGGCGGCGGCACCTCCCTTGTAGGCCTCGACCGCCCGCTCTTCGAAACGCTCCAGGGCCTCGGCGTAGGCGGCGTCCGCCTCGTGGATCTCAACCTCGAGGATCCCGATCTCCTGGTCGGAGGCCAATATGTCGGCCTCGATATCCGCCTGCTCGTCTCCCAGACGGGCGAGCTTGCTCTCCATCCCGCTGATTTCGTCGGCGACGGCCTGAGCTCGGGCTTTGAGCGCGTCGATATCGGTAGCGGTGGCGCTACCGGCGGCGCTCAGGGCCGTGGCCGCGACGAGCGCGGCCGCTCCCACGGCGCGTCTGAACCTCCTACTGCCTCCCATACATGTTTTGTCGGCCTGTAAGGGCCCACTATTGAGCCGGGGGTCGACGGCCGCGATCATGGGGATGAAGCACAATGGCGATAAAGGGAGGTCGAAAGTGGCTCGGATCGGGATTCTTACCGGCGGCGGCGACTGTCCCGGGCTGAACGCGGTAATTCGAGCGGTCGTCCGCAAGGGGGTGAACGTCTACGGTCACGCCATCGCGGGATACCGAGACGGCTGGCGCGGCGTTCTCGAGAACCGCAGCGTGCACCTCAATCCCGATAACACCTCGGGCATCCTGCATAGGGGGGGAACCATCCTCGGCTCCTCGCGGACCAACCCGTTCAAAGAGGAGCAGGGGGTCGAGCGGGTCAAAGAAAGCCTCGATTCCGAGAACATCGACGCCTTGATCGCCGTCGGGGGAGAGGACACTCTCGGTGTCGCCAACAAGCTGACGTCCGAGGGGATCAACGTCGTGGGCGTACCGAAGACCATAGATAACGACCTATCGGCGACGGACTACACCTTTGGTTTCAACACCGCCGTTCAGATCTGTACCGATGCGATCGACCGACTTCACTCCACCGCCGAGTCACACAACCGCGTGATCGTGCTCGAGGTAATGGGCCGACACACGGGGTGGATTGCCACGTACTCCGGCATCGCCGGCGGAGCGGATGCCATCCTCGTGCCCGAGCGCCCCTTTGACATCGAAGTGGTCTGCGAACACATCCGCCACCGGCACAGCAGCGGCCACACTTTTTCGATCGTCGTCATCGCAGAAGGTGCGACCCCGGTGGCGGGCGAGGAGACCATCCAGACGCAGGAAAAGGACGCTTTCGGCCACGTTCGTCTGGGAGGAATCGGCGTGGCTTTAGAGCGAGAGATAGAGGAGCGCACCGGCTACGAGACGCGCGTCACCATCCTCGGCCACATCCAAAGGGGCGGCACGCCTACCGCGTTCGACCGAGTGCTCGCAACGCGCTTCGGCATCAACGCGATCGACGCCGTCGAGGCCGGTGACTTCGGCAAGATGGTCGCTCTGCAGGGGACGAAGATCGTTCGCGTCCCGCTCCAAGAGGGGGTGTCGGAGCTGAAGACGCTCGACGATACATTGTTTGAGACCGCCGAGGTCTTCTTCGGTTAACCCCCCAACCCAGTCGCCGAGTGTGTGATCAGGTCGGATAGTCGGCCCTCATCACGCACGCGGCGGTATTACCCTGGGGTCGATGGATGACTTGATAGATCTACGCTCCGACACCGTTACCAAGCCCACTCCCGAGATGCGAAAGGCCATGGCCGAGGCCGAGGTCGGCGACGACGTCTTCGGCGACGACCCCACCGTTAACTCGCTTCAGGAGTACGCGGCGGACCTTCTCGGGAAGGAGGCCGGCCTGTTCGTCCCCACCGGATCGATGGGCAACCAGGTGGCGTTGGGGACGCTCACGCGTCCGGGGGATGAGGTCGTTTGTCACAGCGATGCGCACTTTCTGCATTACGAGGGTGGTTCGGTGTCCTCGCATCTCGGTCTGATGGTTCGTGCGATCGATGGACCCAACGGGGTTATCGCTTCGGATCGAGTGGCGAGCGTCTTGCGACCTGGAAGCGAGCACAATCCCCGGAGCGCGGTGGTGGCGTTCGAAAACACGCATAACGCGGCCGGTGGAACGATCTTTCCCATTGATGAAGCTCGAGCGATCGCGAAGGTGTGCCGCGAGAGATCGGTCCCCGTACACCTAGATGGAGCTCGGCTCTTCAACGCCCAGGCCGCGACCGGCACCCCGGCGAGGGAATGGGCGGAGTGCGCGCAGACCGTCTCGTTTTGTTTCTCGAAAGGACTCGGTGCCCCGATCGGGTCGATGGTCGCCGGTTCGGCCGAGGCGATGGCCGAGGGCCGGCGGCTGCGCAAGCGGCTCGGGGGCGGAATGAGACAGGTGGGTGTCATCGCGGCCGCCGCTCGGGTTGCTCTCGAGACCGGCATCGACCGACTGGCCGAGGATCACGCCAACGCGCGCACGCTTGCCGAGGGTCTTGCCGACGTGCACCCAGACGCGGTCGAGATGGAAGCAGTTCAAACGAACATGGTTTATCTGAACCTTGCTCCGTTTGGGCTTCAGGCCACCCAGGTGAGCGAGGAGCTTCGCAAGGACGGGGTCGTAACTTTGGGGACGGGCGGTTCGTCGATGCGTCTCGTGACTCACCGGGATGTGTCGGCCGATCAGATTCGGAGGGCGTTGAGCTCGCTGCGGAGCGTGCTCGGCTCGAGCTGAGTCGCGATACGAGGTCTCATATGGGTTTCGCCTTGCGACGTGCGGGAATCGTGACGGTATGACCATCGTTTTTTCTCTATGCCTTCCGCGCGACAGTGCGAGCGTGCCGGTGGTACGGCACCTCGTCAGCGATTGTCTGCAGGAGCTCGGCGTGACCGAGCATTGTGCGAGCGACGTCGAAGTCGCGGTCACGGAGGCGTGCAGCAATGTTCTGATCCATGCCAAGGGAAGCTCCGATGAGTACGAGGTCACGGTCGAAGTTAACGACGAGCGATGCGAGATTCGCGTGACCGATACCGGCAGGGGGTTCGATCACGAGGCCCTCTCGGCCGTCACAGCGTCCGCCGAAGGCGGACGTGGGATTCAGCTGATGCGGGGCCTTGTGGACAGCGTGAAGTTCATCTCCAAACCGGAGCAGGGGACGATCGTTCACCTGGTTAAAGAGCTGGCGCTGACCGATACCTCGATCCTGCGTCCGGCCCCCACGGTTCCCTAAGAGAGAGGCCTTCACAAAGGGTTCCTGCACGAAGGCGTTCTCCTCGGCTCCTATACTGGATTAGCCACAGGGGAGCTCGGCGCACCGGGCTGAGAGGCGAGTTGACGCGGCTCGCGACCCATATGACCCGATGCGGATAACGCCGCCGTGGGGAGGTTCGATGTCGGTCTCAAACAATTCCGAGGCTCCGGGATTCGACGCGCCCGATGTCATCGTGGTGGGCGGAGGGGTCATCGGGTTGGCGACGGCATGGCGGGCGTCGCGCGCGGGGCTGAAAGTGGCGGTTGCGGATGCGCGTCCTGCACGAGGCGCGTCGTGGGCCGCGGCCGGGATGCTGGCCCCCGTTACCGAGGTCCACCCCGGTGAGGAAAGTCTGTTGACGTTGAACCTCGTCGCGGCCTCGCGCTGGCCGGTCTGGGTCGAAGAGCTCACCTCGGACTCCGGGCTCGAAC
>JALZEI010000177.1 GCA_030862115.1 Actinomycetota bacterium
GGCAGTCGCGTCCTTTGGGTCGACCACCACGACCCAGGATGCCTCGGGCGATGTTGTTTCGACAGAAGAGGTTCGTTTCACGCGGGCAGAACTCGAGGCCGTCCTTAAGGACTTCACCGGCGACATCGAACAGATCCCACCCATGGTCTCGGCCGTCAAGGTCGGCGGAGAACGGCTTTACAAGAAGGCGCGACGGGGCGAGGAGGTCGAGAGGGCCGCTCGCAAGGTGACGATCGGCGCTCTGAACCTTCTCGAGTTCCAAGAGGAGCCTCCGCGAAGAGCGCGAGCCACGCTCGACGTGACCTGCAGCGGAGGCACATATATACGGACGCTCGTGCACGACATCGGACAGCGCCTGGGGTGCGGCGCCCACCTTGCGGAACTGAGGCGGACCGCGTCAGGTCCCTTTACAGAGGATCAAGCTGTACCTTTGGACAAAATCGGTCGCTCTAACCTGCGGCCCCTGCGCGAGGCCGTCGCACTCCTTCCTTCCTTGTCGGTCGATGCTGAACGGGCGAAGGCGGTCTCTTACGGCCGGGCTCTTGAGATCGAAGTCGGTGAGGAGATCGAAGACCTGGTGGCGATCTTTTCCGACGAATGGCTCCTGGCGGTTTACAAGCGCGACGGCAACAGACTGATTCCCGAGACGGTGGTGGGGTATTGAAGACCGTCGTCGGTCGCGATTCGCTCGGCTCCCTCGACGAGCGTACGGCGGTCGCGGTAGGGACCTTCGACGGAGTCCACGTCGGCCACCGCGCGCTGATCGCGCAGACCGCACAAAGGGCGAAGCGAGACGATCTCGCCACGACGGTGTTGACGTGGGACCGTCATCCCGCCGCGACGCTTCGGCCCGAAAAGCTGCCTCCACTTTTGACGACGCCCGAGCGAAAGGTGGAGCTGATCGAGTCTTCGGGGGCAGACATACTCGTCGTCCTGGAATTCGACGACACCCTGTCGCACTGGTCGCCGGAGCATTTCGTCAACCACGTTCTAGTCGCGGGGGTGAACGCGGCCGCGGTTTTCGTAGGGCGCGACTGGCGCTTCGGCCACAAGGCGGTCGGCGACGCGGCCCTCCTGGAACGTCTGGGGGCGGAGTCCGGTTTCGACGTCGTGCCGTCGGAGCTCGTTGCCGTTCGGGGCGAGCCCGTGTCGGCGACACGCGCCCGCACGGCCCTCGCCGCAGGCGACCTTCGGCTCGTGACCGAGCTTTTGGGCCGACCCTTCGACGTGGACGGTGTGGTCGTTCGCGGCGACGACAGGGGAGCGGGGCTGGGGTGGCCGACGGCGAACCTGTCGCTCGATAAATCGCTGGCCCACCCCCCACAGGGCGTGTACGCGGGCCGCGCCAGGGCGCAGGGGCAATGGTGGCCGGCGGCCGTCAACGTCGGCGTCAACCCGACCTTCGGAGGCGATATCCACACCACGCCGCTTCGTATCGAGGCGTACCTGCTCGACTTCGAGGCCGATCTCTACGACCAGGCGCTGCGATTGGAGTTCTGGGAGCGCCTGCGGGATGAAAAGAGGTTCGACAGCGCCGAGCAGCTCAGCGAGCAGATCGCCGCCGATGTCGAGGCCACTAGGCGTTTGACCTGCTAGCATGGCTTTCCGACGAGGTCTCGTCGCGGGCACTTTCCCCGACATCTCGAAATCGAAGGAGTGTGGCAGGCGCGCATGGCATTAGCCGGCGAGCAGAAACAGCAGGTAATAAGTGACAACGAGCGCTCGAAGGGCGACACGGGGTCACCTGAGGTGCAGATTGCGCTCCTTTCGACGCGGATCGGTGAACTCACCGAGCACCTGAAGACCCATCCGAAGGATCATCACTCCCGACGGGGCCTGCTGGTAATGGTGGGCCGACGCCGTCGCTTGCTCGACTACTTGCAGCGCAAGGACATCGAGCGATATCGAGCGATCATCGCGAAGCTGGGACTCCGGAGATAGAAAGGGGGGCCGCCGGCGACAAGACCGTTTGACCGAGAGGGGCCGAGCAAGGCGCCCCGGCGTCACGGATCGGTTATCAGTTGTGAGCTCGCAGCATGGGCTGCGATCTCTCCACTGAGAATCGACCCGGCAGGTTCCTCTCCTTTTTACGCGTGACCCGCGACTTATCAGCGGGCGCGCCCGATCCCCAAGGAGGGAATCAATGAGGCCGGAAGGCACATCAGTCGATAGAAAAATCGGCGACGAAGTATTCAGATTCGAGACCGGACGCGTAGCGGGACTCGCCAACGGCGCGGTCCTTGCGTCCGTCGGCGACACGACCGTGCTCGCCACGGCAACATCGTCGGCTCCCAGAGGAGACGCCGACTTCTTTCCGCTAACCGTGGACGTAGAAGAGCGTATGTACGCGGCCGGAAAGATCCCCGGCGGGTTCTTCCGCCGCGAGGGTCGCGCCACCGAAAAGGCAATCCTCACCGCGCGCCTGACCGACAGGCCGCTGCGACCATCGTTTCCCGACGGGTTCCGTCACGAGGTCCACGTCGTGGTCACGTCGCTTGCGGTCGACGACGAGAACCCCATGGACATCCTCGTCATCAACGCCGCCTCGGCCGCGCTGGTCGTCTCCGACATCCCCTTCGAGGGACCCATCGGAGCGGTGCGCGTATCGCACATCCACGGCGACTGGGTTGCGAACCCGACGTGGAGTGAGCAGGAAGACGCCACGATCGAACTGGTCGTGGCCGGCCGCGTGAACGACGACGGTGACGTCGACATCATGATGATCGAGTCCGGCGGCTCCGAGCGGCTGTTCGAGCTCGTGGAGGACGGGGCCCAGGCCCCCGACGAGGAGCTTCTCGCCGACGGCATCGAGTTCTCCAAAGGCGCGATCGCCGAGATCATCTCGGTGCAGAAAGAGCTCGGCGAGGCCGCCGGCAAGCCGAAGGGAACCACCGACGGCGACAACCCCGACTACCCGCTCTTCGTGGACTACACGGAGGAGATCGTGGACCGGGTGCGTCAGGAGGCCGAGTCCGACCTCCGCGAGGCCTCTTTGATCACCGAGAAAAACGCCCGCCGGTCGCGGTTGGCCGAGATCGAGTCCGAGGTCACCACCAAGCTCGTCGACGTCTTCCCCGACCAGTCGAAGGAGGTCTCCGCAGCCCTCCGGTCGATCCTCAAGAAGCTCGTGCGATCGCGCATCGTGGAGGACAACGTGAGGCTGGACGGAAGAAAGACCGACGAGGTCCGCCCGATCTGGACGCAGGTGGGGGTCATCCCCCGCGTGCACGGCTCGGGTCTGTTCACACGGGGCGAGACGCAGGTTCTGTCGCTTGCCACGCTCGGCATGCAGCGCATGGAGCAGATGATCGACGACCTCTCTCCCGAAGATCGCAAGCGCTGGATGCATCACTACAACTTCCCGCCGTACTCCACGGGAGAGGCAGGGTTCATGCGGGGGCCGAAGCGTCGCGAGATAGGTCACGGGGCGCTGGCGGCGAAAGCACTCGAGCCGCTCATCCCGTCCGCGGAGGACTTCCCCTACGCGGTGCGCGTGGTGTCCGAGGTGCTGTCGTCCAACGGATCGACCTCGATGGGAAGCGTGTGCGGTTCCTCGCTGTCGTTGATGGACGCCGGCGTTCCGCTTCGCGGTGGCAAGCACTGCGGCGGGGTGGCCATGGGCCTGATAGCCGAGGGCGGCAAGTTCGTGACGTTGACCGACATCCTCGGCGACGAGGACGCCTTCGGCGACATGGACTTCAAGGTCGCCGGCACCGAGACGACCGTGACGGCTCTTCAGCTCGACACGAAGATCTCGGGTGTCCCCGCCGACGTATTGCGGGATGCGCTCATGCAGGCCAAGAAGGCCCGCCTTCACATCATCGAGCAGATGAATAAGTCGCTGAGCGCGCCGCGCGAGGAACTGGCGGAGCTCGCTCCACGGGTACTCGCGATCAAGGTCCCCGTCGACAAGATCGGCGAGGTCATCGGCCCCAAGGGCAAGAACATCAACGCCGTTACGCAGGCGACCGGCGTCGAGATCGACATCGACGAGGACGGCACGATCCGCATCGGATCCATCGACCAGAGCTCGGCCGAAGAGGCCGCTCGCCTGATCGAGGAGACCGTCAACCCGCGGATGCCTGAGATCAACGAGCGCGTGCTCGGGACAGTGGTCAAGACGACCGCGTTCGGAGCCTTCGTGAACATCTCGCCGGGACGCGACGGGCTCGTTCACATCTCCAAGCTCGGAGAGGGCCGCATCGAGCGCGTCGAGGACGCGGTCAATGCCGGCGACCAGATCGAGGTCGAGGTGACCGAGGTCGACTCGCAGGGCAAGGTGAGCCTTACCCCGGTGGCCTGGCTCGAGCGTCAGGTCGCCCAGGGCAAGACGCTCGATGAGGCGCGTGCGGCGGCCGCCGGAGG
>JALZEI010000198.1 GCA_030862115.1 Actinomycetota bacterium
TGCCCGAACCGCGGGGGCCGGCGGCCGCGCGCGGCTCGCTCGTCCACCTCGTCCTCGAACAACTCTTCGCCGAACCCGCAGAAGAGCGAACGGCCGAGCGCGCCCAGATACTCCTGCTCGAGACGTGGCGGGACATGCAGGAGGAAGACGAGTTCCGCCCCGAGGGGCTCACGCCCGAGCAGGAAGCTCAGTGGCTGCGCGAAGGACAGAAGCTGCTACGTAACCTCTTCCGGCTCGAGGATCCGAGCTCGCTTGACGCCAGCCGGCTCGAGTGGTGGGTCGAATACGAGCTCGCCGACCTGCACCTGCGGGGCATCATCGATCGCCTCGAGGTGCGACCGGACGGGTCCTGGATCATCACCGACTACAAGACCGGGAGGGTGCCCGGCGAGACCAGGGAGCTGATGGCGTTCTTCGGCCTCCGCTTCTATGCGCTCGTGTGCTGGCGCGCCTTCGGGGTGATACCGGAGGCCATCCGCCTGGTGTATCTGAGCGACCCGGCGGTGCTGACGCTCAACCCGAACGAACAGATGCTCGTCGCCTTCGAAAAACAGATGCTGGCGCTCGGCAAGGCGATAAGGCGAGCGGCAGAGCGAGACGACTGGCGGGCGCGACCGTCGCCGTTCTGCATGAGTTGTTCGTTCCAGAACATGTGCCCGGCGTGGGCGGGGGCCGAGACCAAAACGAGCTGACAAACAAAAGGGCCGCCCCGCAGGGCGGCCCCACATTCTTTAGGGGAAGGTCAGGCGCTCTTCGGCAGCATTCTGGTCATCTTGGTGCCGCACACCGGGCACAGACCCTGCGCCGCTTTGGAGCCGTTCTCGAGGGTCTTCACCTCGCCTTCGAAGTCCCGCTTCTCGCGGCACTTCACGCAATAACCGTTGTAGGTATCAGCCATCGTTCCTGTCACGCTCCTCTCCGTTGCCCCGTATCCCCCCTATGGTGCCACCTCCCGCCTGCGGTGGTTGGATTTCCGACTGCGGAGCGTGAGACGGTTGATCTTCCGTAGGCGGGGGCCGAGCATCTTCGTCACGCTCCGCAGTCGCATTCTGCGGCGCCCCCGCCCAGCGAGGCGGCGCGCCCCTGAAACAGAGCAGCAGGTAGGCGCAGATCAGGACGACCGTTAAGGACATGATCTGGCTCCCCGTGAGCCCGAAATAGCGACGATCAACCCTCAGGGTGTCGGTGATCATCCGCATGACGCCGTACCAGAGCACGAACGTGATCGTGAGCATGCCGGTGTTGCGGACACGCTTGCCGAGCCACAGCAACACGCCCAAAAGGATCGCCGTCGACAGAAGATCGTAGAGAGCCGTCTGATGGAGGGTCGTGGCGAAGCAGCCGAGAGAGGGCGCGGAGCCTTCGGTCACTTGGGCGCCGTAGGCCTGCACCGGCGCGGGCGGGGCCCCTCCCACCTCCCCGAGGCAACGCCAGCCCAGAGCGAAGTCGGTGGCCTTGCCGAGGTGGTCGCCGATCATTAGGTCCCCGACACGGCCGATCACGATCCCCAGGGCCAACCCCGGGACGGCGAGGTCGACCGTGCGCCAGAAGCCCATCTTCTTTTTGACCAGGTACGGGAGCGCGAACAAGACGGCCCCCGTGATACCGCCGATCAGAGAGATACCGCCCTCCCAGATCTCGAAGACCCCAAGAAGGTTGTCTCCGCCGTCCGTGACCTCGGAGAAGTGTCCGAGCAAGTAACCGACGCGCGCTCCGACGATCGCTCCTATGAGGGCCCAGAACAGGGTGTTCCAGATGTCGGCCTCGTCGGGACCACCGCGAGTGCGCGCCCGTCGCACCATGAGCTGCGCGCCGGCGAGATAACCGAGCGCGATGCCGAGTCCGTGCGGCGAGATCGAAAGGGGACCGAGCTCGATGCGCGGGATGATCTCCCACGCCAAGGGATCGATACCGAACTTAAACGCCTCGGCGAGTGTCACGGCACCACCGATGCTGATCTGGTTGCGCATAGCGCGCTCATCTCAGCAATCGTCGGTCGGTGCAAGTCGGATGCTGATCTGGTTGCGCATAGCGCGCTCATTTCAGCAATCGTGGGTGCGGTGGGCGGGGGCATGGGGGCTAGACCTTTTTGTACTCGGTGTTCCAGTAGCCATCGTCGTCGACCTCGAAGTCGCCGAACAAGAGCGGCGCCTCCTCTTTCATGATGTGGCCGATCTTGTCGAAGACGAAACGGATCTCCTCCTCGGCCCCCGGGTCGGTGCGCATCTGGATCGTGTGTCGCAGCGTGCGAATGTT
>JALZEI010000207.1 GCA_030862115.1 Actinomycetota bacterium
TTTAGGCCGAACTGCACTAGACCAATTACCGCTTCGTATTCCTCTCGAGATCTCATTTGGCTCCCCTGAGGCCTCAGGAGCGTGGTGACGTCATCGTCTCAAGAGGGTGTGACAAAGTTCGCAACAAAAGGGACCGGCGTGCGCCGGCCCCTTAGCAAGAGATTTGTTTTAGTGGCGGCGCAGGTTTCCTGCGAAGCGTATGCCGGCGGCGCCGAACAACGGCAGCAAGCCGAAGAGGGCGAGAGCGGTGGGAGCGCTCTGGCTTTCGGAGCCCGCTGCACCGTGCGAACGGCGGACGTCACGACCAAGTCCGGGAGCGTCGTGAACGATCGAGTTCTCGATGATGAAGAGGCCGGAGTATGTAAGCGCGTAGTCCTTGAGTCCGTAGCGGTGGTCCTGTGATTCGGTCGGAGTAGGCAACGCTCCGCCGAGGATCCGAATCCGGCCCTTCCCCAGCTTGAGCTCTCCCACCGACGTCTGCGAGCCATCGTCGGCCTGGACCCCGGGGGCGGTCGTGCCGACCACATGTCCGCCGGCCTTCTCCCAGGCCGCGGTGTCGACGACGGTCATCGGCGACGCGCTCGCACCGATCCCGTAGCCGACGAGCGTTGCCTCGACGAGCTGACGAGCGTTGCGTCGCAGACCCTGCAGCATCGGGTGACCGAAGTCGGTGAAGTTGGCGTACGGCTGGTACACGAGGATGTCGCTAATACCGTCTTTGCCGACAACGCCGAGACCTTTCAAAGCATGCAGAGCCCGGTCGGTCAAAACGAGATTGCCGCCGCGCTGCACCCAGCGCTTGATGTTTGACAGGTAGGCCCCTGCCTTGTACTTACGGCCCTTCGCATCCTTGGGGGCCGTGAAGTCGGCGAGCACCAACGAGTCGAACCGGTTGAGGAAACCTTTGCTTCGAGCGATGTCGGCGGGAAGAACTTTGTCGAAGCCACCCTTGATGTACTTGCTCTCCTGCTTGAAGAACGTCATGTTCGTCGCGCGGTAGGGCGCCTGCTTGATTTTCTTACCGTTGGCGCCGAATCCGTCTCCGGACGGGCCGGGCTTGATCCCCACACCGTCCTTATGGGTTACGACCTTCGGGTTGAAGACGTAGCCGACCCGGCCTTTTGGGTTGATGTGCACGTTCTTCTTGTTGAACTCCTTCTCCTGATACAGGGCATAAGCCATCGCGGTCTTGACGATCCCTCGCGTGGCGTTCACGTAGTTCTCTTGAAGCACGACGGACCACGGTCGACCATAGGGCCTGAGGGTGTCGGCGTGGTTAAAGGCGATCTCGTAGTCCATTCCCGTCACTCCGAGTTCGGAGGCCAGGTAATCGCCGATGAAACCGGTGTCGGTGTAGCCGAGCGTGTCCCACACCGTTCCCCAACGAGCCGGCTTCGTCGGCACCGTGTTGGCCGGGACCGGCACGGTGTCCTCGATTCCCTCTCCCGCGTCGCCTCCGGTCGCTTCCTCGAGCGCATCTACCAAACCCTCGTAAAGGGTCGCGTCGAGGACGGACTTGGTCCGTTCGGCAATCGCCATCATCTGGCGGTGCTTGACGGAGTCGAACTGACCCGCGGGATACATGATGTCGACGAAGGCACGCGACTGCGACTCGCCGTGGATGTCGGCACCGTAAGCCATCTTGTTTCCAACGCCGGCCTTCGCGACCTCCTTCATGAACCGGTGGCCGTACTTCATCTCGGTCTCCTCGAGTGGATTACGCGAGGGGTTGATGCGCCCGATGGTCGGCATCTGCCGGTTGAGGTCGGTTCCCATGTAGTTGCCTCGCGTGTACAGGCCGGGCCTGGGGGCCGAGCGGTCACCAACGGCCCACCCGTCGATGTTGAAGTCGACGAAGTACACGACCTCTTTCTTCAGAACCTCTCTTACGGAATAAGAGTGAAAGGCCGGCTTGCGACCGGTGGTCGATTTGTATCCCTTGATCCCATCGGTGATCTTGCTGCCCTCTTCGGCGGCGATGGCCAGGTCCTCAAGCGAGCGAACTCCGCCCTCGATACCCCCTTTCTCGTCACCGTGTACCGACAACGAGAACAACAGCGTCTGCTTGCCCTTGTCCCTCACCTTGTGGTCGGTGAGTTTCGCCACGAAGATGTCGTAGCCGTCGCCGGTGTCGTCCTTGGAGGTGGAGCGAATCCGGTCCGGCCCCGCGCTGACCGCGTCCTTGGTCTTGTAGCGCTTGGAGAGCGTGAAGGTGGAGATCCACCGGGGATAGAGCTTCTCCAGATACTTCAGCCCGTGCTCGTACTCCCGGAACCCGGTTGGGTCGGGCAGGTACTGCACGTAATCGACGGAGTTCTCGACCTCGGCGAATACCCGGCCCCCACAAAGAGCCCGGTCGGGGCCGCCTTTGAAGCCGTCGGTGCAGACGGGGGTGGCCGAGGCCGACACGGACGGAAAAACGAGAGCCGCGACGAGAGCGGCAACGAAAAGAAGTTTGGGGACCCGACGGGCCATGATTCCTCCTCGAAAAGCGATTTAGTACCTGGCTTTTCGTTCGCCGTGTCCGCTCCGACTCCTTCGCCGCCCCCCGCCCCCCGGCCGCAAAAAAGGCGGCCCGAAAGCCGCCTTTCAGGAGGATGGAGGGTAGTTGTCTCTCAGGGACTTATCGGACAAATGAAAAAGGACCCGGCATCCCCATGCCCCGGGTCCTTTCTCGTCATTCCGCCGTGAATCTTATGGACGGGGCCTGCGCCCCTTTTGGATCCTGATCTGTCGCATTCGATCCACCCCCCGGTTTCCCGGTTTCGAGAACATGTCTTAGTTACCTATCGGCCCCCTCCGACCCATATGTAGGCACGATGGATACGCAGTTCTGCGTATTTACGGGCCATCCAGGGCGGCCCGCATTGCGGCCGCGAGGGCGGCGGCGTGGGCGATACCCCCTTCGTCGAGGAGCTTCACGAGCGCGGAGCCCACGACCACCCCGTCGGCGTGCGCGGCTGCCTCGACGGCGTGCGCGGGAGTCGAGACCCCGATCCCGACGAGCACGGGCAGGTCGGTCGCCTCTCGGCAGGCCCCGGCGACGGCCGCGGCTCTCTCCGAAAGCTGTGCCCTGGCGCCGGTAACGCCGAGGGTGGATACGGCATAGACGAAGCCCGTGGCCGTCTCGGTAATGCGGCCCACCCGAGCGGGCGACGACGTGGGGCTCACCAGCGGAATCCACGCTAGACCCGCCTGGGCCGCCGCCTTCCTAAGAGAAGACGACTCCTCGACGGGCAGGTCCGGAACGATCAACCCGGCGACCCCGGCGTCCGCCGCCCGAGAGCAAAAGGCTTGCTCGCCCACCGCGTGGATCGGATTGAAATAGGTCATCACGACCCGGGGCACCGGCAGCTCCAGGGCCGCCGTCAGGTCGAGGGCGGCCCCCGGCCCCACGCCGCCGGCTATCGCCCGGGCCCCCGCCGCGGCGATTACCGGACCGTCCATGAGCGGATCGCTGTAGGGGATTCCGATCTCGAGAGCATCGGCGAACTCGGCGATCGCGGGAGCGGCCATAGCGAAGACGTCGCGCTCCGGGGCTCCCGCCATCAGATAGGGAACCAGGAGCTTCCTGCCCTGCGCCCGCCGGTCCTCGAGGTGGCGACGTAGCCGGGTCACTCCCCCAGGGCCTCTGCCACCGTCGCCACGTCCTTGTCGCCCCGCCCCGAAAGGCCGACGAGGATCGTGCCCCCGAAGCCCGGGTTGCGTAAGAGGTAGGCGAGGGCGTGCGAGGGCTCGAGGGCGGGGACGATGCCCTCCGTCTGCGCCAGCGCGTGGAAGGCCTCGAGAGCTTCCTCGTCGGTGACGCTCTCGTAGGTCGCCCGGCCCGAGGCCGCTAGCCACGCGTGCTCCGGTCCGACCCCCGGGTAGTCGAGGCCGGCCGAGATCGAATGAGCCTCCGCGATGAGGCCCTCGTCGTCCTGGAGCAGCAGGCTGCGCGCGCCGTGGAGAACGCCGGGGCTCCCGCGGGTGATCGAGGCGCCGTGGCGGCCGTCGAGACCCTCTCCCGCCGCCTCGACTCCGATGAGCCTCACCGTCTCGTCTCGGTAAAAGGGCCGGAAGAGCCCGATGGCATTGGACCCACCTCCGACGCAGGCGACGATGCGATCCGGGAGGCCGCCCGTCTCCTTGTGGATCTGGGCACGCGCCTCGGTGCCGATAACGGACTGCAATGAAGCAACTATTTCCGGATAGGGGTGTGGACCCACGACGGAGCCGATGACGTAATGCGTGTCCTCTACGTTGGTGACCCAGTCCCGCAAGGCTTCATTTATCGCGTCCTTGAGAGTTGCCGTGCCCGCTTCCACAGGAACGACTTCGGCCCCCAGCATCTGCATGCGCACTACGTTTAGGTGCTGACGGCGCACGTCGACGGCGCCCATGTAAACGACGCAGGGGACACCGAAGTAGGCGGCCGCGGTCGCGGTAGCAACCCCGTGCTGGCCCGCGCCGGTTTCCGCGATGACTCTTTCCTTTCCCATACGTCGGGCCAGAAGGACTTGACCAAGCGTGTTGTTGATCTTGTGCGCGCCGGTGTGCGCCAGGTCCTCGCGTTTGAGGTAGATCGAGGCGCCGACCTTCTCCGAAAACCGATCCGCCTTATACAAAGGAGTAGGGCGTCCCACGACCTCCGTCAGGAGACCGGTCAGCTCTCGCTCGAAAGACTCATCCGACCCGGCGGTCTCCCAGGCGCGCTCGAGCTCATCGAGCGCCCCCATTAACGCTTCGGGAACGTAGCGTCCTCCGAACTCTCCGAAGCGCCCGTAGTCGTCGGGAACGGCCTCTCGCGAGTCAGGCATTCATCAGCTCTCGAAGCTTCGAGGTGGGATCCGATGCTCTTACCAAACTCTCGCCCACGAGTACCGCCTGCGCCCCCTGATCTACGAGCTCCTCCACTTCGGCACGAGTCGACACACCCGAAAGCGCCACGACAAGCGTGTCGGACGGCAAGAGCGGCGAGAGATGCCGCGTTCTGTCGAGATCCACGTCAAAGGTCTCGAGGTCTCGATGGTTGATCCCGACCACGGAGGCTCCGCATTCGGCGGCCAGCGCCCCGTCGGCTTCGTCGTAGATCTCGACCAGCGCCTGCATGCCCAGAGCAAGAGCGCCCTTGTACATCTCTGCCAGTCGAGGACCGAGTACTCGCGCGATCAGAAGCACCGCGTCGGCCCCCGCCGCCCGCGACTCCAGCAACTGGATTTCGTCTATCAAGAAGTCCTTGCGAAGTACGGGGAGCCCCGCGGGGATCGCCGCGATCATGTCCTCGAGTGAACCTCGGAAGTAGTCGGGCTCGGTAAGCACCGAGATGGCGGCCGCGCCTCCCGCCGCGTAAGACCGGGCAAGTTCGCCCGCGTTCAGATTGCGATCGATGTCCCCCTTCGCGGGAGAGGCCCTTTTGATCTCGGCGATAACGGACGGCGAACCCTGCGACAACGCCTGTACAAGATCGAGTGGGATGGGACTCGATGCGACACGCGCTTCGAAAACATCGGGCGTCACCTTTTGCTTCAGATCGTCGACACGCGCGCGCGTCGCCACGAGGATCTCGTCGAGAAAAGACATCTAATCGACCCTAATCCGCTTGCGAGCGCAGCCATTCGAGCAGGACGGGACCGACTTCCTCGGAAGGGCCGGTTACGAGAAGATGGTCGAAGCCGGCTCTCCCGAACACATCGACGTCGCCGACGGAACCGAAATCGGCCTCGGCGCTCTCGAATCCCATGTCGTCGGCCGTAGCGGCGATGTCGTCGGCGCCGTCTCCGACGAAAGACAGCGGAAGGTCGGGCGATACCTCGGCCACCGTGACCAAAAAGGGGGCTGCCTGCGCCTCGCGTAGCTGTTGAGCAAGGCGTCTGGATCCTTTGTGATCGGTGCTCCGCTCGGCTCCCAGAGCAACGAACTCCACCCGGTGATCTTCGTCACTTGCGTACAGAGCGCGGGCGAGCTCGAGAAAGAGTCCGATCGCTTGACCCCAGGGGTCGTCGTCGGGCCCGGCGTCGAATGCGACGGTAACGATGGTGTTCGGCTCCTTGCCGCTCGGGGGAAAGCCCAGGAGGTTGGTCGACTCGACGAGGTCGCCCACGGGCACGGCCTCGAGTCGTACGGGGTATCCCGCGCGCTGGAGGTGGCCGAGCACGTACTGCGACGCGACCTGTTCCTGTTGAGACCCGGCGGGGCGGTCGGCCAGCTCTCGGTCCAGCTGCCGCGCGTGCCGCTCGACCACGGCGTGGTCGACCTTCGGCGGGCCGGAGGGGTCCACTCGGCTGGGCCCCGGCTCCCCCGAGGAACACGCCCCCGGTCCGAGCATCAGGGCCAGGGCAAACGCGATGGATCGTTTCGTCATACCGACATTGTGCAAGGAACCCGTACTATCGGCCCGCATGACAGACGAACCGCGCCGCATCGCCTGGGGCGCACTCGAGACAGGAACGCCGATCGTCGCACCGGACGGTGAGGAGATCGGGCGCGTAACCTCCGTGGTCGCCGACGAAACAAAAGACATCTTCTCGGGAATCGCTTTTAAGCAAGGCCTCCTCGAGACCGAGCGGTTCCTGCCCGCCGATCTCATCGACGAGATGACGGAGGAAGCCGTCACCGCGACCATCGGCTCGGACGACGTGGATGGCCTCGACACCTACAACGCGTGACCAACGCCGGCCCCCCCGACGGGGGCCGGCGTCTAACAGCAGACGTTCTACACGGGGTCGGTTACGAGTTCAGGTTTCTCGGTGCCCACTCCCGAAGGACGCGGCTGTTCGGCCGCCGCGATCGATCCTTCGACCCGGACCTCGGGCAGCCACTGAAGCCAGCGAGGCAGATACCAGTTGCGGTCACCCAGGAGCTTCATGCTGGCGGGCACGAGCACCGACCGCACGATCGTCGCGTCGATGAAGACCGCCACCGCCAGCCCGAAGCCCATCTGCTGGAGAGAGACAAGGTCGCCGGCCGCAAAACCGCCGAAAACCGCCACCATGATCAGCGCCGCCCCGGTAATGAGTCCCGCGGTCGTGCGCAACCCGTAGGCGACGGATCCGGTGTTGTCGTGTGTGTGGTCGAAGTGCTCTCGAATGCGTGACAACAAAAAGACGTGATAGTCCATCGATAAGCCGAACAGCACCGAGAACAAGAAGAGCGGGAGCCAGGCCTCGATAGCCTCGACCTGTTGGAACCCGAAGAAATCGGCCCCATATCCCTTCTGCATCACGAGAACCACGAGGCCGTACGCGGCGCCGACGGAGAGCAGGTTCATCACGATGGCCTTAATCGGCACCACGATCGACCGGAACACGACCGTCAGCAAGATGAACGACAAGCCCAGCACGAACGCGAAAACGATCGGTGTGTAGTCGTCGGTCAAGTCGAAGAAGTCCTTGAAGAAGGCGGTCTCTCCCCCGACGAGGACATCGCCCTCCACGTCTCCCAGCGCCTGGGGTACGTACTCGGTTCGCACTCGCTCGACGGCCGCGACGGCCGCGTCGCTCAAGGGGTCGGCATTGATCGGAGCGCTGGCTACGGCTAAATCACCATTGTCGTTGACCTCAACGGTAGAGGGCCCGAACATTCGGTCTCTCTCCAGCGCCGTCTGCAGGGACCGTAAGCCGCTTTGCACTTCTGGTGAGCTCGCGTCGGCGTCGACCACCACCTCAAGCGGAGAGTTCAATCCACCCGAGAACTCCTGCGCGAGCACTTCAAAGGCTTGCTTCGACTTCGTCTCATCCGGAAGCGTGGAGACACCGGCAAAACCTGTGTTGATATCGAAATATGAGAAGGCGGCGGTAAGCAGAAGTCCGGCCCCAATCACCAGGCTTATTACCGGCCGCGCCATCACACCGTGCGTCACGCGGTCCCAGAAGCCGTGCCGCGGTGCACCACCGACCTTCGGTTTGCGACGGAGCCAGCGCGATCCCGCATTGATTTTGTCTCCAAGCAGGCCCAACAACGCAGGAAGAAGCGTCAACGACGCCATCACGGCGATCACGACGACGAAGATGGATCCTGCGGCGAGGCTTCGGAAGATAGTGGTGGGCACGATCAGCATGCCGAGCAGAGCCAGCACCACGGTCATCCCGCTGAAGAACACCGCCCGACTGGCCGTGCTGCCCGCCGCCGCAATAGCCTCGAGCTTTTCCCTGCCGTGATGTCGCTCCTCGCGGTAACGAGAAACGATGAACAACGAGTAATCGATCCCGACGGCGAGGCCCATCATCGAAATCATGGGGGTTACGTAAAACGAGAAGTCGAAAAGCTGGCCGACCAACGCCGTTACTCCCAACGCGATCGCGATCGACGCAACGCCCATGAGGATAGGCAGGGCTCCCGCGACGAAGGCGCCGAAAACGACGATTAGGACCACCACCGCAACGGCGAGGCCCACCATCTCGCCCTTACGGAGGTCCTCGTCGGAGATCTCCGTAAAGTCTCGATCCAACGACACGGGGCCGAAGGCCTGCACGTCCAACGGCCCACCCGAGCGCTCGAGAAGCCCGTTCACCTCTGCGAGGTGCTCGGAAACGTTGTGATCCGGCTCCTCGAACGTGACCGGCACCAGCGTCGTCGTCCCGTCTGCGGAAACCAGACCTGGGTCCTGAGTGTCGTAGAAGCTCACCGCGCTCATGACGGACTTCTCGGCCGCGGCGGCCTGGCGGAACTCCTGCACCGCCGATTGGAAAGCTGCGTCGTCGACGGTCGCAGACTCCGAGGAGAGGATGAACATCTCGGTGACGCCGGCGGGACCGCGCAAACGATCCTCGATCAAGTCCGACGCCTGTACCGCCTCGGGCCTGTTGGTGAACTGGGCATCGGTGGTGAGCACTCCTGCAAGCAGTTGCGAGGAGAGGAAACCGGAGACGGCGATGACCGCCACCCAGATGCCCACCGTCAGCCAGGGGCGCCGGCTGCTCGCCCGGGCGAGCGATTCCGTGGTAAGTGCCACTTTTGAACCTCCTTGACACCTTTGGGGCCATTTGCTTACGGTGTAAACATACACTGTAAGCTAGTACCGCTCCGGGGGGCTGTCAAGGTACTTTCGGCCTCTCTACGTAGGAATACCTAGGACAACGAGGGACGGATCGGAAAAAGAGATGAGCGAGACGACGACACAACATGCCCGCACGCCTTTGACGCGGGAGAGGATCCTGCGGGGCGCCCTCGCCATCGTCGACCGCGACGGCCTGGAGGCGCTCAGCATGCGCAGGTTGGGGGCCGAACTCGGCGTCGAGGCGATGTCGTTGTACAACCACGTGTCGTCCAAAGACGAGCTGCTCGAGGGCGTCAGTGGGCTACTGCTCCAGGACATCGAGTTGCCCGACCCGTCGAATGGAGACTGGACCGACGTCATGAAAACGGGTCTGTTGAGCTTCCGAAGCTTGCTGCTCGAGCATCCGAGAGTCATCCCCATCATCCAGAGCAAACCGGACGTAACCCCCGAGGCGTTCGCGCCGATCGAGTTCTCTCTCGATGTACTTCGCAGAGCGGGGTTCGGTCCGGAAGACGCGCTCCAAGCGCACTGGGCCCTGATCGGTTACACGCTCGGACACGTCTCCTTTCAGATGTCGAGCGCGTTCTCCGACGAAGAGTCGGCACAGGGTCACATCGCTTTGCGACAGGAGGTTCTGCCCGAGAACGAGTTCCCCCGGCTCTTCGAGGTGCTCCCCTTCCTCGCGGAGTGCGACTTCGACGCCGGTTTTGAGTTCGGTCTGGACACGCTCCTCGCGGGCCTGAAACAGAGACTGACGACCTAGCCGCCCTTCTCCGGCGTCAGCAATTCGGATGCGGCCACCGCTCGGAGCAACACTTCTGCCTTGCGACGGGTCTCCTCGGCCTCGTTGGCGGGTACCGAATCGGCCACCACTCCCGCGCCGGCCTGCACGTATGCCTTGCCGTTTACCGCAACGATCGTTCGAATGGTGATACAGGTGTCGAGGTTTCCCGAGAAGTCGAAGTATCCGACGACCCCCGCGTAGGGGCCGCGTCTGGTCACCTCGAGCGAGTCGATGATCTCCATGGCACGGACCTTGGGGGCACCCGAAACCGTTCCCGCCGGAAAACACGCGGTAAGGGCGTCGAAAGGAGTCAGCTCCGGCCGCAATCGACCGCTTACGTTCGAAACGATGTGCATGACGTGCGAGTAACGCTCGACGACCATCAACTCGTCAACGGTCACACTTCCGTACTCCGCTACTCGGCCCACGTCGTTGCGCGCGAGATCGACGAGCATTATGTGCTCCGCCTTTTCCTTCTCGTCCGAAAGCAGATCTCGCTCCAGCTCGCGATCCTCGTCTTCATCGGCGCCGCGCGGCCTAGTACCGGCGATAGGTCGCGTGACAACATGATCGCCCGTGACCCGCACGAGTGGTTCGGGTGAGGACCCGGCCACGTCGAGGGCCGGAAAATCACCCAACTCCCCAAAGCGCAGGAAGTACATGTAGGGACTGGGGTTCAACATGCGTAGCACTCGATAGGCGGCGAATACCTCGGCTCTTAGATCCAGCTCGAAGCGTCGCGACGGAACCACCTGAAAGATTTCGCCGGCCAGGATGTGTTCTTTGGCCTCATCGACCCAGCGACCGAACTCCGCATCGTCGACGGAACCCGAAAAGTCGGGGGCCGGGACCTCTGCCACGGACACGGCGGGAATTGCCGCGGGCCGGGACAGCTTCTCGATGGCTTCCTCGCACCGTTGAACAGCGTCGTCGTAAGCGCCGGCCCGGTCCCTGCCGGCGGCGACGTTGGTGATTACGTACGCCTTCTGAAGGAGGTGGTCGAAGACCACGAACGTTCTCGTGAGCAACAGAGCAATGTCGGGGAGCTTCAAATCGTCCTCGGGAGGTGAGCCGAGCCGCTCTATCTCACGTACGCAGTCATACCCGAGGTAGCCGACCGCACCTCCGTGAAGAGGTGGCAGGCCCGCCAGTTGCGGCGAGCGGCAGGCCTCGATCAGACGTTTTACGTACGACAGGGCAGGCTCGCCGTCCTCCGGACGCACGGGGGGATCGCCGTCGATCGTCACCGCGCCGTCCTTGGCGCGCAGACCGGCGAAAGAATCGCCCCCTATAAAGGAATAGCGTCCCCATCGCTCGCCCCCCTCCACGCTTTCCAGCAGGAACCCGTCGGGCCCCGGGTCAAGCCGCGTGAAGGCCGCGACCGGGGTCTGAGAGTCGGCGACTATCTCGCGCCAAACGGGAACCACCGTGTGCCGCGAAAGGAGGTCGAGAAAATCCTTGCGGCCGGGCCGATAGACGGAGGTCAAGCGTCCCCGGTGGTCGGAGGCTCGATCGGGCGAAAGAAGTGTTCACCGAACCGGATTTCATCCGGCTCTGCGGTCATGGTTCGAGGTCGTAGGGATACGGGTCGGTGAATCGCTCGGCGCCGTCCGCGGTGACGACGACCGTGTCCTCGAGACGGATATTCCCCACGCTTTCGAAATACAGTCCGGGCTCGACGGCCACAACGTCACCTTCCACCAGTTCCTCCGAACGAATGCCGAGTAGTGGTGGCTCGTGAATCTCTAACCCGACTCCGTGTCCCAACGAATGGGTGAAGCCCGACGTCATGCGATCCGGACCTCGGTGATGAAGTTTCGTCGGGTACCCCTTGTCGTGGAAGAACTCCGCGACTTTCGCAAACACGTCGCTGCGTCCCGGTCGGATGGCCTCAAATGCGATGGCGAGCGCCTCACGACAGTGCGCATGCAGTCTTTGAACCTCATCAGAGGGCCTGCCCGGCACGAATGTCCTCGTCATATCGGAGTAAGCGCCGTGTCGTCGTTCTCGAGGAAAGCAATCGATGATGACCGTTTCGTTGCGTCGTATGGGGCCCGACCCCAGATCGTGACCCTTCATCGGTCCCACGCCCGATTGCACGAGGATGCTGTCCGATTCGGCTCCCTGTGTAAGGAGTTCCGTGGACATCGCCTCTCTAACGATCTCTGCGGTGAGCACCTCTCCCTCGAAGCGCAAGTGACCATCCGTGGTGGGCTCTGCCTCACGCAACATGCGCGCCGCAACAAGCATGGCGGTCTCGGCGGCTCGTTGCGCGCGCTCGATCGCCTCGAGTTCCCAGGGGTTCTTCCGGCGCCGGCGAAGCGACCACACGTCGGCGTCCACCGAGACCTCGACTCCGTTCTCTCGCAGAAAGTCGGCTACCAAAAGACGGAAGGTCGGCGGTACGACGACCGAGGTGACGCCCAGCTTCGCAAGGGCCCTCCTGAGGATCTCCGCGTCGAGGAAGTCGTCGGACAAAGAGGCCTCTTGTTCGAGCTCCAAACGGCCGAGGTCTACATCGCTCAGAAACTGATCGACGACGTCTTCTCTGCGAGCAAAGGTTTCTTCTTCGTGAACGCTGCCGACGACCGTCGTGACCTCGTCGTGGAGGATGACAGCAATCGGATCGGCGATCGGTTCGCCCACCTCGTGGCGCGTGACGGGATCTCTCAGCGGCGAATCGAAGGCTAGGAGTGCGCTCATGAAGGCGGCATCCTAACGGGGCACCTCTCGCCTCGACCGAGGGGTTGCTAGCCGTCGGACGAGGACGACTCCTCGTCTTCGTCTACTTTTTCGGAAGGAGACTCGCCCTCGTCCGATCCCTCGCCGGAGTTCCCGTCGTCCTCTAGTGCGGGAGCCGTCGGCTCATCGACCGATACGTTTCCCGGCCCCTCGACCGAATCCCCGTCGCCGTCGTCCTTAGGCTCCTCGGTTCCCGGCTGGGGAAGATCACCGTCGCCGTTTAGATCGTCTGCGCGCCTGTCCACCCGTCCTCCTTTATGGGGTAACCCCCGTACGTTTAGCTACCGGCCCTCGAACTCACCTTCGAGAGGGACCTCTTCTTTACCCGACGCGATGGCATCGGTGGCGAGGTTGGCCTCCCCAACGTTGAACTTGTGCTCGTACAAGGCGCGGCCCACTATCGCCCCCCTCACTCCCTCGGGGTAGAGACGGGCGACCGAACGCAGCTCCTGGAGCGACCCGATGCCTCCCGACGCGACGAGCGGAAGGCTGCTGGCCGCGGCAACGGCTCGCAATCCGTCCGTATTCGGTCCCCTCATCGTGCCGTCCCGGGCCACGTCGGTGTAAATGAACAGACGCGCCCCGGCGTCCTCGAACGTCCCCAGGGCCTCCATCAGTGGGACCCCGCTGCCGACCGTCCAGCCGTGGGTGGCGATCTCCTCTTCTTTCACGTCTAGTGAGACGGCGATCCGTTCGCCGTAGCGAGCGCATAGCCTGCGGAGGGCGGCCGGGTCTTCAAGCGCCGCGGTAGACAAAACCGCGCGATTAGCTCCTGCTGCAAGCATCTCCTCGACGTCGTCGAGGCTGCGGAGTCCGCCGCCGGCCTGCACGGGACACGCCGCACGCCGCACCACCTCGAGGACGAGCTCGCGGTTAAGCCGCTCCCCTGTTTTGGCCCCGTCCAGATCCACGATGTGCAACCAGCGCGCTCCGGCCCGACAAAACCCCAGCGCGACCTTCACGGGATCGTCCGAGTACACCGTTTCCGTGCCGAAGCGACCTTGCAACAACCGCACGCAGCGACCCTCGGAGATATCCACCGAGGGATAGACCACGAAGCTCACAGCGCAGTCACCCGGCCTCTCAAGAAATCGATCCCGGTCCTCCCGCTCTTCTCGGGATGAAACTGAACGGCAAGTACGGAGCCATGTCACACGGCCGCCGCAAAACGATCGCCGTGCTCGCACCAGCCGTCACGTCATGCGGCTGAGAAGGATAGGCCGCAAAGGAATGATCGAGTAAAAGTACTCGACGTCCTCAGAGCCGGCCTCGATCGAGGCGCATCCGAACGGCCCGGGCATGGGCGGGGAGCCCCTCGGCTTCCGCCAAGGCGTCGACATGAGGGGCGAGGCGCTCCAAGGCGGTTGCCCGAAGATCCGAGACGTAGATGCGCTTGACGAAGTCGGCGACGCCCAGCCCGCTCCCCCAACGCGCGGCTCCCCCGGTCGGAAGGATGTGGTTCGTCCCTGCCACGTAGGCGCCGACCGACACCGGCGACCAGGGACCTACGAAAACGGCGCCGGCGTTGCGGACGAGATCCAGTGCCTCGTCGGCTCCCTCGAAGCAAAGCTCGAGATGCTCGGGCGCGAACGCGTTCGCGGTGTCCATCGCGTGCGCGAGGTCTCTTACCAGCACCGCACGTCCGCCCTCCGTGAGGGCGTTCTCGACGTCCTCACCACGCGCGTGGGATACGACCAGTAGCTCGAGAGCGGCCATTACACGCTCGGCAAGGTCGGCCGACCATGTGATCAAGACATGGGTTCCGTGGGGGCCGTGCTCGGCCTGGGCCACAAGATCGGCGGCTATCACCTGGGGGTCGGAAGAGTCGTCGGCCACGATAACGATCTCGGTGGGACCGGCCTCGGTATCCACGCCCACCCAGCCGCGCACCTCTCTTTTAGCAAGGGTTACAAAGAGGTTGCCCGGCCCGACCACCTTCTCGACCGGCCGAACCGTTTCGGTGCCGTAGGCGAGCGCCGCTATCGCCTGCGCTCCCCCCACCCGGTAGACCTCGTTGATGCCGGCCACGGCACAGGCGGCGAGGACGGGCTCGGCGATCTCACCGGACCCGTCCGGAGGGCTTGTCACGGCTATGGCCTCGACCCCCGCCACCCGGGCCGGGACCGCGGCCATGATCACGCTCGAGGGATTAGCGGCCCGGCCGCCCGGAACGTGGACGCCCACTCTACGCAGGGGCCGGATGAGCTCCCCCACTCTCTCGTCGGCCCTGTCGTCGAACCAGCTCTCCGGCCGCTGCCTCTCACAGGTTGACCTGAGCCGCTCGGTCATGACCTCGAACGCATCGATCAGCTCGGGGCGCACGAGAGCCCGTGACTTCTCGATCGTGGCCTCATCAACGAGCACAGCCCCCGCGTCCAATCGAACGCCATCGAACCGGTCGGTGAGATCCAGTAGCGCGGCGTTGCCACCCAGGCGTACCGCCGCCACAATCTCCTTCACCCTCTCTTCGTGGCTCTCTTGGCTCGGAGCGGGGCGCGGTCGAGAAACGTGCACCGGCGTCATCTGGTCCCGTCCATCAATCAGCTCGAGCATGTCGGCGAGCCTACGGGGTTGCGTCCTGGGTGCGGCTAGGTGGTGGATTGATGACCGCAGGCCCTGCACACGGCATCGCCCATCACGACCGACATCCGCGTACTCCCACAGGCCTTGCAGCGGTCGAGCGACTGGGTCCAGCTTGGGTCATCCGCCTGGCAAACGGGGCACATAAGTATCTGCTCGCCCCGGACAACACCCCGAGCCCACGGGGGGGCGCCCTTGACCGGGTCCGTTTGGATGCGCCCGCAGTTACGACACGGCATGTCCGGAGCTTAGAGAGAAAACCGCTACGGAGCCACGGGCTCGTAACCGGGTGGCGGAGGAACGCAGAGCTGGACGAGGCGTGCTCGCATCTGTGTAAGGACCGGAAGGTAGTCCGGATCGCCGGCGACGTTGCGCAGCTGGTGAGGGTCGTCGACCAGATCGTAGAGCTCCTCCTCGTCGGTTTTGTACTTGACGTAGGTGTAGGCCTTGTTCCTGACGCCGCAGTAGGTGGGAATCTTCTGCTTGTCGTCGTAGAGATGCTCAAGCAGGAAATCAGTGCGCCACTCCACCTCTGAGTTCTCGAGCAGCGGTACAAGGCTGCGGCCTTCGGCCCCCGCCGCAGGCACGTCGGCCAGATCGGCGATCGTCGGGGCAATGTCGGCGTTAAGCACGAGGTGGTAGTCCTTGTCCCCGTCGGTCAGAGGGTCGTAGCGCACGTAGAACGGAACGCGGATGCTCTCCTCGTAGGGCACCTGCTTCGTACGCCACCTGTGTTCGCCGTACGAGTAGCCGTTGTCCGACATGTAGATGATCATCGTGTTATGGAGTTTCTCTTCGGCCCTAAGCGTCCTGACGATCTTTCCGACCGAGTCGTCGACCGAGAAGAGCGTTCGCAGCTGGTCGCGCCTAAACCGATAGGTCAGTCTTCTGTAATGCCGTGACATACGAGGAAGCGCACGTATGTAAGCCGGCTTGTCGGAGACGTTTCTTTCGTTGTAGGCGGGTCCTCTGTCGAAGCGAAGCCGGGAAAGTTCGTCTCGGTACTTCCGCTCGGGATCCGCGGGGGCATGAGGAGCATTCGGGAAGTAGTACATAAGGAAAGGATCGGTCGCATTCTTGATGAACGACGTCGCGTAATCTGTAAGAACTCTCGTCACATAGAATCTCTCTGCCATCGGGTAATCGACAAGCCTCCCGCCGACGGCCATGTTGAAGTCGTAGTAGATGTGTTTTCCCCCACGCGGAAGATAAGCCGCCCACCGATCCCAACCAGGCGGGCGATAGGAGGCTTGCTCCTTTAGATATCCCTCGAGGTACTGCCCGACGAGAGCCGTGTCGTAGCCCGCGTCATCGAGCCATGTGGCCACGGTCGAGCTATCGTTAAAGGCCTTAAAGCCTCCCCAGCGACCGTGGTTCCTGTACACGCCCGTCGTGTGGGACAGAGCGCCCGTGAGGAGAGTTGCGCGACTCGGACAGCACAATGGATTCGACACGAATCCATTTTTGAAAACGACCCCGTGACCGCCGATCTTGTTGCGGACCTTGGGCATCACTCTCATGCTGTCCAGCGGCTGATCGTCGGTGATGATGACCACGATGTTGGGCTTTTCCGTTTGGGCGAAGGCTTCATCCCGCGGTCGATGGGCGAGCGCGCCGGCCAGTACAAGGACGACCAAGCCTCCGGCTATGCATCCGCCCCGCATGGGCCCCTCCGGCTATCGACGAACTTCAAGAACGAGTAGAAGAATTCAGCTTCGAATTCCGCCGCTTATCCGATCCAACAGGCTACCGTCCTAACCCCCGTCGGAACCCATTTCCCTGTGATGGCCGGCGCCGAGGCGCAGCGCGGCGACGTCAATACGGGCAACTACCCAGCGATGAGTGGCGCTACTGGATCAATACCCGATGGCCGAGATGGGCTTTGATCTCCGCATGCAGCCCGTTTTTCGTATCGACCGAGTACTCACTGCCGAGCCGCAAGATCGTCGTGTCCCGAGGAGCTTGCAGGTGAAGCAGCACCTGGGTCTGCCCGGGGTGGTTGGCAAGCACGTCTTTGAGCTCGCCGACGAGCTGAGGCGTACAGGATTCCACGGGGACTTTGATTTCGAAGGGCCTTTCATCGAGGCGCGGCTCATGCAGCTCCATCGCCATCAACTTGACGGTGTCGTCCCTGGCATCTTTGTCGACGCGTCCTTTGACCAGCACAATCGCGTCGGTCTTGATCTTGTCGGCGTACTTTTCATAGGTGCGCGCGAAGACGACTACCTCGACGCTTGCGCCCGAAAGATCCTCGACTGCCAGAAGGACCATGATGTCGCCTCTTTTGGTGACCCTTTTGCTTAGGTCGGCGATGAGCCCGCCGATGATCACGATCTCGCCCGGAGATCGTGAATCCAGACTCGAGATCGGTCCGTCGGTCATGCGCGCCAGAAGACCCTCGACTCCTAGAAGAGGATGGTCGGAAACGAAGATCCCGAGTACCTCGCGCTCCAGCGCCCGCAGAACCTCCTTCGGGTATTCATCAAGGGCTATGGGCGAGTGGCGCAGCTCGGAGACCGAGTTCACATCGGCCCCCGCAAACAACGAGAACTGCCCGGCCTCCTCGCTCTTGCGCTGACTGACCACGTCGGAACAAATCGACTCGAAGGACTCGAGCAGGCCCTTGCGCGTATGTCCGAGGGACTCGAAAGCCCCGGCTTTGGCCAGAGATTCGACACACTTCTTGTTCAGGCACGGATAGTCGACTTTCCGACAGAAATCATGGAACGAGGTGAACGCACCCTTGCGCTTCCGCGCGTCGACGATCTTTTCGACGACGCCCTCGCCTACGTGGCGGATGGCCGACAACCCGAAGCGGACGGAGTCCTCGACCGGTGTGAAATCGATGTCCGAGGTGTTCACGTCGGGCAACAACACCGCGATGCTCATCTTTCGCGCCATATGCAGGTACTTAGGCTTGTCGTCCTTGCGATCTTTCACCGAGGTAAGGAGCGCGGCCATGTATTCAACCGGGTAGCGAGCCTTGAGCCAGGCCGTCTGATATGCGATGTACGCGTACGAGGCCGAATGAGCGCGGTTGAACGAGTAGTCGGCAAAGGGTTGGATTAGCGACCACAGTCGGTGTGCCTCGTCTTCCGTCAGCCCGTTTGCCAGACAACCTTCTACAAAACGAGGCTGCTCCTTGGCCATGATGTCGCGCTTCTTCTTGCCGATGGCCTTTCGAACAGTGTCGGCGTCGCCCGGGCTGTAGCCCGCCAGCTTCTGCAGTAACAGGACGATCTGTTCTTGGTACACGAGGATCCCGAAGGTCTCCTTCGTGATGTCCTCCAGGACGGGGTGCAGGTAAGCGATCTTCGACGGATCGTTCTTTCGTTCGATGTAGGCCGGGATCTGTTCCATGGGGCCCGGGCGATAGAGAGCGATGAGCGCCATGATCTGCTCGAAGCAATCGGGCTTCAGTTGTGCAAGCAAGCGCCGCATGCCGTCCGACTCGAGTTGGAAGACGCCGTCCGACTCGCCGCGCTGCAACATCTCGTACACGGCCGGATCTTCGAGATCGAGATTGTCTACGTCGATCTCCTCGCCCTTGTTAGCCCGGACGTAATCACGAGTCAGATCGATGACCGTCAGGTTCCGAAGCCCTAGGAAGTCCATCTTCAAGAGCCCGAGCTCCTCGACCCCGTTCATGTCGTACTGGGTAACGATTTCGCCGTGCTCGCCGCGTTTCAACGGCAGGTGCTCGACAAGTGGATCGCGGCCGATCACAACGCCCGCTGCGTGAATACCGGCCGAGCGTTTGAGATTCTCGACCTTCAGGGCGGTGTCGATGATCTCCTTGGACGCTTCCGACGAGGCATACGCCTCGCGCAGTTCAGAGGACGTCTCCAGCGCGCTCTGCAGACCGGAGTCGCGACCCATGATGAGCGCCGGATACATCTTGGTCAGTCGATCGCCTTCTGCGTACGGGAAACCCAGGACTCGTGCGGCGTCCCGAATCGCCTGCTTTCCCTTGATCGTGCCGTAGGTGACGATCTGGGCAACGCGGTCTTCGCCGTATTTGTCTTGGACGTAACGGATGACGTCACCGCGTCTGCGCTCGTCGAAGTCGATATCGATGTCGGGCATCGCCTTGCGACCGGGATTGAGGAAGCGCTCGAACATCAGGTCGTAACGAACGGGGTCGAGCTCGGTGATTCCCAAGGCATAGGACACGAGCGAGCCGGCCGCGCTGCCGCGGCCCGGCCCCACCCGGATCCCCTGGTCCTTGGCCCAATTCACGAAGTCCTGCACGACGAGGAAATAGCCGGCGAAACCCATGTTGCCGATCACACCGAGCTCGTAGTCCGCTCTTTCTTTGAGCTCGGGCGTGACCTCGTCGTAGCGGCGACGGACACCCTTGTCCACAAGATCTCGAAGAAAGCCGTCGAGACTCTGCCCCTCGGGAACCTCGAAGCGCGGAAGGACGAGATTTCCTAGAGACATCGTGACGTTGCAGCGCTCTGCCACCTCGAGCGTGGTTTCGCACGCGCCCGGCCACGGTGCGAACTTCTCCGCCATCTCCTCCGGTCTCTTCAGGTAGAACTCGTCGGAGTCGAACTTGAAGCGGTTGGCGTCCGCTATCTCGGCCCCCGTGTTGATGCACAGAAGCACGTCGTGAGCGGGGGCGTCGTCTTTGTGCGTGTAGTGCGAGTCGTTTGTTGCGACCCATGGGATGTTCATCTCTTTTCCGATACGCACAAGCTCGTCGTTGAGCGGTCGCTGCACCGCTATGCCGTGGTCCTGGAGCTCCAGATAGAACCGGTCGCCGAACAGCTCCCGGTACTGGGCGACCTTGCGACGTGCGCCGGCCAGATCGCCGGCCACGATCAGCTTGGGTATCTCGGCGGACAGGCACCCAGATAGGCAGATGACGCCCTCGGCGTGCTCGGTGAGGATCTCCCAGTCGCTCCGCGGCCAGTAGTGGAGGCCCTCGAGCCACGCCTTCGACGAGAGCTTGACCAGGTTGTGATACCCGGTGTCGTCCGCGGCGAGCAGCGTCAGGTGGAAGGTCTTTTCGTTCGCCTCTTTCTGCGGGGGTTTCTCCCGCCGGTTGCCCTTGAAGAGGTAGCCCTCCATACCGAGGATCGGCTTCACCCCCGCCTTCGTGCCCGTCTTGAAGAACTCGAGGGCCCCGTACATGACCCCGTGGTCGGTGATCGCACAGGCGGGCATCCCCGAATCGGCGGCGGACGCGAACATCTCGCCGATGCGGCTGGCGCCGTCGAGCATCGAGTACTCGGTATGGGCGTGCAGGTGCACGAAGCTCATAGAGAAGACCACCCGGTTGGAATTACAGGGATGTTCTTTATAAAACACCCCCGGTGAGACGACTGCAAGGTCTCCGGCGAAAGGTGGGCCTCCCGGGGCCCCCCGAATCCTTCCCCAAGGATGTCCCGCAGGACCTGGGGACAACAAGGCCTGCATCCTGTGAATTGCCCGTGGATCGCCTTGTTCGGCCCGCGACCCCGGGGCACAACCTCCCCTTTATGGATTGCTGGAGCGCGAGCTTGAGTAATTCAGCACGCCGCTCCCAGGAAGGCGGCCGGGCCGGGGTTGTCGAGGGCGGCCGGGGATCGGGGCGTCGGCTTCTCTGCCAGCCGAAGGCTCCCCTGGAACACTCAGCTAGCCAAAAGGATTCCGGGCACCCCCATTCTCCGGCAGTCGACGGCCCGGCCTTCTCTGCAGCGTGAGCTTGGATAGTTAATGCTGGCGCCGAAGTAGAACGCCTGGAGGCGCAGTTCGGGCTGGGCGTGTGCTTGAATTGCTCCTCGCAAGCCCGCAGGAGAGCGAGATGCCCGAGCCCACCCAGCTTTTTCTATTTTCTCTGGCCGCTCTGGCGCTTCTCGTGATCCCCGGACCCTCGGTGCTCTACATCGTGACGCGCAGCATCGACCAGGGCCGGGCCGCCGGCTTGGTATCGGTCGCCGGGATCCACCTCGGAACCCTGGTGCACGTGGGGGCCGCCGCGGCCGGTCTCTCGGCACTGATCCTGTCGTCGGCCGTCGCCTACAGCATCGTGAAGTACGCGGGGGCCGCATATCTCATCTATCTCGGCTTCCGGCGTCTCACCGGCAGGGACGATCCCGATCTCGAGTCCCAGACGGCTCCCTGCAAGCTTTCCAAGGTTTTCTGGCAGGGCGTGGTCGTCAACGTCCTCAACCCCAAGACAGCACTGTTCTTTCTGGCCTTCGTCCCCCAGTTCATCGACCCCGCCCGAGGCAGCCTCGCCCTACAGATAGGTGTGCTCGGCGCACTGTTCGTTCTTCTCGGAATGTTGAGCGACGGGACCTACGCCCTGGCGGCTTCGGCAATCGCGGCGTGGATCAAGCGCTCCACACGCTTCGAGAAGGTGCAGCGCTATGGCACGGGTGGCATCTTCGTGACTCTGGGGGTGACGGCCGCCCTGAGCGGCTCCGGCGAGCAAAGCTAGGACCTCGTGAGCGTCGGTGAAGTCAATCCCGGCCAATCACTCCAAGCCCGGCGGCACTCAGGGTTGCCGTCATGTCGGGGGGGACATCGCCGGACACGACGACCTCCCGGTCTCCGATCGGGAACACGAGTTGGTAGGCGTGGAGCATGGGGCGTTCGATTCCGAGCGAGCGCGATAGCTCGGACAGGCCTCCGTAGACGCGGTCTCCGAGGATCGGATGACCGATGTGAGATAGGTGCACGCGGATCTGGTGCGTGCGGCCCGTGTCCAGCTTGACGTCGAGCAGGGACACCTTGTCCGTCGCGCTCACAACTGCGAAGTGCGTCGTCGCGGACTTCCCCCCGGAGACGACGGCCATGAGGGATAGGTGTTTGGGGTGACGACCGATTGGCGCTTCGATCGTTCCCGAATCCGTCGGTACGCCGCGCACGAGAGCGTAGTAATGACGTTCGATCCGGCGCTGTTTCATCGCGTCGCGTAGGAACGCGTGCGTATCGTCGTCTTTCGCGATCAGCAATAGGCCCGAGGTGTCCTTATCGAGCCTGTGCACAATGCCAGGCCGCAGCGGGTCAGTTTGAGACAGCGGTCTACCCATCGCCAGTAGCGCATTAACCAGCGTGCTCTGCTGATGCCCGCGTACCGGATGCGTGACGAGCCCGGCTGGTTTCGACACGACCATTACGTGCTCGTCTTCGTAGCGGACATCCACGTGGATGTTTTCCGGCTGCGGCTTCGCCTCTTCGGGGACGACAACCTCGCCGCTGACGACCTCGCCGACGCTAAGTCTGTGGCTCGGTTTAACGGGACCGTCGGCGAGCACAATCTCTCCGCCGGCGATGGCCGCGCGCGCGACGGCCCTCGGCACGCCGGCGTGGCGCGCCACTATCAGGTCGATCCGCTCCCCCGCCTCGGTCTCGTCGACGACGAACTCCATCACTCCTCCTCTTCGACGCGGGGAGTGCGGAAGCTCAAGAGCAACAGGACGCCCACACCGATGACGATGGCGGAATCGGCCAGATTGAATATCGGCCATACATGCAAGTCGATGAAGTCGACGACCTTCCCGTCGTGATCCCGGAACAGCCGGTCGACCAGGTTGCCGGCTCCGCCCCCGAGCACCAAGCCCAAGGGGATTACCCAGCGGGTATCGGCCAGCCGGCGCACCGCGAACAGGATGCCGACGATGACGACGATCGTGGCGACGAGGAACACCGACGTCAGGTTCTGCCCTAATCCAAAGACGCCTCCGGGATTGAAAGCGAGATTGAAAGTGACCGCGCCCTCAATCAGGTCGACCGGCCCGTCGGCTAAACGATCCAGCGCCAGTGATTTGGTCACCTGATCGACGGCGACGACCAGAGCCGCGGCCAGCAGCAGCTTGAGGTAGAGCCGAGCCGTAGAACCGCCGGACGGGGACGAAGCGCCGTGCTTAGCTTCGCTTTCGGGGGAGGCCATGAGGCCCCTAGCGGGTGCGCTCCTCCCGCCGCTTGCAGTCCATGCACAACAGAGCATGTGGGAGTGCCTTGAGGCGGGCCGCGTCGATGGGGTTGCCGCAACGCTCGCACGTCCCGTAGTTGCCGTCGTCGATGCGCCTGATCGCCCGCGTGACCTGGTCGATCAGATCCCGGATGTTGTTGCGGATGGACAGGGCGTTCTCGCGATCGAAGGTGGCCGAGCCGGCATCCGCAAAGTCCTCGTTCAGCCCGACGTCGCCGGTAAGCTCCGATTGAGTTCCCTGGAACGACTCCTCTTCGAGCGCCTCGAGTTGTTTCTCGAGGTCTCCCTTTTCGCCGGTGAGCTGCTCGCGTATCGCTTTGAGCTGCTTAGCGTCGAACTTCGCCGGTCGCGTCCGACGGGCGGGTTTCTGAGGAGGTTTAACGGGGGGTCGTGCGGCGGGGGCCCCGGTCGCAGTGCGCGAGGCCGAATCGGTCGTGGGTTTGCCGGCGGCCTTTTTGGTCGTGCTGCGTGAGGCCTTGGGGGCCGAGCGAGCCGAACCCGCGGTCGTCTTCTTGGTCGCAGTCTTTTTCGCGACGGTCTTCTTCGTAGTCTTCTTCGCCACGGTTTTTTTGGCGGTTTTCTTCATGGTTTTTTTGGTGGTCTTTTTGGCGGTTTTCTTGGCGGCGGGCTTGCGAGCAGTCATCTTCTTGGCCGTCCCGCTACTGCTGCGCGTCGAAGTTTTCTTAGGCGTCTTCTTGGCGGCGGTCTTTTTGGCCGCGGTCTTCTTCGAGGTTTTTTTCGCGGATGTCCGAGCCGAAGTCTTGCGGCCGGACGACTTCTTCGCCGGGCTCATGGGCGCGGGACGATAGCACAACGGCCTGACGAAAGGGACCCCCTCACAGGCCTCGAAGGTGGCGCAGGCTACCCTTGGCAACCATGCCTGAACCCGCCTACCGCCCCGTCAATCCGCAGGTTTCGTGGCCGGACCTGGAGCGCCGCGTTTTGGAGGGCTGGAGGGCCACCGACGTCTTCCATCGCTCCCTCCAGGCTCGAAAAGATGCCCCTGAATGGGTTTTTTACGAGGGCCCTCCCACGGCCAACGGAAAGCCCGGTCTCCACCACGTCGAGGCCCGCACCTTCAAGGACTTGTTCTGCCGCTTCCAGACCATGCGCGGCCACTACGTCCACCGCAAGGCGGGATGGGACTGTCACGGGCTCCCCGTCGAGATAGAGGTCGAAAAGCAGTTGGGGATCACCCAGAAACGACAGATCGAGGAAGAGATAGGGATCGAGGAGTTCACCAAACGGTGTCGCGAGTCGGTAACCCGGTACGTGGGCGACTGGGAGCAACTCACCGAGCGGATCGGATTCTGGGTCGATCTTCCCGACGCCTACTGGACGATGACGTCCGAATACGTCGAAAGCGTTTGGTGGTTACTCAAGCAGATGTGGGACCGGGGGCTGCTGGAGGAGGACTTCAAGGTCGTCCCCTACTGTCCCCGCTGCGAAACGGCCCTGTCCTCACACGAACAGCATTACGCCGGCTCCTATCAGACGGTCAGCGACCCGTCCGTATACGTGCGATTTCCCCTCGCGTCCGATCCCAACACCGCTCTGCTCGTGTGGACGACCACGCCCTGGACCCTGTTGGCCAACATGGCGGCCGCCGTCGGCACCGATATCTCCTACGTCTCGGTCCCCGACCCCGCGGGGGCCGACAAGAAGCTGATCCTGGCGCGCGAACGGGTGGCGGCGGTGCTCGGAGAGGATGCCGGGCCCATGGAGGCGGTCGACGTCGCCGACCTTGTCGAGGCCCGCTACGTCCCGCCCTACGGCTTCGTCGACTCAGGCGACAAGGGCCACACCGTGCGCGCCGGTGAGTTCGTCACGACAGAAGACGGCAGCGGCATCGTGCACCTGGCCCCCTACGGTGAGGACGACATCGACGTAGCCAAGCGCGACGGCCTCCCCGTTTTCCAGGTGATCACCCCCTCCGGTCGCGTCGCCGAGGGGGCCGGCGACTTCGAGGGGCACTGGTTCAAAGACGCCGATCCCATGATCGTGGACGACCTCGAACAAAGAGGGGTCCTGTTCAAGGCCGAGACCTACGAGCACTCCTATCCCCACTGCTGGCGCTGCGGGACGCCACTCATTTATTACGCGCGCAAAGACTGGTATGTGCGAACGTCCCGGCTCAGAGACGAGCTGCAGGCCTCGAACGAAGACACCAACTGGTATCCGGAGACGATCAAGCACGGTCGCTTCGGCGACTGGCTGGCGAACAACGTCGATTGGTCGTTGTCTCGCGATCGCTACTGGGGAACGCCGCTTCCGGTCTGGAGGTGCACCCAGAACCACGCGACGTGTATCGGCTCCCTCGAGGAGCTGTCCGATCTCGCCGGCCGGGATATGACCGGCCTCGATCCCCACCGCCCCTACGTCGACGACATCAAACTCCCGTGTCCCGAGTGCGGTGAGGAGGCAACGAGGGTCAAGAGCGTTATCGATGCGTGGTTCGACTCCGGAGCGATGCCCTTTGCCCAATGGCACTACCCCTTCGAGAACAAAGACCTCTTCGAAAAACGCTTCCCCGCCAACTTCATCTCCGAGGCGATCGATCAGACGCGCGGGTGGTTCTACTCGCTTCTGGCGATCGCAACCCTCGTCGAAGGCCGCAATTCCTTCCGCAGTTGCGTCGTCCTCGGCCTGCTGCTCGACGCCGAGGGACGAAAGATGTCCAAGTCGGTGGGAAACGTGCTCGACCCCTGGTCGGTGCTCGAAGTTCAGGGGGCGGACGCCCTTCGCTGGTATCTGTTAACCGGCGGCACGCCGTGGAGTGGGCGCCGGGTGTCCGTCGACATCATCCAGGAGGCCCTTCGCAAGTACCTCCTCACTATGTGGAACACGTATTCCTTCTGGGTCACCTACGCATCGCTCGAAGGCTTCGATCCGTCCGAGGAATCGATTCCGGTGTCGGATCGCTCCGAGATGGACCGGTGGATCCTCGCCGAGCTCGACGACACGATTCGGGAAACGACCGACTCGCTCGAAAGCTTCGACGCGGCGCGAGCGGGACGGCGCATCGATCGTTTCGTCGACGACATGTCCAACTGGTACGTGCGGCGTTCACGCCGTCGCTTCTGGCGTTCTGCGGCGGAGACCGACACCCGCTCCGCCTTTTTGACCCTCTGGGAGTGTTTGGTTGCGGTATCCAAGTTGACCGCTCCGTTCACTCCCTTCGTTGCGGACGAGATCTTCTCCAACCTCGCACAAGGTGCCGGCGAACCTGACTCGGTACATCTCGCGCTGTGGCCCGAGCCCGACGATGCGCGTGTCGACCACGACCTTCGTCGACGAATGGCCCTGGTGCGCAAGCTGGTAGCGCTGGGACGCGCGGCCCGCACCGATGCCAAAGCGCGTGTTCGCCAACCGCTCAAGCGCGCGCTGGTCGTCCTGCCCTCCTCCGAGGTCGACGATCTCAAAGAACTTCAGGGACTCGTTTCCGAAGAGCTCAACGTAAAGAAACTGGATGTGTCCAGGGGAATCGAGGAACTCGTCACCTACTCGGTAAAGCCGAACTTCAAAGCGCTCGGCCCCCGCTTCGGCCCGCAGGTTAAAGACGTTGCCACGGCACTCGCGCAGACCGACCCGCGCGGCCTGATCGCAACTCTCGAAGAGACCGGCTCGTACCCGTTGCAGTTGGAGGGCATCGAGATCTCCCTCAGCGCCGGTGATCTCGACGTGCGAGTCGAGGGCCGCGAAGGGTTCTCGCTCGCGCAGGACGGCCCCTACGGAGTGGCGCTCGATCTGGAGCTGACTCCCGAGCTCGAGGCCGAGGGGATCGCCCGGGAGATAGTGAGGGCGGTTCAGGACCTGCGCAAGAACGGGGGCCTCGCCGTCGAGGATCGCATCGAGTTGTGGCTCTCCTCCGAGGTCGACCAGATCTCCGCCGCGTTCGCTCAGCACCGCGACTACATAGGCGGCGAGGTCCTGGCGACGACGCTGCATGTGAACGAAGATGCCGGAACGCCCGAGACGAGCGACGAAGTGAGGCTAGACCAAGGCGAAGTCCGCATCGCGCTGCGCCGAGCCACATAGCATCCAACCGTTCTTTGGAGCTAGATCTACGCTGAGCGTCGCCTTGCCTCCAAAGAACGCCCAAGACAGGCGAGGTGAAGCTGGAGCCAGGAAGAGGGTCGCTACGGCTTGCAGGTGCCGCAGGGGGCGAAGCCTTTCTCGTCGGCGTCCGCCCGCGTCATCTTCTCGGTGTCCTTGGCGCCGGCGAAGCGGCACTCGGGTCGGTGGAACTTCTTTGTGCTCGGGACGCCCACAACCTCCGCGTCCCCCGCGAGCGTCCCCTCGTCGGTCGAGTCTCCCTTTAGCTCTGTTTGTGGCCCCGGAGGAGCTGGCGGAATGACCTTCGTCGCGTTCGGATCGCTCTGGTCCTCGGCAACGACCGCGGTAGTCGACGCCGCGTCCGCCTCCTCAGGTTGATCGTCCGACCCCACGGGGGTTTGGGTTGCCGCGGCTGGGACTTTGCTCGAGCGAAAGTAGGCGACGACGAGGGCGGCGAAAGCCGCCGCGGTCGCTCCAATCGAGACATACATATAGCCCTCGTTGGCGTTGAGCCAGCCCATGACGAGGGCAACGGCCGAGCCCGCAATCAACAGGATGGACGCGGCAAGAAGGGCGGTCACCTTCGTGCTCCACGGAAAAAGGGTGTGCGCGTCACGTCACTGACCTTAAATGGTGGGCCCGACCGAGCCCGGGAGTGACCTACTCCTCGCGAAAGAACAGACCCCGCACCCCGCGGCGGTGTCCGACGCCCGAATGCTCGGCGTCCTCGTTTTCGGCCTCCGTGACGTTCAGCACTCTGTCCTCGGCGGGCTGAACGCTCTTGTTCGGCGCCGGTGGGGCGGCCGCCTTGAGGGATCCGGAACCGTTACGAGGCGTGCCGTTGGAGCCGCCCGCGGAAGGGGGCTCTTGGGCCGCCAGCGCTTCGACCGCATGTTGCTGTTCGACTAAGAAGTTGCGCATTTTCTCCTGGAGGTCGGACTGGTAGGAGCTCAGTCTTCCGATGGCCGCGTCGAGCTCACGACGTTTGGTCTCCCCCTTGCGCTCCTCTTCCTGACGGGCTCGCCGGGCGTCCTCCTCGGCGGACTCGATGATCTTGCGCGCCTCTTCGTTGGCCCCTCGGGCCCGCTTCTCGGCCTCCGTCACGAGCTGCTGCGCCTTCACCTTGGCTTTGGCGATCGCCTCCTCGGCGGCGCGCTGGGCCGTCACTAGGGTCTTTTTGAGCATCTCCTCGGTGTCTTTGGTCGTGGCCAGAGCCTGCTCGAGCTCGATGTTGCGCCCTCGAAGGGCCGTGTTCTCCTGCTGGGTGCCCTCCAGCGTCTCGGCCACGAGATCGAGGAAGTCGTCGACCTCCTCCTGGTTGTAGCCGCGCCAGGCGTCCCGAAACTGCTTTTCGTTGATTTCCCGCGGGGTTATCTCCATGGGCGCAAGTATCCCAGGAGTCACACTAATTAACAACACTTTACAGGAGCTTTTTTGGGGCCGCTACAGGATGCCCCCGCACCCAAGAGCGCTTCGGACGACGCCCAAGAGGAGAAACACGATCAGCGCCGAGAGATCGAGGGGGCCCATGGGGGGGATGATCCGCCGGAAGAAGCCGAGGACCGGCTCGGTCAGGTCGTAGATGACTTTGGTGAACCCGCCCATCGACGACGGCGGTGAGCCTGCCATCGTTACCCACGAGAGGATCACCCTGACGAGCAGGAGAAGCCAGAAAACCGACAGGGCCGCGCAGACCAGTTCCACGGGAGCGGCGGCCGCCTAGGCCTGGTTGAAGAAGCCGCGGTCCTCCAGGAAGCGACGGCGCTCTTCCGCGGACACAGAGACGCCCGCGGGGGTGATCAAAAAGACCTTCTCGGCGGCCGGCTGCATCGACCCTCCGAGGCCGTAAGCGAGGCCGCTGGCGAAATCGACGAGCCGGCGGGAGAGGTCCGGTTCGGCACCCTGCAAATTCATGATGACCGAAAAACCCTCCCGGAACTTGTCGCCGATCTCCTGCGCATCGTTGAACGCGGTGGGCTGGACGAGGTGGAAACGAGGCGTCTGGAGGCCCGGCATGGCGGTCACCACTCCGTCTCGGCGGGTGGTCGCACGCGGCTCGGCCTCGGCCACCGCGGCGCCGGCTCTTCCGCGCGAGCGAGGCGGCGCGCGTCGGGGTCTCGGCTCCTCGGGCTCTAGGTCCTCGTAACCGTATTCGTCGTACTCATCGTCTTCTTCTGCGAGACCCAGGTAGATCAGGGTCTTTCTCCATACGCTGGCCATCGCCGAAGGATATCCCGACCGCTCAAGGTGGGTCCGGTTTCTCGCTTAGGCCGACCGGGGCCGCGGCCCGAAGATCGCCTCGCCGACCCTCACGAGGGTTGCTCCCTCCTCCACCGCCACCTCGAGGTCGCGGGTCATTCCCATCGAGAGCTCCGTTGCCTGCGGGAACTCCCGAACCAGTTGCTTGCCCAGAGCGGCCAGCTTTTTGTAGGGGGGCCGGGACTCCTCCGGATCCTGCGGATAGGGCGGCATGGTCATGAGCCCGGCCAGAACGAGCCCCTCTAACTCGGCCACCCGGCGCGCAAGGTCAAGGGCTTGCTCGGCATCTATTCCGGCCTTGCTCTCGTCGCCTGCGACGTTCACCTCAACCAGGACCCTTTGCCGGCCGCCGGCCGCGCGACGGGCGATCGCTTCGGCGAGCCTGGCGCTGTCGACCGAGTGGATGAGCTCGCATCCGATGACGTCTTTGACCTTGTTCGTCTGCAGCCTCCCGACGAAGTGCCAGCGAACGTCGACTTCCACCATCGAGGCCTTGCGCTTCAGTTCTTGGGCTTTGTTCTCGCCGAAATCCGTCGCTCCGGCTGCGGCCGCCTCGATCACGGCGGCCGCGTCGAAGGTTTTCGAAACCGCCACCAGCGTGAGGTCCGAAGAAGACCGTCCCGTCGCGACCGCCGCCTTCTCGATCCGCTCTCGAACTTGGGCGAGCCTCTGCGCGATCGTCATCGTTCGCCGAGTCCGGCAAAGGCTCCCTGTCGCCCGGTCACTCCGTCCCGTCGGTAAGAGAAGTAATTGAGGTCGCAGTACGTGCAGTTCGGCGCAGCGGCTATCGATTCGACACCGAGACGCGTCAACGCGGTGCGCGCCGCAAGGGCGGTATCAACGCGACCATTCCCCACAGGAAAGTCCCTCTCCTGAAACGCCTCCACGACCTCCGGTCCCACCTCGTAACAGCAGTCGCGGATGCTCGGCCCAATCCACGCGGCCTCCGCGCCACCTATGTGCTCGACACCTCGTTCAGCGATCCCGGCAACAAGACCGCGCCAGCCCGCGTGGAGAACCGCGATGGCAACGTCATTAGCAACGACGACGGGAGCGCAGTCCGCGGTCAAGATCGCGGCGACGGGGCCGCTATGCCTGGTCACCAACCCGTCGGCCGAGCCGGCCATTCCCCCCGTCGTCACCTCGACCACGTCTACCTCGTGTACCTGACGCGCCAGCGCGAGTGACTCGAGCTCGAAACCCACGGCCGCGGCCGCTCGGCGTCTGTTCTCATCGACATGGTCCGGGACGTCTTCTACGCGCGCCGCGAGGTTCAGCCAGTTGTAAGGAGCCTCGCTCACCCCTCCTCGTCGGTCCGCAAAGGCCACCAGCCAACCGCGCCGGCGGGCCTCCTCATCGACCAGCAGATGAACGCCATCGACGACTCTTTCGGTTAAGGACGCGGAGAAACCCATCGCCCGAGTCTGCACCACGACAAAGGAAATCTCGACAGAAAAAAAGGCGGGCCCCCCGGCGGGCCCGCCTTTTGATGTTGCCTGTTACTTACTCGTTGCGGAGGAACGAGGGGATATCCAGATCCTCCTCTGCGTCAAAGACCAGCCGCTCGGCGGCGGGCTCCGGAGTGAGCGCCGGCTCCGCCGCCGGAGCGAGCGGCTCCGAGAAGATCGCCTCGTCGGGCTTCACGATCTGGGCCGCATCGTGATCGCCCCACCGGTCGAAACCGGCCGCAATGACGGTGACCCGGACCTCGTCGCCGAGAGTGTCGTCGACCACGGCGCCAAAGATGATGTTGGCGTCGGGGTGAGCCGCCTTCGAAATGATGTTGGCGGCCTCGTTGACCTCGAACAGACCGAGATCCGATCCGCCGGCGATGTTGAGAAGGACGCCGCGGGCTCCCTCGATCGATGCCTCTAGAAGCGGAGACGAGATAGCCGATTTGGCCGCCTCCTCCGCCCGGTTGTCACCGCGTGCCTGACCAATTCCCATAAGAGAGGAACCGGCGTCGGTCATGACGGCCTTCACGTCGGCGAAGTCGAGGTTGATAAGGCCGGGGGTCGTAATGAGATCGGTGATTCCCTGAACCCCTTGCAACAGAACCTCGTCTGCCATGCGAAAAGCCTCGAGAACCGAGGTGGTCGCGTCGCCGACATCGAGCAGGCGATCGTTCGGAATAACGATCAGCGTGTCTACTTTCTCTTTGAGATCGGCGATCCCCTTCTCGGCTTTGATCGCTCGCTGACGACCCTCGAAGGCGAACGGACGAGTGACGACACCGATGGTTAGCGCCCCCATGGACTTGGCGATCTCCGCGACGATCGGCGCGCCGCCGGTGCCCGTACCGCCGCCTTTACCGGCGGTGATGAACACCATGTCGGCGCCCTTCAGCACCTCTTCGATCTCCTCGCGATGCTCCTCGGCGGCCTGTCTCCCGACCTCGGGATCGGCGCCGGCCCCCAGCCCTCTCGTGAGGTCGCGGCCGATGTCCAGCTTCACATCGGCGTCCGACATCAAAAGGGCCTGGGCATCCGTGTTGACCGCGATGAACTCCACGCCTTTCAAGCCGACCTCGATCATCCGGTTGACGGCGTTGACACCCCCGCCGCCGATCCCGACGACCTTTATTACGGCCAGATAATTCTGTGGGCCTGTCGCCACTGCGACCTCCTCTCACCCCTCAATCCCGGCTTTAGGCTTCGTCTCTTCCACTGTGAGGCGAAGCATCCGTGCAGGTCAGAGGGGTCTTAGCTACGTCTGACTCTAAGGTTCAGGTTTATGATTATGTCAACCTACACGAACGGTTGAGGAATATAACTACAGTGGAGGTCGAAGTCAAGACGCCGCCCGTCGACCGGCGCCTTTGCTATGGCGAGGGAAGCGGCTCGGGAACCATCTCGGTGTCCCCCTCGACCTCGGTGACAAGCGTGTCGTCGGTCACCGTCTCGGGTGAGGTCGTCCCGAGCGCAGGAGATGCCGGCACGCGCACGTCTATGTAATCGATGCTGGCGGCGCGGGTGCGAATCTGACCGAGAACGGCGGCGAGAACCTCTGCCTTGTCTCGCATGCGGCCCAGACTGCCGTAGCGAACCTCGATCCCGCCGCGGAGCGTGAAACGGATGTTCTCCACGTCGTCGGCGGACGCGGATTTGACCTCGGCTTGTACCTCATCGGTGAAGGTTCCGAAGGCAAGGAGCGCCCGGCGGATCGATAAAGCTCCCACTCGCTCGCCCGGCTCGTAAGCCGTGGGACCGGCACTCTTGAACACGGGAAGACGCGTCTTGCCGCCGGAAGCTGTCTGCAAAACCTTCCCGTGCTCGTCGACGATCCACGCCCCCTCGGAGGTCCGCAACTTCATGGCCGGCTCCCGTTCGGTGACCCTCACACGAAGCGTGCCGAACAACCGCCGGTTGACGTCCGCGCTCTTCACCCACGGCAACCGCTCCACGGCGTCCTCGACATCCGCCACGGATACAAACAAGAGGTTCTCTCCCTCATCGATATCCGCCGCTCGGCTTATCTCCTCCGAGCCGGTGTGACGCGCTCCAGACACGGCTATGTTGCGGACGTCAAACAAGGGAGACCACAGCGCCGCCCCCACCATGAGAAAAACGGCCGCGGCTCCCCCCGCCTGCCAGGCCAGACGCCGGCGACGAGCTCGGGCGACGACGAGATGTCCTCTCTGGGTAGCGCGGGCGCGGCGCGTCGTCGTGCCTCGCGACCGGGCGGCGGTACTCACGACGGCGTCACCCTTTCGGCCCCTGCCCTCGGCTCCTCATACGGTCCGGCGAAACGAATCTCGGGTTCCAGTTCAACGTCGAAGCTCTCACGCACGGTTTCCCTGACGATATGGACGAGGTCGAAAACGTCCTGCGAAGTGGCCCCCTCCCCGGCGATAAAGAAGTTGGCGTGCAGCTCCGAGACCGTTGCTCCACCCACACGCAGCCCTTTCAGTCCGGCCGCCTCAACCAATCGACCGGCGGAATCGTGTGGGGGGTTCTTGAACACGCTGCCCGCGTTCTGGAACGCGCCGGGTTGCGTCTCGGCGCGATGACGCCGGTAGGCCTCCATCCGGTTCTTCACGGCGTCGACGTCGTCCGGACGAAGACGCCAGCGCGCGTCGATTACGACGTGGTTCTTGGTTAGCCCTGAATGTCTGTAGGAGTACTCCAGGTCGTCGGGAGACCTGCTCTCCACAACGGTGGTCTCGAGATCAAGAACCTGAGACGACGCAAGACACCCGGCGGCGTCGTGACCATGGGCGCCGGCGTTCATCCTGATGGCACCTCCGACAGAACCCGGTATGGCGATCGCGAACTCGAGACCGGCGAGGCCTCGCCTCGCCGCCCAGTTGGCGAGCAGCGGCATCGTCGTCCCGGCCCCCGTGTGCAACTGCACATAGGGATCGTCCGTCTCGTGAAGCCAGGAGAAAGCGGGTCCCATGTACAGCACGACACCGGCCCAGCCTTCATCCGAGATCACCAAGTTGCTGCCGCGTCCCAGGGCAAGGATGGAGGGTCTTTCGCTAAGGCCCCGGGCGACCTCGGCGAACATCAACAGATCGTCGACGTCCGCGGGCTCGACGAACAGTGCAGCCGGCCCCCCCAGGCGGTAGGTGGTGTATTTAGCAAGAGGGTGCGAGGTGAGCACTTGGCCCCGCAAAGAGCCCTCGAGTTCGGTGCGTAGTTGCTCGATGCTCACCGGCGAGCCCCCAAGCGCTGCAAGATCTCGTCGCCGAGGGTCGTAATGTCTCCGGCACCCAACGTCATTACCGCATCACCCGGACGAGCGATGCCCTCGAGGTAGGCGGCAAGGTCCGCACGGTGCGGAAGGTAGGCAACGGGTCGGCCCGGAAGATGACGGCACACGGAATCCGCTATCAGCTTTCCGTTCACACCGGGTTCCGGTTGCTCCCCCGCGCCGTAAACGTCGGTCACCACGACCCGGTCCGCATCCGCAAAGGAAGCTCCAAAGGCCTCGTGAAACGCCTTCGTACGGGAGTAGCGGTGCGGCTGAAAAACCGCGACCACCCTGGACCAGGGCCCCGGCCGCGCGGCCGAAAGGGTCGCCTTCACCTCCGTGGGGTGGTGTGCGTAGTCGTCGATAACCGTGACTCCTCCGGCCTCTCCGCGGATCTGGAACCGACGCTCCACACCCCGGTAGGACTCGAGGCCTGTGGCGACCTGATCGAGACTCAAGCCGGCTTCGAGGCAGGCGGCCGCCGCCGCGGTTGCGTTCGCCACGTTGTGCATACCGGGGACGCGAAGTGTCGTTTGCGCCCGGCCGTCGGGGGACACAAGAACAAAGGAAGAGGAGCTACCGGTCACGGTGACGCTTTCGGCCCTCACCGTCCCCGCCGCACCAAAGGTGACCAAACGCGCGCCGAGGCCGGCGGCAGGAGCAGCCAGCTCCTCTGACCCCAGTGGGAGGACGATCGCCCCATCCGGGTCGACGCGTACCAAGAAGTGCTCGAAAGCCTTCGTCACCTCGTCGCCGGACTTCCAGTAATCGAGATGGTCGGCTTCTACGTTTGTCACGACCGCGATGTGAGGGGACAAAAGTAAGAAAGAGCCGTCGCTTTCATCGGATTCGGCCACGGCCAGATCGTCGGTTCCCGAACGGGCATTGGTCCCGACATCGTTTAGCCCGCCGCCGACCAGGTAGGTGGGGTTAAGACCCGAGGAACTGGCGATTGAAACGATCATCGAAGTCGTTGTCGTCTTTCCGTGCGTCCCGGCAACGACGATCGACCGGGAGCCGTCGAGTACTCCGGCGAGAGCCTCGCCTCTGCTGACGACGCGCAGAGACAACTCGCCGGCTCGCACGAGCTCGGGATTGGAGCGAGGGATCGCCGAGGAGGCCACCACAAACTCCGGCCTGTACTTGTCGATCAAAGACGCTTCGTGTCCGATATGGACGCTCGCGCCCATCGCCTCAAGGATCGTGGCGGCGCGAGAGCGCTTCAGATCGGAGCCGCTCACGCGGCATCCACGCTCGAGGATCACCTTTGCGATTGCCGACATCCCGGCACCGCCCACTCCTATGAAGTGCACACCAGATCCCGGAGCGAACATCACGCGGCAACCTCCAGGACGACCTCTGCAAGCCTCGTCGCCGCATCGGGCCGACCGAAGGCGCGGGCTGCAGCGCGCATCTTCTCCAGCGCCGACTCAGCCCCAAATAACTTGTCGACGATGCCCGATACCCGCTCGGCGTTCACCTGGTCGTCCGGAATCACGACGGCGGCTCCCTTGCGCTCGAGTGCAAGACCGTGTCGCTCTTGCTGTTTGTCGCGATGATGCGGGTAGGGAACGATGAGAGCAGGCAGACCGACGGCTGCCAGTTCGGCGACCGTAGTGGCTCCCCCTCGGCACAATGCGAGATCCGCCACCGCGTAAGCCTCGGTCATCCGCTCGACGAACTCGATGCCCCGGTAAATGAGTCCCTCCATCGGAAGGGACTCGATCTGCTCGACGAGCGATCGCTGCGACCGCCCCGAGATGTGCAGCACCTGCCTGTCCGATGCCCCGCGCCACGCGGCGACGAGCGCCGGAACCACCTCGTTGATAGTTCTGGCGCCCTGACTTCCCCCGAAAACGAGCAGGGTCTTTCGGCCTGGTTCGAGCTCGAATCGCTGCAAAGCCTTGACGCGTTCGGTGTCGACATCCATCGCCACAAGCTCTGCAGAAACGGGGTTTCCGGTATTAACCCCTTTGCTCCCCGCTTGACTCATAGTCTCCTCGAAAGAGACGGCGACTTTCGCGGCCCAGGACTTGCACACCCGATTCGCCAACCCAAACACGATGTTCTGCTCGTGGAGGACAACCGGAATTCGCTTTCGTCGCGCCGCGACGCACACGGGTAGCGACACATAACCACCCATTCCCACAACCACGGCCGGACGGAGTCGATCAAGCAGTAGAGAGGCAGAGCGAGTGGCGCGCACCGCGGTCGCACCCACTCCTACCAACTTCCACGGACGGGCCCTGTCGAAGCCGCGCACCTGGATGACCTCCAGGGGAAACCCCGCAGCCGGCACCAGGACGGCCTCGGCGCCCCCAGAGGTTCCGACGAAAGTCACCTCGGCGTCGCCGAGGGCGCGTCCTAAAGCGAGGGCGGGATTAACGTGACCCGCGGTACCGCCTCCGGCGATCACAACTCTCACGCTCGCGAGCGAGTCGACCGCCGCGCCGCCGGCTTCTTCTTGCGCCTCCCCAGGCCTTCGGACTGTCGGGCGATGTTCGTCAGGACGCCCATCGAGATAAGCGTTATGACCAGCGAGGAGCCGCCGAACGAGACCAGCGGGAGGGGAACGCCCGTGATGGGAAGGGTCGCGGTGACGGCGCCGATGTTCACGACTGCTTGGAAAGAGACCACGATCGTTATCCCGGCCGCCAGAAACATTCCGAACCGATCGGGAGCCTTACGAGCCGTTCTGATGCCCAGGTACGCGAGAGCGGCGAACATGCCCAGCACGACGAAGGTCCCGAACAGCCCCATCTCTTCGCCGAGAATCGAGAAAATGTAATCGGTGTGCGCGTTCGGGATGTAGTTCCATTTCTGGCGGCTCGCCCCCAACCCGACTCCAAACCAACCACCCGAACCGAGAGCGATCAGACCCTGGATGGTCTGGTAGCCGGTATTCAGCGGATCGGCCCATGGATCGAGAAAGGCCATGACTCGCGCCCTGCGGTAGGGGGCCGCCAGAGATGCCATCGTGGCCATGGCGAGAGCCACAGCGCCGAGAGGTAGCACGTACCGTAACGGCGCTCCGGCCACAAAGAGCATTCCGAGCCCAATGGCCCCGATCATGAGCGTGGTGCCGAGATCCGGCTGGAGTATCACCAGCAGCGCCATGGCCCCCATCACCGGAACGATGGGCAACATGGTGTGCCAGACGTTGTCGAGGGTGATCTCCTTTTTCCGAGACAGCACGTCGGCGGCAAAGAGAATCAAAGCAAGCTTTGCGAACTCGGACGGCTGAAAGGTCAGAGGGCCGAGGCCCAGCCACCGGGAGCTGCCGCCCACCGTCGTCCCCACGCCGGGGACCAGCACCGCCACCAACAGCAAGAGGACCAGAGGCACCAACAGATAGCCCACTCCGCGGAACTTGCGGTAGTCCAGCCGCATGAACGCGACGAAGCCGACCAGGCCGATGGCACCCCACATCAACTGCTTCTTCAGAAAAAAGAATGAGGACCCGTTGGAGGTCAACGACGACACCATGCTCGAGGAGAGGATCATGATCAGTCCCAAGAACACCAGGACCATTGTGATGATCGTTAGGAGAATGCTCCCGCTGGCAAAACGATCCGTGACGGACGCCTGACGCGCGCGTGGACGCGCGCGCGGGCGAATCGTTATAGATGCGCTACGCGTTGCCATCGGATCCTCCGTTGTATGCAATCAGGTTTCTCACGGCCCTCGCGAATGCCTCTCCTCGCTCTGCATACCCCGCGAACATGTCTAGGCTCGCACAGGCCGGCGATAACAAGACGGATCCTTTGCCATTTGATCTTTCGACGGCACGTGCAACCGCGTCGTCCATGGAATCGACCACGTCGACGGGCACGACTCCCTCGAAGAGTGCGGCGATCTCGTCACGCGCCTCGCCCAGAGTCACAACTGCGCGAACCGGAGGTACCACGCCGGCCAACGGCGAAAGATCTATTCCTTTGCTGCGGCCTCCCGCGATGAGAACTACGTCGTGCAGTCCTTTAACTGCTGCGACGGTCGCGTGCGGGTTCGTCGCCTTGGAATCGTCGATGTAAGTGACGCCGTCCGCCTCCGCCACGACCTGAAGGCGGTGGGATAGCGGTCGAAACGAACGGACCGCGCTCGCCACCGAAACCAGGCCCACCCCGTACTCGAGAGCTACACCCGAGGCGGCGAGGCTGTCCTCCAGGCCGGCCTCTCCGGAAAGGGGGACGTCGTTCGCGGCCATAAGCTCCCTGCCGCGATAGACGATCGTTCCGTCTGCTACTCCTATGCCCTGGTCGGGCGCCTCCATCGTGGAGAACGGAACCGTCCGAGCCGAGCTTCGCGCGGCTATGGCGACGGCGTACTCATCCTCTAGGTTGTAAACGAGCACGTCATGGGATTTCTGGTTCTCGGTGATGCGTGCCTTGGCAGCGGCGTAGGACTCGAACGATCCGTGCCAGTCGGTGTGATCCTCCGCGACGTTAAGCACTGCGGCAACGCGCGGACGAAACGTATCGATCGTCGCGAGCTGGAAGCTCGATACCTCGACCGCGATTGCCCCGTCTGCGGGAATGGACAGGGCGGCCTCCACCAGCGGATGTCCGATATTCCCTGCGGCAATGGACTGCACGTCGCCCGCCTGCAGGATCTGGGCAAGAAGTATTGTGGTAGTCGTCTTACCGTTCGTTCCGGTTACGGCGAGGAAATCACACGACGCTAAGGAGAAAGCGAGTTCGACTTCGCTCACGACCTTGACTCTGCGATGATGCAAAGACGCGACGACGGGCGCCGAAAGGGGAATCCCCGGACTCAACACCGCGATGTCGCACGGGCTCTCGACGAGGTCGTGAGCTCCGGCCTCGACCTCGGCCCCCTCGCGTCGCAGGCTGTCGGCGCGCTGCATGATCTTCGGGGTCGACGACATCTCGGTGACGGAAACCTTCGCGCCGAGCGAGAGGAGCGCCCTGGCGGCGGCGACTCCGCTTACTCCGAGACCGACGACGAGAACGCGGGTGTCCGTCCAGTTCACTGAGCCCCGCCCTTGGAGAGAAAGTCGGCGTAGAAAAGACCGAGCCCGAACGCCACCGACAGGCCGGAAAGGACCCAGAACCTCACGATGACCGTGAACTCCGGCCACCCGGCGAGCTCGTAGTGATGATGTATCGGCGCCATCAAAAAGATCCGTTTGCCGGTGCGCTTGAATACCGCAACCTGTGCGATAACCGACAGCGTTTCGACGACGTAGAGGCCGCCCATCATGATGAGCAACAGCTGAGTGTTCAAAAGAATCGCCAGTACCGCCATCGCACCGCCGAGCATCAACGAGCCCGTGTCGCCCATGAAGATCTTTGCCGGGGCGGTGTTCCACCACAAGAAACCCGCGCAGGCGCCGAACAGGGCCGCCGCGACGATCGCCAGATCGAGTGGATCCGATCCCTGCACCGCGAGGTCGTAGAACCCCGGGTGCCTGAACTGCCAGAACGCGATCACGACGAACGCTCCAAAAACCTGCGCCGACGACCCGACCGCGAGACCATCGAGACCGTCGGTGAGGTTCACGCCGTTCGAGGAGGCGGCGATCATCAAAAAGACCCATATGTAGAAACCGAACCCAAGGAGGACCCTCGTCGACCTGAAGAACGACAGATCCGTTCCGATGTCGACGTAGTGAACCGCGATCACGCCGAAGATCGCCGCGATGATCAACTGGCCTATGAATTTGGCGCGTTTCTGCAAACCAAGCGAACGCGACTTACGGATCTTTATGAAGTCGTCGATGAACCCGAGCACCGCCAGGGCGACGATGGTTCCCATCGCCAGTAACCCGCTATCGGAAAAGTCGTCCCAAAACCTCCCGAGGTCGCGCGACCCCAGATGGCCGAAGAAGTAGCCGAAAAGGGTCCCGGCGACGATTACCAGCCCACCCATGGTCGGAGTGCCGTGCTTCTCGTAGTGGGCTTTGGGGCCCTCCTCGCGGATGAGCTGCCCCCAACCTCTTCGTCTGAAGACCCTCACCGCGAGCGGCGTCCCAAACAAGGTGACGAGCAGGCCGATCGATCCCGCAATCAGCAGACTTGTCACGAGCCCTCACCCCAACCGAGCGCGGCCAGCTCCTCGCGCGCAACAATGCGGTCGTCGAAAGGCAGGGTTTTATCGGCGAACTCCTGACCGGTCTCGTGCCCCTTGCCGGCGATCACGACGACGTCTTTGTCCCCGGCGAGGGAGAGGACCTTGGCGATGGCCTCGCGCCGGTCGGCAAGCACCGCGTCGGGTCCGTCGGCACGTTCCGCTACGACACCCTCGAGGATCTCATCGATGATCGCTTCGGGTACCTCGCTGCGGGGATTGTCCGAGGTCACGACCACGACATCCGCGCGCCGCGCGACTACGGATCCCATCAGAGGCCTCTTGCCCCGGTCTCTGTCGCCGCCACACCCGAAGGTGCAAAGCACACGGCTCTCCCCCGCGAGGTCGCGAGCACCGCGCAAAACGTTGTCCAGAGAATCGGGCGTGTGCGCGTAGTCGACCACCACGGTGAAGGGCTGACCGCAGTCGACGGCCTCGAAGCGGCCCGGAACCGTCTGAAGATCCGAAATCCCCTTCTCGATGGCCCCCGGGTACAGCCCCGCTTGCAGGCCGACCGCGGTTGCTGCGAGACAGTTGGAAACGTTGAAGTGGCCGACTAGAGGAGTGGACACTTTTATCTCGTCGCGCTCGCCCAGCTCGATCACGATCTCGCTTCCCCATGGGCCGGAACGAAGACTCGCCACGCGGACCGTGGCCTGCGGATCGCCCCCGAAGCCGATGGTCGGGATCGGACCCTCCTCGAACAAACGAGTCCCGTAGGGATCGTCGAGGTTCACGGCTCCCGCGCGCGACATCTCCTTCGTGAACAACCTCCTTTTGGCCGCGAAGTAGTCGTTCATGCTGGAGTGAAAGTCGAGATGATCCTGCGAAAGATTCGTGAAGCACGCGACGTCAAAGTGCAGACCCTCCGCGCGATGGAGAGCCAACCCGTGAGACGTCACCTCCATCGCGACCGCGTCCACCCCCGCGTCCCTCATCTCACGCAAGAGGCGGTGAAGGTCGAGCGATTCCGGAGTCGTGCGGACCCCGGGGCGGGGTCGTCCCGCTATCCGGGTCTCGATGGTGCCGATAAGGCCCGGGGTCTTGCCGGCCGCCCTCAGCACCGACTCCAGCAAGAAAACGGTAGTCGTCTTCCCGTTGGTTCCCGTGATCCCCAAAAGCATGAGCTCGTCCCCCGGACGACCGTAGAACTCGGCAGAGATAAGGGCCATTGCCCGCCGGGCGTCGGACACGGCGATCTCGGGCACGCCGAGTCCGAGCGGCCGTTCGACCACAAGGGCCGCGGCCCCCGCCCCCACTGCGGCGGCTGCGAACTCGTGACCGTCCGTGCGCGTTCCCGGCACGCAGAAGAACAGGTTCCCGCGCTCGACCGCTCGGGAGTCGTACGCCAGTCCGGTGATGGTCGCGTCGGCCCCCGTGGCGGCCCCCACACGGAGGTCTCCCGCGGCGACAGCCAGGGCCTCCAGGGACCTCCTCGATTGGTCTCTCATGTCGTAAACGAGCCTAGTCGTGCGCCGGCTCGGCCTCGTAGTCCCGCACCGCCTCGGCCGCCTGAGCCGCGTCCGTGTGGGGAGGCACCCCAAGGCGGCGCAGCGCGAACTCGGCAATGGTGGCAAACGTGGGGGCCGCGGTGACTCCGCCGTACTTCGCATCAGGTTCGTCGAAGGAGATGACCATGACGATCTTCGGGTCGTCCGCCGGCGCAAATCCGGCAAACGAACCCACGTACTCGTCGCCGTAACCGCCCGTCCGGACCACCTTTTCGGCGGTCCCCGTCTTGCCGGCCACCTTGTATCCGGGGACCTGGCCCTCGATGCCCGTGCCGTCCTTCACCACTTGCACGAGCATCTTCGTTACCTGTCCGGCAACCTTGCGCGATACGACGCGCGTCCTGGTCGGTTCGGGCGACGGGCTGAACTTCCCGTCTGAGGTCATCGTGCCGGACAACAGCTTCGGCTCGACCCACACACCACCGTTGGCCAGCGTGGAGTACGCAGACGCCATCTGCATTTGAGTGACCGCGATCCCCTGCCCAATGGGAACCGTGGCAACCGTGGTGCCGTACCAGTCCTCCAGCGGCAGGACCTGGCCGGCCACCTCGCCGGGGAAGTCGAGGCCGGTCGGCGTTCCGAAACCGAACTCGTGCACGTAGTGATCGAGCAGTTCGGCGCCGAGCTTGAGTCCGATTTGGATGGTCCCCACGTTCGACGAATCTTTGATGATCTCCGAGGTCGACATCTCCTCCGTGGGATGCGAGTGCGAATCGTGGAAGACGCGGTCTATGTAGGCCATCTTGTCGGGAACGATGAACTTTGTACGAGGCGTGACCAGCGCTTCCTGGAGCGCCCCACTAACGGTTACGGCTTTGAAAATCGAACCGGGTTCGTAAGTGTCGACGACCGCTCTGTTGCGCAAGGCGGCAGTCGGGAAGTCGCCGGCATTATTCGGGTCGAAGTCCGGAACCGTAGCCATGGCCAGGATCTCGCCGGTGTCGGGGCGCATGATGACGGCAGTCGCCGCCTTCGCGTTATAGGCCGCCGTCGCTCGCTCGAGCGTAAGTTCGGTGAAGTATTGCAACTCCTTGTCTATCGTCAGCACTAGATCGCGCCCCGGACTGGGTCTCTCGTAGGTGAACTCCGCCTGAGGCAACGCGTTGCCGGCCGGGTCTTGCTCGAGGATCATCCGGCCTGGTTCGCCCCGAAGAACGTTTTCGTACTGGAGTTCGATCCCCGCAACGCCCTTGCCGTCGACGTCGGCAAAGCCGAGTATGTGCGAAGCCAGCCTGTCGTTGGGGTAGTAACGCTTCGGCTCCGGCCGCATGTACACGCCGGGAAGGTCGAGTGCCTCTACGTCGTTGGAGATCCTCGGCTCCACTTGGCGCGCTAGGTACTCAAAGCGGTCGCCCTCTTCGGAGCCGGCCAGCCTCGCGGCCACGGCCTCCGGCTTCTGACCCAGGATGGGCGCGAGCTTCTCGGCCTCAGCCTCGACGTCCTCCACCAGTTTCGGATCGGCGTAGATCGTCTGCAGGTCGACGGATATTCCCAGCGGTTCGCCGCTCCGATCGAAGATCGTGCCGCGGCGAGCCGGAAAGAGGATCTCTCGCTCCCGCTGGTCGGCCGCGATGCGCGCGTAGGCAGGAGCGTCGACGATCTGCAGCATGACGAGTCGCACCGCCAGGCCGCCGAACGCCACGCAGATCGCCACGAAAACCAGTCCCAGTCGCGTTCCGGTTCGGCTCGGAGCCGGTCGCCGCGATCTCGTTGTTGTTCTCGAAGGGGCTCTGCGTTTTGAGCCTAGATATGAAGAAGGGGCCGACCGTCGGTTCGTCGGCCCCCCTCGTTTTCCTTTTCCACCCCTCGGCTGGGCCACTAGGGATTCTCGTCCGGAATGGGAGCATCCGCCGCGATGCCGGTCGCGGGAGCCAGCGAGTCACCGCGCTGCGATCGTGCGAAGACGAACTCGCCCCCAAGCCCTCTTATCTCCGCCACCACATACTTAGTGGCCGCCGTCTGGGTGTCGACCATTCCGAGCTCGTTGCGCGCAAAACGTTCGATCCGCCCCGGGCTCGCCAGCTTGGTCGCCTCGAGAAGAAGCTCTTGGTGGCGCGCCTCTGCCGCGGTCACCTCCTCGCGTATCTTGCTCAGCTCGAAGGCGGACTTCGTCAGGATGATGTGCTCGAACAACACGGCCGCGATCGCGGCCGCTACCAGAACGGAGGCGAGTACAACGAGGGGCGCAAGGCTCGTCGTGAAAGCTCGCCGAATAGGACTGCGCGGGCGCCGACGCACCAAGGCAAGGCCGGGATTATCTTGCCTGGTGCGAGGCGCGCGCAGTTGTGAGGCTCGGGCAGCACTCATGCCGGGTAAGTCTGAGTGGGGTCCGAGCGCTCGGCCACGCGCAGCTTCGCCGCGCGTGCCCTTGGGTTACGACTGAGTTCGTTGGCGGGTGGCCTGACCGGTTTGCGGGTGAGAACTCTCACGCGCGTCTGCGCGTCGCAACGGCAGACGGGGAAATCCGGCGGGCACACACAGCCCTTTGTCTCCTCGTTAAAGAACCTCTTGACGATCCGGTCTTCGAGCGAGTGATAGGAGATCACCGCGCAGCGGCCCCCCGGCTCCAGTACGTCAACAGCTTGCGGGAGAGCGCTTTCGAGGGCCTCGAGTTCGCCATTCACCTCGATCCGGATCGCTTGAAAAGTGCGCCGGGCGGGATGTGGACCGGTCCTGCGAGTGGCGGCCGGAATCGCGTCCTTCACAACCTCGGCGAGACGAGTCGTGTCGTCGATCGGGCGCGCCTTCACGACCGCCCCGGCTATGCGACGAGCGAATCGCTCTTCGCCGTACACGCGGACCACGCGCTCGAGCCGAGACTGCGAGTAACCGTTCACGACGTCGTGGGCCGATAGAGGCTGGGAGGGGTCCATTCGCATGTCGAGGGGTCCGCCGGCTCGATAACTGAACCCGCGTTGCGACTCATCAAGTTGGGGTGAGGAAACGCCAAGGTCGAGAAGGACTCCGCGAACCGACGCAACCCCGAGTCGTTCCAGTACGGACGCGAGGTCTTTGAAGTCTGCACGAAGGAGCTGAATGCGTTCCGCGAAGACGGAGAGGTTGGTCCCACTCTCCTCCAGCGCGACGGGATCGCGGTCGAGCCCGAGGAGACGGGCTTGCGGGGCCGCCTCGAGGAGTCGAGCAGCATGACCCCCTCTGCCGAGCGTGGCGTCGACGAGGACTCCCCCATCGACCAGGGCCGGCGCGAGGAAATCGACGACTGGTTGGACGAGGACCGGCTCGTGTTCCATGTCAGACCCTTCGGGAGTGGCTTCACGTTAGTGCCCCAGCGCCCGGGTGGCGATCTCGACCATGGCGAGCATCCCGCCGACAGAGGCGCCGGTGAGCGCGAGCAGAACGACACTCTGGCCGACCTCTCGGGCGAGCGTCTCCTTCGGTGCACCTGACGTGTCCAGCATCCCTCTGCCTCCCTCTCGCTAGAGATTCATCTTGTTGAACAGCTCTTTCAGGCGATCCGGCTGGATCGTCTGCTCCTGCGGAGCCCAACGGTCGGGGTTCCAGATCTCGCCGTGATTGAAGTTGCCGACGACGACGACATCCCGGGTGATGTCCGCGAAATCACGTAGTTTGGGAGGAACACCGATGCGTCCCTGGCGATCGATCTGGTCCGTGTGGGCGCTGGCCGCAATTGCCCGCACGACCGATCGGAGGTCTTCATCGCTGCTTTGCTGCTCCAACAGCTGCCGCCGGAGCTCGACCCAGCCCTCCTCCGACCACATCGAGATGCAGCCGTCGGGCCACACGCTGAGAACGATGACGTCGCCGGGAAAGTCCGCGCGCAGACGCGAGGGGACGATGAGCCGTCCCTTCGCGTCGATCGTGTGTCGGTATTCCCCGGTGAACCCAGTGGGCTCCAAATCATCTCCCTGCTCTCTCCCCGGTCGAGGGAGAGGGCGCCTGGGGCCGGGGAGCCGCTCCCCAATCCCCCTTTTCCCTCCACTTCCCTCCACCTGATGGGCAACGCTAGCCCCCCCGCGACACCATGTCAACGTCACTTCGCGAATTACACATACGTAATTGCCGCAGCACTAAGGGTCTGAGGCGCTCTAACCAAGGGAGATCGCGATCGCTGACTCGCGCGATCGCTGACTCGCGCGACCGCTGGTCTCGCGCGACCGGCGGGAGAGGTTTTAGTTAGCTATGCGCACGGGGCGGCGCAGGTACTGCTCCCAGAGGGGGTCGACATTGTCCACCGCCACGACGATCCACACGCTGTGGTGCGGAGGGCTCGGCCGGCGGCGCAGGCGCAGGCCGACGTCGGCGGGGCTCCGGTTTTCCTTGCGGGCGTTACAGGGGCGGCATGCCGCGACGACGTTGTCCCAGGTATGAAGGCCTCCCCGGCTCTTGGGCACGACGTGATCGACGTTTTCGGCGGGGCGGCCGCAGTACTGGCATTTGAAGTCGTCGCGCACGAGGACCGCTCTCCGGGATAGAGATGCGCGCGAGCGATAGGGCACCTTTACGAAGTAGTTGAGTCTGACGACGCTCGGGGCCGAGAAGGTCAGCTTCTCGGAGTGGAAGACGTGTCCGTTGGTATGGACGACCTCGGCCTTCCCCTTAAGCGCGAGAACGACTGCCCGCCGTACCGGCACTACGCACAGGGGCTGGTAGGACGCGTTCAGAACCAACGATCTTCCCAACTTGCCAAGAGTATAGGAGGGCCAGAACCCAACCTTCCGACGTGGGGGGGGTCGGAGGTTCCCGATTTGTTATGCCGCTCCCGCCGGGACCGGCTCCTTCGTTTCGCTCTCGATTTCGTGAAGCTGCGGAGAAGCAAGGAACAGCAAGATGGCCCCGCCCCCGAGAACACCGGCCCCCATGAAGGTCGCCTTCAGCCCTATCCCCTCGGAAACGGGAGCGGTTAGCGCGTACGACAGAGGGATGAGACTGCTCGAGATCAACCAGTCAACGCTCGAGACTCGACCTAACAAAGACCCCGGCACGTGCGACTGCAACAGGGCCGCGTAGACGATCATCCCAGCGGTGAGGAACACCTCCAGTACGAAGGTGACGAGCATCACCTCCCAGATCGATGACCCCCACGCGTATCCCACCATGGCGAGCGTCCCTAGACCCCAGCAGACGAAGGTGAACGAGATGTGCCGCTTCGGTAACCCCCATTGACTCACCAGAATCGAAGCGAGGACGGCTCCCATTCCACCAACTGCGTACACGAGTCCAAGATCGCCCGCGCTTCCGTCAAGCCTGTTCTTCACGAGGTAGGGCACCAAGACTTGAAAGGGCCCGTAGAACGCGAGCAACCCAAGAGCGGCGGCAAGAAACGAGATCCACAGCCACGCCTTTCCCCTTACATAAGAGAGCCCTTCTTTAATGTCCGACCAGACCGATGGTCGTTCGCCGCTCGGCTGTGTCGGCCGATGCGGAGAAATCGCGGCGATGGCCGCTGCAGATGCCAGAAACGTGATCGCATCTATCAAGAGCGCGGTGCCTGGCCCGGCGATCGTGATGACCAGTCCCCCGGCTGCAGGACCCGCAAAGCGCAGCGTGACCGGTCGGACGAACTGGTCTAGCGCGTTTGCTTCCACCAGCTGACTGGTCGGCACGACATCCGGAACGATGGCGCTAAAGGCGGGCATAAAGAAACCCTCACCAGCGCCGTAGATCGCGACGAGCACGAGGACCTGCCAGAGCTGGATCGTTTCCGACAAAGCCAGCAGGCCGATCACACATACGGCCGCACCCCGCATCACATCGGATGCGATCATCACCATTCTCCTGTCGAACCGATCCGTCAACGCACCGGCCCAGAGAAGGAAGACGACTTGCGGGACGGTCCAGGCAACTCCCACCATGGCCAGGGCGCTGGGCACATTGGAGATTTTCAACACCAACCACGCGATGGCGACGAAGTAGATGCCATCGCCGAAGAGCGACACCGTCATGCCCGTCCATAACAGCCTGAAATCTCGGATGGCGAGCGGGCGGAGCATTCGGAGGCCCCGGCCGGCGCCGGCGGTCGCCCTTATTTCCTCGGGAGAATCATCCCCGTCGTCGGGACGATCCTTCTCTCGTCCTGGTGGCAAAATCAATTCCTAACTCCGGCGGCCCCTGCCGCCGGGAAATCAACGGCGTTCTTCTCGCAGGTACTCCACGTATCGGTGGAAGGCCAGATGATCCGAGGTGCACTCCTCCGTGGCTCCGTCTTTTTGGACCGTGACCTTGTCCATCGGCCCCCCCGACCCCGAGACCTCCTCGATGCTGGTGACCTCCCACCCCTCGTCGATCAAGCCACGAAGCTTCTCGAGCTCCGGGTCGTCACCCCATCCGGCCATGCCTGCCTCCTATTTTCGCAACGGTCCTCTAAGTGGTCTCTTGGGCTCAGAACCTACAGGAACCTTCTTTGTGAAACCGGAGTACATAAGGAGGGCGGCCGTTTAGACCCCGGCCGCTGCTACCCTTTTGGTCACCACCGACCGACCTAACCGTCGATTGACGAAAAGGACTCAATGACCACCCGGCGCACCGATAGCTTCGACGACTTCCGCTCGACGTTCGAGCGGATCGTGTCGAATATCGAGCGCATCATCCAGGGCAAGAGCGAGATAGTCCGCCGGTGCCTCGTCGCTCTCGTGTCGGAGGGACACGTATTACTGGAAGATGTTCCCGGCGTCGGAAAGACCATGCTCGCCAAATCCCTCGCTCGCTCACTTGGGTGCACGTGGAGCCGGATTCAGTTCACCCCCGATCTGCTGCCCTCCGACGTCACCGGCGTCAACGTGTGGGATCGCTCAACGGGGCGCTTCGTTTTCAAGGCGGGAGCAGTGTTCGCCAACATCTGCCTGGGTGACGAGATCAACCGAGCGTCGCCTAAGACTCAGTCCGCCCTGCTGGAATGTATGGAGGAGCATCAGGTGACGGTTGACGGCACAACCCACCGGCTGGGCCCACCGTTCATGGTGCTCGCAACTCAGAACCCGATCGAGCAAGAGGGCACCTACCCCCTCCCGGAGTCGCAGCTGGACCGTTTCACGATGAGACTGTCGATGGGTTATCCGAGCCGGGCATCCGAACTCGAGATCCTCGACATGCACGGCTCGCGTGCTCCCTTCGAGGCGCTAGAAGCCGTGAGCGATCCGGGGATCGTCACGGGCCTTATCGAACAGGCGCGGGACGTGCATGTGGCTCCTACGCTCAAGCGTTACGTGGTGGATCTCACCGAGGCCACTCGCAACCATCCGGACATCTATCTAGGCGCGAGCCCGCGCGCATCCCTGCATCTGTTGAAGTCCGCTCGGGCAGTGGCCGCGAGTCGCGGCCGCGCTTACGTCGTTCCGGACGATATCCAAGATCTCGCGGTGCCGGTGGTGGCCCACCGGCTGCTGCTCGCCCCCGAGGCCCAGATGCGAGGCACCACCGCGGAAGAGCTCCTCGAGGGTTTACTCGGCAGAGTCCCCATCCCCGAGCAGCAACAGGCGGAGGGCTGAGGCTCCTCTTATGCCGACGCCCAGAGGGTGGTTCGTGGCCGCGCTGGGGCTGGGACTCTCGCTGGCGGGCCGGGGGTTCGGAAGTCGGTCGCTCGTCCAGCTTGGGTACGCGTTCATCGTCGTAGTGATCGCGGCGCTCATCGTCGTACGGATGAGAAAGCACGAGCTCGTCGTGTCGCGCCGGGTGTCTCCGGAGAGAGCCAAGCTCGGCGAGAAAGTGGTTGCAGCAGTTCGGATCGACAACCGGGGACGGGGGGCCGCCCCACTTCTTCTGGCCGAGGATCGCATCCCTCCCGGCCTGTCCGGAAAGGCTCGTTTCGCCGTCCACGGCATCGAGGCGGGAGGCCACAGGGAGACCCGGTACGCGATTAAGCCGGCACGACGAAGCCGCTACGAGCTCGGCCCCCTCACCATCTCGGTAGTAGATCCCTTCGCGCTGGCGCAACTCAAGAAGAACTCGACGGAGACTTCCACGTTCCTCGTCCACCCTCGGATCGACAAGCTTTCCCTCCCCCGCGACCAACTGGACCGGCGCGCGATCTCGCCGACCACGGCGCGCAACCCTTCCGTAT
>JALZEI010000092.1 GCA_030862115.1 Actinomycetota bacterium
ACGGCCGGGCCGGCCAGCATTCCGAATACGAGGCCTGCGGCCAGGATCGAAGCGAGTGCCTTGCGCATGGGTGTTCCCTCCCTTGACGAGTGCTTACGTAGGGTTAATTGGGCACGCGCACCCCGGCTCCTGCACGAGAGAACCGGGGTAATTCGGACATACCAGTCCTCGCAAAGCCCAAATAGGCGGTCGCCTCCCGCCCGCGAGGGATCACTACGACTCGGGACCGCTCTTAATAGGCGGCAGGGAGGATCGAGCGCCCGGGGCAGGCTGAAAAACTGTGTGCCCCCTACTCACTAGGCGGCGGGAGGATCCGACGGGTCCGAGGGGGAGGCTGAAAACCGGCTAGTCGGGCGGCGGGACATCTTGGGGCGGCTCGGGACCCGTGTAGCGGGCGCTCGGGCGGATAAGCCGGTTGTCGGCAGCCTGCTCCAGGATGTGCGAGGTCCACCCGATCACACGGCTGCAGGCGAACGTCGGCGTGAAGAGCACGGTGGGCATGTCGATCATGTCCATCACGATGCCGGCGTAGAACTCGACGTTTGGATACAGGTTGCGGCCGGGCTTGAGCTCCTCCAGGATCTCGACGGCCTTCTTCTCGACGTGCTTGGCGAACTTGACGCGCTCCGGATCGAGCTCCTCGGCGACGTCTCGCAGTCGCACCGACCGGGGATCGTCGGTCTTGTAGACACGGTGGCCGAAGCCCATGAGCCGCTTGCCGCTTTCCACCGCGTCGCGCAGCCAGGCGTCGGCGTTCTCCGGCGACCCGATGTCCTGAAGCATCTCGAGCGCGCGACTCGGAGCTCCACCGTGCAGCGGGCCGGAGAGCGCGCCGATCGCGCCGAGGACGGCCGAACCGAGATCGGCTCCGGTCGACGTGATGACGCGCGCCGTGAAGGTAGACGCGTTGAAACCGTGATCGATCGTGAGCATCAAATATTGCTCGATCGCGTGAGCTTGCTCGGGTGGCGGTTCCTCGCCGCGCATCATGTACAAGTAGTTGGCCGCGTACGAGAGATCGGGATGCGGATCAACGGGATCCTTACCCTCGTGGACGCGGTAGAGCGCCATAAGCAAGCTCGGGAAAACGGCGCACGTTTGCAGTGCCTGCTGTCGAAGCTCATCTGCATCAACGTCGAGTGACGGCTTGAAATCCTGTGACGCTGCAAACAACGCGTACGCGACGCGCATCGCCTCGAGCGGCGCAAAGCGTTCGCCCATGTTGGCTATCGAGGGCAACAGCTCCTTGACCTCTTCAGGGATGACGCGAAGAGGTTTGATCTCCTCCACGAAGGACTCGCGCTGAGCCTTGTCGGGTAGCTCGCCCTGGACGAGGAGGTGCCAAACATCTTCGAGCGATCTCTTTTCGGCCAGCTCGACGGCGCTGTACTGACGGTAGTGAAAAAAACCTTCTTTGCCGCGCACGTCGCCGATCCCCGTTTCCGCGACGGCGACTCCTTCGAGACCCTTGGGCACGTCCACGGCCATCGTTTCCACGGGCTGGATGCGCGCCACGCGCATGAGATCCCGCATGGACACGATTCCGAGTGGCTCGCCCTCGCTGACCACCGGTATGTGACGGTAGCCGTGATCGGACAAGCTTTGAAAAGCCGTACCGACGTTCTCTTCCGGCGCAACCGTGTCGGGGTCCTTGGTCATGAATTCCGAGAGGGTGGCCGTGGCGGGATCTGCGCCTTCACTTGCAAAGCGAACCGCGTCCCGTTCCGTGAAGATCCCGATCACTTTGCCGTCCTCGATTACCACAAGGGACCCGATCTTGTTCTCGTGCATGCGAGACGCGGCCGATGCGATCGTCTCCGAACCGTCCGCCGTCACCACCGGCGAGCTCATGAGCTCGCCTACGCTTCCCGCCTTGTACGTCGCGTCGTCAGCCAACACGCCTCCTCTTCAACAGTTCCGCAACCACGTCTACGAGTGCCTCTGCCAGCGAGGTCTTCGTCACGAGGCCGAGATCCTTGACGTCGTCCCGTGTTGCTACGACGGCCCGATTCGTTCGCGTGCCGAACCCCGAATCGGAGCTGCCCACGTCGTTTGCAACGATCACATCCGCTCCCTTGCTCTGCAACTTCATCAGCGCAAGCTCTCTGAGTTTCGCAGGATCGTTTTCGGTCTCGGCCGCAAACCCTACGAGAACGCTTCCCTGTCTTCTAAGAGAGGAGTCGGCTCCCAACTCGGCAAGTATGTCGGGGGTGCGGATAAGGGAGAGGCTCGGAGGACCATCTGCCTTCTTAAGCTTCTTGTCGATGGCCCGGTCGGGTTTGAAATCGGCCACGGCCGCCGCCTTGACTATGACGTCGACGTCCCCCGCGAGATCCAGCACGGCACGGCGCATCTCATCGGCGGTCGTGACCTCGGTGAGATCGACACCACCGGGGGCCGGACGACCGGTAGGACCCATTACGAGGGTGACTTTGGCGCCGCGACGTTGAGCCGCCCGCGCGATCTCGATCCCCATCAAACCGGAGGAGCGGTTTCCGAGGAAGCGAACCGCGTCGATGGGCTCCTGCGTCCCGCCGGCCGTTACCAGGACGCGGCGGCCGGCCAGGCTCCGGGCGTGAGCGAGCACGGACCGGCAGGACTCGATGATCTCGGCCGGCTCCACCATGCGGCCCATCCCCTCGTCTCCCGACATCAAGGGGCCCGAAGCCGGTCCCAGGATTTCCACTCCACGGTCCGCGAGAAGCTCGACGTTGGCGCGGGTGGCGGCGGCGTCCCACATCTCCGAGTGCATAGCGGGCGCGACCACAAGCGGGCAGCGGGCCATCAAGAAGGTGGCGGCGACGATGTCGTCGGCCGCCCCCGCGGCCAGCCGGGACAGCGTGTTGGCGGTGGCCGGCGCCACGAGAATCAGATCGGCGCCACGAGCCAGCTCCACGTGGGGGGCCTCGGCCCCCTTGCCAAAGAGTTGGGTTGCAACCGGTCGCCCGCTGATCCCCGCCCAGGTCTGTTCCCCGACGAACCTCAACGCGGACGGGGTCGTAGCCACATGGACCTCGGCCCCCGATTGCACCAGCGCGCGCACCACCTCGACGACTTTGTACGCCGCGATGCCGCCCGTGATGCAGACGACGATCTTGAGGCCGGAAAAACCCTCCCAGACCGGGGCTCTGGCGGGGTCGGGGGACGGGGCCTCGGCCGTCACGGATCCGCCTTCGTTACTTGATGCCGTCGGCGGTCCGCTCGTAGGTGACCTTGCCCTCGGAGATCTCCTTAAGAGCGATGGACAGGGCCTTGGGAGCCCGGTCCGCCCGCAGAGGCACCTGCGGTGGGGTGAACTCGGCTACGCCTTCGCCCAGCTGGTTGAAGTAGGAATTGATCTGGCGGCCCCTCTTGGCGGCCAGCAGGACGAGCGTGTACTTGGAATCCACGCCCTCCAGAAGTGTCTCGATCTTTGGCTCGATCATCGTTGTCGGTCCTTTCGGTTGTGTTGTTCCAGTATACGGAGGAGGTCCTCTACCGCGGTCGCCAGGTTGTCGTTGACGACGACGTGGTCGTAGGCCTCTTTTTTCTTTACCTCCTCGTATGCCGCCTGGATCCGCCGCGACAGGGTCGACCCCTCCTCTGTCCCCCGCCCGCGCAGCCGAAAGGAGAGCTCATCGAGCGAGGGGGGTTCGATAAAGATCAGCACCGAGTCGGGCCTGGCCCGCTTCACCATCAGCGCACCCTGGATGTCGAGCTCGGCGATCACATCGCGGCCCGCGGTTTGCGCGGCCTCCACGGGTCCCCGCGGCGTCCCGTACAGGTTGCCGTACACCTCGGCCCACTCCAAGAACTGCCCCGCCTCGCGCATTGCGACGAACTCGCTTTCGGGCACGAAGTGATAATCGACGCCATCTCGTTCTCCGGGCCGGGCGGGCCGGGTCGTGGCGGAGACGGACAGGTGTATGTCGGGCCGTCGCTCGAGGACCTCGCGCACGACGGTCCCCTTGCCGGCCCCCGAGGGGCCCGATACAACGAAGAGGTGCGCGGTCGGTGCCGCCGTCCTGCCCCCCACCCTGGGACTAACGCCGAGCGAATTCTTGTAGCAAGTTCTCCTTCTGTTTGGTACCCAGCCCGCGCAACCGCCGAGATTCGGAGATGTCGAGTCGCTCCATTAGCTTGCGAGCCCGAACGCGGCCCACGCCCGGGAGGGACTCGAGCACGGTGGAGACTTTCATCTTGCCCACCACCTCGTCCTGTCGCTCCAGGAGTTCCCTAAGAGTCGTCCGGCCGCTCTTCAGCTGCTCTTTTAACTCGGCCCTCTTGCGCCGCGCCGCCGCCGCCTTCGCGAGGGCATCGCGCCGCTGCTCCTCGGTCAGCGGTGGTGGCAAGGGCATAGGCAAGCCTCCTTGGGGACGTTGAGGTTCCGTGACAAAGCCCGTGGGGTCAAGCGAGTATAGGCATTAGAGCCTGCGACTGCCCGGGTCCTGCAGGGGCACTCCGTCGGCGCAGAGCGGACAGTCCGCGGCATCCCATGAGGTCGTCTCGAGCTTGACTAGGGCCTTGAAGGGGACGCCGGCGTCGAAGCTCTGCGCCGGGTCGCTGCGATCCAACAAAGCGCCAACGCCGACTACCTCTCCCCCCATTTTTTTCACGAGCTCCACGACCTCTGTGGCGGAGCCTCCGGTCGTGATGACGTCCTCGACGACCAGCGTCCGCTCGCGCGGGCGCAGCTCGAACCCCCGGCGAAAAGCGAGCTCGCCGGAGACCCTCTCGGCAAAGATGGAGCGCTTGTCGGCGGCCAATGCGGTGGAGAACCCGAGGACGATCGCGCCGAGGGCAGGGCTCGCCACGACGTCGAAGTCGCCCC
>JALZEI010000256.1 GCA_030862115.1 Actinomycetota bacterium
TCGTCTCCACCGCAGGGGGGGCCGAGATCGGTCTCATCGGAATCCCCGACCTGAACGCGCAGGGACAACCCATCGCGGGATCGGCGAACGCACTGGAGGACGGCCTGATCATCATCGAGGTCGGCGATGCAATGTCGACCGCATCGCTCAACCCGACCACCCTCGAACTCGACGCGACCGCCGACGCCGCGGCGGCGAAGGTGTTCGTGCGCGACATCACCCAGTACCCCGACATCGTCTACGAGGAGGTACCGGTCGACCCCGATAACCAGGGCACGACGATCCTTCCAAACACCCCTCTGGAGTCGTCCATCAGGGCCGGTGCAGAAAGTACCGAGGTAACGACCGACACCGCGCTGGCGGCTTCGGACGCCATCTCGCTGCATCTGCTCCAGGACCCGATGTTCGAGGGCGGTCTGCGGCTCGGACTGGCCCGCACGACGGCCGCCGCGGCCTTCGAGCTACAAGAGGTCCAGCCCTCGCCGTCTCCCTCGCCCTCGGTAGGAGAGCCGCTGCCCGCAACCGGCGGCAAGGACAGGGCCGGATGGGGGTTGATTCTTTTGGCGCTCGCGGGGGCCTTTTACTTCCTGCGGCGGCGACTGCATCCTTAACCCGGTAGGTCCTCATGGATGAATCACGCAGACAAGGTCTTCGCAAAGGCCTGACGGCTCTCGCCGTCGTTCTCGCGCTCGTCGGCATCGGCCTCGCCGTTTATCCGTTTGCAACCGACCTATGGGCCTCGCGGATCCAAAGCGGCCTTACGGGCGATCTCAACGCGATGGATCGCGAATATCGCCTGGGCAAGGTGAAGACCGGCGACCCGCTGACCCGACTGGAGATCCCGAAGCTCGGCGTCGACGTGATCGTGGTGGAGGGGACGACGCTTTCCGCGCTGAGGGCGGGGGCCGGGCATTATCCAAAGACCCCGCTTCCCGGCGAGAGCGGCAACGTCGCAATAGCCGGGCACCGCACGACCTTTGGACGGCCTTTTAACCGCATCGACGAACTGACGGCCGGCGACCGCGTGATCCTCACGACTCCCGTCGGCAGGCACGTCTACGAGATCTCCCGCCGGCCCTGGGTGGTGGACGACCAGGACTGGTCGGTGATCAACGACTATCCGAACAGGGGCTCCTTCCTTACTCTCACCTCGTGTCATCCGGAGGGAAGCGCGGAATATCGAATCGTGGCGCGCGCCCAACTCGTCCACTCGGCAGACAGTCTGGCCAACGCGCAATGAGCAGACTCTTCGCAACGACCGCGCTGCTGTGTCTCCTCCTTGTGAACGCGCCGGCGACGGCACAGGAGGAACACGACGTCGTCCAGGCGTCGATGATCTCTCCGGCCGATGACGACGTTCTATCCGAGGTCGTCACATTGCACGGACGCGCGTCGTCGCCGGCCGGGATCAGGAGAGCGGAGCTCTTGGTGGACGGCCTTGTGGTGGCAACGGTCACGCCCGACGACTTCAAACAAGAGGTTGAGGTCACCTTCGACTGGGACACGCGTACGACCCCGGACGGGTCGGCCGCCTCGTCGAACGGCTCCTACCTGGTGGCCGTTCGGGGTATTACCAACGGCGAACGCGCGGTCGACACCGACACGATCTCGGTGTTACTCGACAACTATCCCCAGGCGCCGAGCGGGCTTCAAGCCGAGGTGAAGGGCGACGAGTTACGTCTGACGTGGGAGCCCAATCCCGAACCCGATGTCGTCGCCTATCAGGTGTGGCGAGCGCAGGGTAAGCGGTTCTCCCTACATCGCGAGGTCGACGTAACCGGCTTTTACGAAGAGCTCGAGCCCGGGACCTACACCTACGCGATCGTGGCCTTACGAAGCGGTCCCGGCGAGAACAATGCGCGTCCCTCGGCGGCCTCCGAGCCGTTATCGGTAGTCATCAATCGGGGACCCGACGGCAACAGCAGCTTCGTGGTGGGCGGAAAGGAGGCCGGGCCCAAGGGTTTGCCGGTCGGCATCGATCTGCCCTCGTTCGGCCAGGCCGGACTCCCCAAGCTGCCAAACCTTGCCGCGGAAGCCGGCTCCGATAGTGAGGGGGGCTACGAAAAGAAGCTCCCCTACAAAGTGCCCAAAGAGTTCCGAGTTCTCGGCAAGCCGACCGACGATCGGCGGCGATGGTGGAACGCCATCCCGCCGGACGGCTTGCGATGGCTCGCCGCGGGTCTGCTCTTGCTGGTCGTGGCCGCGCAAGCGCGCTTCATCGCCTCGCGCATTGTCGCGCGCCCGCGCTAAGAACCCAGTCTGGCCCGCAGCTCTTTCTTGTCGATCTTGCCGATGGGCGTCTTAGGAAGCATGTCGACCACGAGAACTTCCACCGGGCGCTTGTACTTCGCCAGCCTCTCCTCGCAGAACTTCAAGATGTCGTCTGTGTCCAACGAAGCACCGCCGGCCGCCACCACGAAGACAACGGGCTCCTCACCCCACGTGTCGCTGCGCCGGCCCACGACCCCTGCCTCCGCCACGTCGGGGTGCTGGAGAACCACGTCCTCGACGTCTACCGGGTAGACGTTGAAGCCGCCGCGGATGATCAGATCCTTCACGCGGTCGACGATCCACAGGTTGCCGGGCTCGTCCACGCGGCCCACGTCTCCGGTGTGGAACCACCCGTCGCGGATCGCGGAGTTCGTCGCCTCCTCGTTGCGCCAGTAGCCGAGCATGATGTTCGGACCCCGAACGGTGATCTCGCCCACTTCGCCTGGTGGCAGGGCCTCTCCCTCGTCGGATGCAATGCGCACCTCGACACCGGAGACGACGGGGCCCACGGAGCCGATCGCTCGCGTCCCGTCGCGCGCCGACGATGGTGATTGCACCGCCACAGTCGGCGACGTCTCGGTCAGCCCGTAGCCCTGCAAGAGCCTGCTCGAGGGCACGCGCGTTTCCCACTGCTTGAGGATCTCTTCTGGCAACGGTGCTGCACCACACGTTATGTATTCGAGTGAAGAGAGATCCCAGTCCTCGAGTGGGAGCGGCAGCATCATCTGGAGCATCGTGGGCACTACCGCGGTTCGCAGCACACGATGCTCCTGAATGAGATCGAGCATCTGCGCGGGGTCGAACCAGCGAAGGAGCACTCCCTTGTTCGGAGTTAATACGTTGAGGATCGAGACGTGGAGCCCGAACGAGTGCGACAGCGGGAGAGCCAGCACGCCGTTCTCCTCAGGCTTTACCTCGCTGGCCTCCGCGGCCGCCCTGGCGGTCCACTCGAGATTGTTGTGCGACAGCATCACGCCTTTCGACGCGCCGGTCGTACCTCCCGTGTAGAGAAGGGCGGCGAGGTCGTCGGGCTCGCGCTCGATCATCTCGGCTTCGCCGGACGTCTCGAGGTCGGTGAAGGCGATCGTCCCCTCGGCCTGATCTATGGAAACTATGGACTTAAGCGTCGAAACCCCCTCGGCTCCCGCCAAAACAGCCGGAAGCAATTCGGAGCTCGTCACGGCGATTACCGCTTCCGAGTTCGACAGGATCCGATTGATCTCCGGGGGGGGAAGAAGAAACACGATGGGAGTGACCGCTCCGCCGATCCGCCAGGTTGCCCAGTAGGTGATGCCGACCTCGGGACAGTTCGGAAGCATTACGGCAACGCGTTCGCCCGGAGCCACTCCTAACTCCTGGAGACCGGCGGCTACGCGACGCACGCGGTCTCTCGCCTCCCGGGACGTGTACCAGCGCCCTTCAAAGAAAGTGTTGTCGTAGTCACCGAAGTGATCGACGTGGTCCTCGACCAACCGGGCCAGATTCAAGAAGCCCCTCCTCAAGTCTTTAGCGAGACCTATTGCCGACATTATGTCTGGCCCGTAGAAGAAGTCACCCCCGGGATAGCCGAGGCATCCCGAGGCGTTCTTTGCGACAGATTTCGCGCTGAGAGAGCGAAGTTAGGCACATAGAACCGAGTCGAAGGACAAGCTGGTCTCAGAGCGCCACCAACGACGCCAGGGTCCATTAGGCGCGTCGACCTTGCCCTGCTGAGTAACCTATGCCGATGTCCTATTTCGACTACGACGGGTTCCGGATCGCGTACGAAGAGCGCGGCAACCGTCGAGGGGCCGCCGGGCGTCCGTTCGTGCTCGTACACGGCCTTTTGCTTCCTCGCAAGCACCATTACCCGTTCGCCGACTTTCTCGTGGACCGCGGCAACCGGGTGATCCTCATCGACCTGTTGGGTCACGGTGAGAGCGATCACCCCGGACACTCCCGCTACTACACGATGGAACTGTTCGGCCGGCAGGTGGTCGGCCTCATGGATTATCTCGACATCAACGAGGCCGTCATCGGGGGCACATCTCTCGGCGCCAACGTCACGCTCGAGGTCGCCTCCCATGCGCCCGACCGGGCGCGCGCCCTGTTCATCGAGATGCCGGTGCTGGAACGAGCGGCGCCTTTTGCCGGCGCCCTTTTCCTTCCACTGGTCTTGGCGTACGCGCAGGCACAGGGCACCTTCGAACGAGTGAGCAATTTGTTCGCGCGGATCCCGCGCGGATACGGGACGTACGTAGACGTCTTGCTGGACGTGTTGTCGCGCGATCCCGAATCCTCGGCCGCGGTGCTACATGGTTTGTTGACCGGCCGGCTCGCTCCGCATCCACTCGATCGCGAGAAATTCGAACACCGGGCGCTCATCATCGGGCATGAGCGGGACATGTTGCATCCTTTCTCGGACGCGTCCGCGCTTAGGAGGGAGCTCAAGAACTCGGATCTCATACAGGCGAGCTCGTTCTTCCAACTGCGCTTTCCTCCCAACGAGGTCTCGGAGCGAATCGCGTCATGGTTTAACGACGTCTGGTCGTGACCTTCAAGGTCGAACCGCTTCCGAACGAGCACTGGCCGCGCCACGCCGCGGCGCGTCTCACCACAGAACTTCCCGACGCCCGCACCGTCGTCCTGACCGGCGGCACCACCGCGGAGGCGGTCTACCGGCCGCTGGCCGAGATGAACGCGGGGTGGTCGGGGGCCGAGGTGTTCTTCTCCGACGAACGCTGCGTCCCGCCCGACGACGACGCCAGCAACTACAAGATGGCAACTCGGACCCTTCTCGATCATGTGAAGCCGCAGGCCGTCCATCGCATG
>JALZEI010000272.1 GCA_030862115.1 Actinomycetota bacterium
TCGAACCCGCCGCGGATGAACGCGCACCGGACACCTCGGAGTCGGTTCGGTCGTCTGTGCGCCCCGCGACTGAGGCTTCATCTCGTCAGCGAGTTGCGAGAGCCGACAACGCGTTTGTGGATAGATAGCTCCAGGCCACTGCAAGGCAGGCCTCGCGGTCTCCGAACGGCACGTTTCCCTCATTCGTCTACAAACGAAGGAATAGTCCATTCGGATCATTGCCGACACCAGGCCCCCCGGATTAGCGTGTTCCTCCGGGGCTAACTGCTAGGCGATTCCAGAGGCGCAACGCGGCGCGTGGGGAAGGGCTTGGCCTTGACGACCCCGAGAGTGACGTCTGCACCGGGAGATCGTGATGGCCAGCGACAAACGACATTCCCCAAACTTTTGGATCCTGTCGCCACGCGTGGTGTCCGTCAGCGTGGTATTGGGTCTGGCGGCGTCGGTCAAGACGCTCATGCCCGCCGAAAAAGCGCTCGACGCGTACGTGGGGGTCTGGTGCGTGGTTGGCACGCTCCTCTCGATCTTCGCCCCGGAGATCCTCAAGCGGGTCGCCCTCTGGCTTGTTCGGATTACTCCGCTCCCGATCCGGCTGTTTCTCATGGGGATGGCTGCATACGCCCTCGCCGCCGTGCCGGCCGCCGCATTGCACGACGAGGAACGGCCTTCGGACGAACAGGAAAGGACGGCGTCGACGCAGGTGCCGGAAAACGTAGTCGACGAAGACGAGCATCCTCGGGTCCTCACCGCCGAGACGCGCCTCGAGTCGGTCGCGGATCGCCGGCCGAAATCGGTGACGGGTGAGCTGAGTTCCTCCGTTGATCGGTGCGTCGCCGATCGGAGAATCTCTCTGATACCGGCCGCAATCCGACCCGGGGAAACGAGGGCCGCACGCGTCGTCCACACGCGCAGCGGCAAGCGCGGCCGCTGGAGCACGAGCAAAGCTTCTCCACACATCCGATACGAGGTCGTTATCGAAGGCGACACCAAGGGAGCGGGATCCGACCAACGCGTGCGCTGCACGGCGGTTCCCCGCGCCGTGACGCTTCTGGCCGCTTCCGGTTCGGCCCCCGTCGACCCGGGCGAAGTGGCCGTCGGCACACAGATACCTGACGAGACGACGGACCTGCCGGACGTCGTCCCGCCCCAGCCGACTCCCGCGCCACCACCTGACGACGGATCTGCCGACAACGACAGCTCGGGGGGTTGGGGAGACCCCGACTACACCAAGCCGACTAACTGATGAAGGAGCGAACGATGAATCGACGGACCCTATGGATGCTCGTCGCCACGATCTTCCTTGCCGCGCTCGTCCCGCAGAGCGTGTCGGCGCGCACGGTCTACGAGCGCGCTGTGACTCTGGACGTCAGGCTCGTCGACGGCGATCTCATCGCGACCGGAAGGGTCTTCGTGGAAGATCCGGCCGGCCAGAAGTGCTTCGAGCGCACGCTGGTGTTCATCCGCGGGCACGCCTCGGGCGCCCCCGAGTGGTCGACTATGAAGACGACGAGGACGGATCGGTTCGGCAGGTTCAGGATCGAGATCCCACTCGACTCAGCGTGGTCGCAGTACCGCGCGCTCGTTCCGCGCGCGAAATTCCACGACGTGCGCAGGGCATGCGCGCGAGCGGTTTCACCGCTGGCGGCGTGGCCTCCCCAGCCCCTCACCCTGAAGGAGCCAGCCAAGGACACCATCCTCGGAGCGGAGACGATCTTCCGAGTGGACGTGGGGAACCCGGCCGGCGTCGAGAGTGTCGCGTTCAAGATGTATCCGGGCGGAACGACGCGAGCATGTCCCCGCGGTGAGGCGGACCACCGCGTCTACGAGGCACCGTACGAGTGGAACTGGAAGCCGCAAAGCGCTGGAAGCGACGTCGTCCTCGGAGTCGCGGCCTGGGGTCGCGACGGCTTCGCCTACTGCAGACAATGGACGTTTCGCGTAGGGGATCTCGGGTCCCTCATGTGGTGGGGACTCGACCAAGGCGAGGCGAGAGCAGACTTGGGTGCCGATTCCAGCTGGTTCAACACGACAACGGGATTGATCCCCGTCACCGGTCACTTCGACCGCGACGGGCGAGCGGACATCTTCTGGTACTCGCCCTCCGGACCGGAGATGATCTGGTGGGCCAGATCGAAGACGTTCACCGAGACGTCTTCGCAGTCCCAGGTCGAGGCGGGTCTGGTGCCGGCCGTGGGCGACTTCGACGGCAACGGCATCGACGACATCATCTGGTACGGCGCGGGGACCAAGACCGATGTGATCTGGTGGGGAAGCGACGGCCGCACCTGGGCGGTTGCGCACGAGCCTCAGATGACCGGGGTCTGGGATCAGCTCGTCACCGGCGACTACAACGGCGACGGCTACGACGACATCTACTTCTACGCGAATAACGCGAAGACCCAGGCATGCGGCAACACCCAACCGCAGACGTATTGGTGGGGGAAGAGCAGCCGGAGCACCTTGAACTCAGGCGCCACCTCCGCTTTGGGGTCCGAGTGCTACTACCGATGGCTGTCCGGAGACTTCGACGGGGACACGTGGGACGACTTCTTTGCCTACGGTCAGTACCCCAACTCGAGGGACGCCTTTGCGTGGCGGAACCCGGCGGTCTCAGCGCGCGTGAGCCAGCCGTACGGGTTCGAGCCGTTCGTCGGCGACTTCGACGGCGACGGGAAGGACGACATCTTCTGGTTCGCTCCGGGCGCCGCGGACTCGCAATGGTGGGGGCCGTCCCGGCCGGCACCCGGAACGACTACCGTCGTTCGAGACGAGTCCCGCGTGCAGGTCGACGGAGACTTCTTCCCAGTCAGCGCGGACTTCGACGGCGATAACGACGACGACATTCTCTGGTACGAGCGATGAGGGGGGCTGTCGCGGCCCGCGCTCCTACGCGCACCGCGACCTTTAGCACTTGCTCACGTGCGCAGGGTTCTCGTGGGCGGTGATGAGTCCGAAGTGCCTCTCTCGGGACAAGCCGAACGCTCCCCGCTGCAATAACCCTCCTGGTCACCCTTGGGGCTCCGCCTACACCATCGCGAACGTCCATCGGCCTGGATCTGAGGAATACGCCCGCGTGCGCTCGGTGGCAAACCACGCTCGCGCCTCCGAGACTTCCGTTGCCGACAGGCCGATATCCACCGAAAGATAGTCGGCTACGTCGGCTGCAATCGCCTGGCCCCAGGGGCAGCCCTTGGTCACGAATTCCACGTGTGCGCTTTGTAACGATGCGCGCAGATCCAGGTTCGGAGGACCAATGATCGCCCGCACGACCTTGGCGAAGGGATCGTGTAGGTACCAGCGACGGTCGATTGCGTCCAAGCGCTGCAGCGCGGCATCGGTCTGGCCAAGCAGGCGCAAGGTTTCGGCGCAATGGAACAGCGCTTCGTTGTGGAGCAGCGGCGACGTGGATCGAGTCGACTCCGCGAGCAGCATGAGCGTCAAGAGGGACCCGGAGTAGTCACCCATCTGACGCCGATGGATCGCGTACGCCAAGGAGATCGTCTCCTGGCCGAACGGCTCATCGATTCTCGAAAACGACCTCGCCAACGTCACGAGCCGATCGTCGATGTCTGGAGAGTCGTCGAAGCGCTGGATGCAACACGCGAGTTCCTCGAACTCCTCCCACAGAACCAAGGACGTCCCGAGGATTCGGGAGAACCCCCGCTCGATGAGCTCCAGAGCTGCAGTCATCCGCCCCTGCATGCGGAAGATCTCGGTCAGCTGGAACGAGAAGCCGGCGACGTGGTTCGGCGACGGGTTGGCGAAGCGCGCATCGCGCAATAGGTGCTCCGCGAGCGTCTGCGCCTCTTTGAGTCGCCCTTCGTAGCGAAGGCGCCGGATGAGGTTCAAACCGATCCCTCTGTAAGTGCGCGGGTCAGCGTTCTCGTACCACCTTCGGAGAACGTCGGTCCCGGGCCATGCGTCGGCGGTTCTCGCGTCCTCTGCCGCAAGTCGTCGCGCCACGGCAACTCCGGGTGCCCGCCGGGGAAGGCGCGTCAAACCTCGCATGAGCGCGGCGGGGACGCGCCTGCGACGCAGGCGGCTGGCGTTCCTCCTGGCCAGTCGAAGAGACGCCGTGAGACGGTCCGCCATCGGGACTCCACGCGACCACCTCATGCCCTTGTACAGAGCCTGCGACGTTTGAGCCAGACCGAGATTCGCGAGAATGTCGGCGCGAAGGAGCTCCGGAAAGACGAGCTGGCCGAACCCGCGGAGATCAGGCGACAGATTTGGCGGACAGGCGTCGACGCGGGAAATCAACCGATTCTGCTTGAGCCATTGAAGGAACGAATCCGCGGGGTTCGCCGACAGCACCAGCGGCGGATCGCCAGGAGGCCCCGGCCGTCGGCTGAGGTCGTAGCGGCGGATGAGACGCCTCTCCTCAGAGGACGTCGCGAACCAGAGAGCCCAATCTGCTGCGTCGATCGCCTGCTTCAGATGCGGCGCCATGTCCACGTCGGCCCCGCTGTACCCCACAAGGACGATGCCTCGTCCGGTCGCATTGTGAACCAACGCGTCCGCCCATTCCGCCGGCAGGTCGGCAAGCAGATGAGTGGTCTCGAAAACCAGGCTAAGTGAAGGATCTGCCGACCAGACACCCTTCACCCGAGCCCGCAGCGAGCCGTGCGGTTTTGCAATGTCGTAGTGGGGAGGTTGGGGAGCCGGGGGCGTCCACACCGCGGCTCGTCGTCCAAGATCATCACACGCTTCCTCGAGCAAGGTGTCGTAGTTCGTCGTCCACGTCTTCGCCCCGTCCTTGAGCAATGAGGCACAGGCGTGGTGGACGGCGTTCGGCTGCGGCACGCTGGCGTTGAAGGTGTCGACGAGCGCCCTGACGACGTCGACTCCCGCGGAGGCAAAGGCGTGGAAGAACGATTCCGGCGCCATCCTCTCAACGAACGACTCGAACAGGCTGTCCCTGGGATCGAGATCCATCCGAGGAACCAGCACGTCGACGATGCGCTTCCGGATCTGCCAGAACAACGGGAGGCCGGCCTCGCCGCCGAAAGAGGCTCCTGCCCCGAGGACAAGTAAGAGATCTCGAGCGTCCACCGCTTTCCCCTGAATTTGTAAGAATGCTAGCGGACGCGCTCACCGTCTAAGACAGGTTGCTCGCGTGCTGGTCGCATTCCTCGATTAACGGGCCGCTGGCGGGCGGTGACGAGCTGTTCTATGTCAAGTGGGGGCGGCTGGACTCGAACCAGCGACCAACGGATTATGAGTCGAGATGTCGGACGAACTCGATGGACTGACGACGCCCCATCTCGCTGACGCCTGCCTGAAGGATCAGGTCATGCTATTTCGGCATTAGTGGACGGCCCGGACTCGAACAGCGCGAGCGGATTATGAAATCAGGCATCGCGTCGCATAACTTCCGCGCCGCCACGAATAGGAGTTCTCTTCGCAGGCGAGGGCTTACCTAGGTGGCCTAGGTACGCAAATGTCCCAAATCACTTCGTCCTCTTGTCCTTCTGGTCCGATCGGAAGGTCCACCGCGCCCTCACTCCGAATAAGGCACTCTTCACTGGCATGGGCCAACGAACTACCGGCGAGCAAGAACGACGC
>JALZEI010000276.1 GCA_030862115.1 Actinomycetota bacterium
GCCCAGGGGGCCGCGGACGACGACGCGGACCTCGCGGGGCTGTTCGTCTGATCCGAGTGGTCGATGTACGCCCCGCGGCGGAGGAGGCTCCTCGACGTCCGGGATTCAACAAGTGACTCGATCGCCCTCACCCGCGGGTCCACGCTCGATGCAGGTCTCCCGAAGCGGACGTCAGGATCAAACTGTGACCCCGTAAAGGTCTCCATGTGGTCATACCGTCGTGAAGAGGTCCACATCCTATGGAGCAAGAACTCAGACATGAAGGAGCCCCGCCACCACGAGGGCTCCAAGGGTGGGGCGTAGTGGGATTGGGCCACTGACCGCTTGCGTGTCGAGCAAGCACGCCGTCCTCACGCTATGAGATCGTCGAGCTCCTTGAAGGCGTCGGTGGCGAGCTCGAGGGAGTCCAGGACGGCCTTCACGAAGCCTTCCTCGGAGGCCGGGGGAGGAGCCTTTGCCGTGAACTGGATCTCGGATCCTCGGGCCACAGCGAGAAAGACCGGGTGTGGAGTCTCTTCCTCTAGATATGCCCGAGCGGCATCACGGTCCCGAAGCCGCTCGATGTCGCTTTCCTCGATCAGGGAGTAAGCCCAGACACTCCAGTCGTCGAGCACGTCTTCGACTCGAGAAAACAAGAATCGATTGCCGGCTTGAATGATGACGCCTGCCAGAGGGAGGTTGTACTTGTGAAAGACATGCTCCAGGTGGGCCTCTTCCGTGGGTTGCCAGGGAAAGGCCTCGGCCTGAAAACTGAGCTGGTCACCCATCAGCGGCTCCAAACAGTCGGCTCGCCAAAGCACGCGTCGAATCGCTCACCTTGATTATCGTCCCACTCGAGTCGTGAGTGAACCTCCAAGTGCTCCTCGAACCAAGCGAGGGGGGCTCGAACCACCACAAACCCCGCGGCGAGTAGCGTCGTCACGTTCGAATACCTCACCGCATCTCGCCTCCTCGCCGGCCGCCCTTGAACCAACTCGGCTGCTCGCTCCACGTCGACGTGTCCGTAGATCAGGGAGAGCGTGGATTGATCGGCTTGAGGTCTCCGCTTGAAATCGGGCCCTGACGGCTTTACGAGTCCGTACTGCGTGACCACGTCCTCAGGCCGCAGCGGTGGCAAGTCATCCACTTACTCCAATACCTCCTCCCATAACCGACTCGGGACGGATGCTGCCGCGACAAAGGCCCTGTTTCCAGGGCCTTTGATGGTGGGGCGTACTGGGATTGAACCAGTGACCTCTTGCGTGTCGAGCAAGCGCTCTCCCGCTGAGCTAACGCCCCTCGGTCGGCATCTTAGCCGAGCCCCTGGAGGCGGCGAGCGGAATCGAACCGCTGTACAGGGCTTTGCAGGCCCTTGCCTAAACCACTCGGCCACGCCGCCAAAGCGTGGTTCGTCCGGGCGAGCAGGATACCGTCCCACCCTTCACGACTCCGCCCCGCACTCCCGGCACACCACCGAGCCGAGCACTATCGAGAGCCGCGTCCCTCCACAACGCGGGCAGTGTTGCAGCAATTCCGTCCATCCTCGGTCACGGGCCTGGCATTCCGGGCACACGAGGATCTGCTCCCCCGCGATGACGCCGCGCGCCCACGGTGACGCGCCGCGCACCGGGTCCGTCTGGACCTTTTGGCACAGGTGGCACGGCACGACGTAACGCTAGCGCTTGAACGTCGGCAGCCCCGGCCGGTCGCCGACGAAACGCCAGGTCGCCGGAAGCACCGCCGCGGCGATCAGCAGCTTCAGCACGTCGCCGAGGACGAACGGGTAGAGCCCGAACTCGAGCGCCTGCTCGGCGGGTATCCCGAGGAACCGCGCCAGCCACGTGACGCCGAACGCGAACACGACGACCTCGCCGACGAACATGGCGCCCATCGCGCTGCCGATGCTGCGGTCCCATCCGAGCTGCGCCAGCAGGCCGATGACCGCGGCCGCCACGACGAAGCCCCACAGGAACCCGGTCGAAGGCCTCGCGGAGAGGTAGACGACCCCCGACGCACCCTCGGCGAAGACCGGCAGCCCGGCGGCCCCCTCGCCGAGGTAGAGCAGCATCGCAGCGGCTCCGCGCCACGCCCCCAGCGAGGCGCCCACGACCATGACGCCGAGCGTCTGCCCCGACACGGGGACCGGCGTGAACGGAAGGCGGAAGGAGAGCTGCGCGAGGCCGGCCATGACGGCGCTGCCGAGGATCACGAGCATGACGTCGGTCAGCAGTGCCGACCGCGCCGTCGACCTCCGTCCGAGCGCGTGCGCGAGTGCGGTCATGGCGTTGGGTT
>JALZEI010000100.1 GCA_030862115.1 Actinomycetota bacterium
AGCATGCGCTCGACATCGCCCGGGCCCTGCTGCTCGGCGGCGGTTCGCAACTGGTGCTCCATCGCGTCTCCGTAAACCGGACGTTCTACATCCCGGAATATGCCGAGCGGAGTCGGTTGGGTCGGGCCCTCGGCTATGCGCGACATGGCAAAGGCAAGACCGGGGTCCTCCCGGGTCTCGTCCCACACCAGGACTTTCTCCTCGCCCACCTCGGCCACATCGACTATCTCGAGACGGCCGTCGGTCCTCATGCGCACGCCCTTCTCCTTGTCGGCGCCGAAGCGAACGGGCTCGCCGTGGCGCAGATAGATGCGATTGCTGCGGCCCCCGTCCTTTGAGGTGAGAGCGGCGAAGGCGCCGTCGTTGAAGATGTTGCAGTTCTGATAGATCTCAACGAAAGCGGAGCCCCTGTGTGCGGCCATTCGGTGGAGAACCTCAGGCAGATGCTTGCGCTCGACATCCATCGTGCGGGCGACGAACGTCGCCTCCGATCCCAGGGCGAGGGAAATGGGATTGAACGGCTGCTCCAAAGACCCGAAGGGGGTCGACTTGGTCACCTTCCCCCTCTCGGAGGTCGGTGAGTACTGGCCTTTGGTGAGACCGTAAATCTGGTTGTTGAAAAGAAGGATCTTGAGGTTCACGTTGCGCCGCAGCGCGTGGATGAGATGGTTGCCGCCGATCGACAGCCCGTCGCCGTCGCCGGTCACCACCCATACGTGGAGATCCGGGCGGGCCGTTGCTACGCCGGTGGCAATTGCCGGCGCGCGGCCATGGATGCCGTGCAGACCGTATGTGTTCATGTAATACGGAAAACGGCTCGAACACCCGATGCCGGAGACGAAAACGATCTTCTCGCGCGGGATACCGAGATCGGGCATGACGGTTTGCACCGCGGCAAGCACCGCGTAGTCCCCGCACCCGGGACACCATCTGACCTCCTGGTCGGAGGTGAAGTCCTTGCGGGTAAGCGTCGCAACGCCCCCGGAGGCCTCGGTGATGCCTCTCTCCTCGGGGATTGCGGGTGATCCGTTTACGCCGTTTTCAGCCACTTAAGTCAACTCCAATAGCTTCTCTTCGAGATCCCCGGCTTTGAAGGGGAGGCCCTTTACCTGGTTAACGGACACCACGTCGATTAAGAAATCCGAACGAATGACTTTGGCGAGCTGTCCCATGTTCATCTCGGGGATCACGATCGTGTCGAACCGTCGCAAGACCTCTTCGAGGTTCTGGGGGAACGGGAACATGTGCTTGAGATGAGCGCGCGCCACTTTCTTGCCCTTGCTCCGCACACGCCGGCAGGCAGCACCGATCGCGCCGTAAGTCGATCCCCAACCGAGCACGAGCACGCGCGCTCCGTCGTCCCCATCCCACTCGACCGGATCGACGTCCTCCTCGATCGCCTTGACTTTGGCGGCGCGCATCTCGGTCATGAGCTGGTGGTTATCGGGGTCGTAGGAGATGTTGCCCGTTCCGTCGGCTTTCTCGAGCCCGCCGATGCGATGCTCGAGCCCGGGGGTTCCCGGAATCGCCCACGGTCTCGCCAACGTCTGGTCATCGCGCAGGTAGGGCCAGAACTCCTCTCCCACGTTCGGCCTTGTCGCGAAACGAACCTCGAGATTGGGGAGCCTGTCGACGGAGGGGATACGCCAGGGCTCGGCTCCGTTGGCGAGATAACCGTCCGACAACACGATCACCGGCGTCATGTACTTGAGCGCTAAACGCGCCGCTTCGAGGCCGGCCCAGAAGCACGAGGCGGGCGAATAGGGGGCCACGATAGGAAGCGGCGCCTCGCCGTGACGGCCGTACATGGCGTGGAGAAGGTCCGACTGCTCCGTCTTGGTCGGCAGTCCGGTCGACGGCCCCCCGCGCTGAATGTCCACGATGATCAGTGGAAGCTCGAGTGAGATGGCGAGGCCTATCGTCTCCGACTTCAGATCGAGGCCCGGTCCCGAGGTCGTGGTCACCCCGAGGTGCCCGGCGAACGACGCGCCCAAGGCCATGCCGACCGCTCCGATCTCGTCCTCTGCCTGCACCGTACGAACGCCGAAGTTCTTGTAGCGAGAGAGCTCGTGAAGGATGTCGGAGGCCGGCGTGATCGGATAACTGCCGAGGAACAAAGGAAGCTTGGCCTGTGCACTCGCCGCGACCAGTCCGTAGGCGAGACCCTGGTTTCCCGTGATGCGGCGGTACGTTCCCGGTGCCAGCGTCGCCGGTTTGACCTCGAAGGCCGCCAGCTCGGCCGTTTCGCCGAAGGCATGCCCGGTCTTGAGCGCGGCGACGTTGGCCCGCGCGATCTGCGGTTTCTTTGCGAACTTCTGCTCTAGCCACACAACGGTGGGTTCCAGTGGACGGCCGTACATCCACGAAATCAGGCCGAGCGCGAACATGTTCTTAGAGCGACCCGCCTCCTTCTTGTTGAGGCCCGAGTCCTTTACCGCCTCCTGGGTCATCGTGCTCATCGGGACTTCGATCACGCGGTATCTCTCTAGCGAGCCGTCCTCGAGCGGGTTGGCGTCGTAACCGGCTTTCTCGAGATTCCGCTTCTCGAATGAGTTTTTGTTGACGACGAGTAGGCCGCCCGGAACCAGATCGTGAAGGTTTGCCTTGAGCGCGGCGGGATTCATGGCGACGAGCACGCCCGGACGATCTCCCGGCGTGAGGATGTCGTGGTCCGAGAAGTGAATCTGGAAGGCCGAGACCCCGGGGATGGTCCCCGCGGGAGCCCTGATCTCGGCTGGATAATCGGGAAGAGTCGCGAGGTCGTTGCCGAAAAAAGCCGTGGCGCTGGTGAACCTCTCACCCGTCAACTGCATGCCGTCGCCGGAGTCGCCGGCGAAGCGAATGACTACTCGATCAATTTCTGTGCGGTCGGTGTGAGTTTGTGGTGGCGCGGCTTGGGCGCTCATTTAGAAAGTCGTCTTCTCCGGCGCGCTAACGGTCCTTTGGCTGCGTGTGGGTCGCCACGACTATAACAGTCAGTTAAGCGCCTCCAACGACAAAACCGCAGGTCACACCCGCTAATTCAGGTGCGGCTCAGCAGCGAGGAAGCACATTTGAACGCTGTGTCCGCTGCCCACCCACGTTTAGAGCGGGAAGGCTTTAGCCGCTTCGATGTCGGCGAGCGCAACCTCCGTCACCGAGCCCCGGCGATTCACTATCGAGATACGCGTGGCGTCGCCCGTGCCGTCGACCGATTGAACGACGCCT
>JALZEI010000047.1 GCA_030862115.1 Actinomycetota bacterium
GGCTCTCCCGCAATCTCGATGACTGGCACACCAACTCTGCACGTACACCGGCTGGCCGCTACAGTTTTCTCTGCAACGTCCAGCGTCAGACGGAGTACTCTACATGCAGATCGACGAGACTCTCCTTTTCGGCGAAGAAAAGCTACAACTGCAAAGTCTGGAGATAAAAGCGGATCACATCAGCCTCTTCGCCACCACCGCGACAGCCACGGCGAAGTGTCCAGTATGCGGCTGCGTTTCAGGCCGAGTGCATAGCCATTACTGCCGCACCCTCTCCGACCTGCCTCTGCACGGGAGACCGGTTACCCTGTATCTGCGCGTCCGACGCTTTTTCTGCCATCAGAGCGGATGCCGGAGGGTGATCTTCGCCGAGCGCGTCCCCGAAGTAGCTGGTGACTACGCCCGCAAGACCCACCGCTTGGAGAGCACGCTTCTTGTGGTCGGGTTCGCCCTCGGAGGGGAGGCGGGTTTCCGGCTCGCCGTGGAACTTGGACTTACAAGCAGCCCCGACACGCTCCTCAGACGTATACGCTCGGCACCCCTGCCGGATAGCTCTGAGGTGCGAGTGCTGGGCGTGGATGACTGGGCTTTCCGCCGCGGCACCTCCGGCACCATCCTGGTGGATCTCCAAGAGCGAAGACCGATCGACCTTCTGGAGGGCACCAAGGCCTCGACGTTCGCCGAATGGTTGCGCTCTAATCCTCAAGTCGAGTTCATCAGCCGCGATCGCGGGGGAGCTTACGCCGACGCCGCTCGGGAGGCGGCTCCCGAGGCGGTGCAGGTCGTTGACCGTTGGCACCTGTTGAAGAACCTCTCTGAGCACCTCGAACGCTTTGTGGACAGCCAACGCTCGCTCGTTGAACGTGCCGCAGCAGATGTCCGCGGCAAACAGATGATCGACGCCTCGCTGGCGGCCTCCTCAGAGACAATGCTCTCCTCCAAAGAGGACGCCGAGAAGCAGGCGCACAGACAGAAGCGCTACGAACGCTACCTCAAAGTGATCGAGCTGCACAGGCAAGGTCTCTCCGAACGCGCCATCGCCAGAGCCCTGTGCATAAACCGCGGCACGGTGCGCAAGTTCCTCCACTCCGACGGTTTCCCCGAGCGCGGCCAGAAAAAGAGGACCGGCAGCATCCTCGACCCCTACATACCCTACATCCATCAAAGATGGGCCGAGGGCTGCGACAACTCCCACCAGCTCTGGCGCGAGATACGTGATCGCGGCTACGAGGGCGGGAGGGGGATGGTTCGCAGGTATACAAGGCGCCTGCGCCGACTACTGGCGGAACTCACCCCACAGCAACAGGCAAGGTTTCTGGCGACCAAAGAAGTCTTCAAAGCACCCACCTCCCGGCGCACCGGAAGGTGGCTCCAAGCGGAGCCGGAAGATCTCGGCGAGTTGCAGCGAGCATTCGTAGAGCGACTGAAGGAGCTGTGCCCGGCGGCGACCGAGGTCGGAGAACTCGCCGGTTGGTTACGGGAGTTGGTCAAAGAACGATGTCCCGCACAGCTCGATGACTGGCTGGGCACTGCGGAGCGGAGTACGGTGGCCGATCTGGCGGGTTTCGTCCGCTCGCTGCGTAAAGATTACGAAGCGGTCAAAGCGGCGCTCAGCTACGAATGGAGTCAGGGGCAAGTCGAAGGACAGATCACCCGCTTGAAACTCATAAAGCGCCAGATGTACGGACGGGCCAACTTCGATCTCCTGAAGCAACGGGTGCTGGCGGCTGCCTGAAAACCACCCGTCGGGGCCAGCATCCCTTGGCAGCGAACTCGGTTCTCATCGAGATTGCGGGAGAGCCTGCCAGCTGTCCCACAGGGTCCCGGGGAGCCGATCCCTGTCCGGCAGGATCGGAACCACCACCCGATGTGTTCCCGGCGGGATCGGAACCCCCGCCCGAGCCGTTCCCGGCAGGTCCGTTATTCCCTCCACTCGATCGATCCGCCGGCCCGGTTGCGCCTCCGTTGTTCTCTCCTGCCGGTTGGCCGGCAGCGCCCAAGTTGCCCGTGTCAAGCTGTTGTGCATCAACCTTTTTTGCGCCGGCAAAGAGCAGGACACCCAGAAACACTACGAGGGTGCAGGTAGAGATCAGCACCCGCCAGCTCCAGAGAGCTAGCCGATACTCAAAAGGTCCGTCAAAGCGTCCAGCAAACACGCTTTCTACCTCCTGCC
>JALZEI010000065.1 GCA_030862115.1 Actinomycetota bacterium
GTGCTCGGCTGAACCGAGCACCCCTCCGCATGACTTGTTGGTCTTAGAACTTGTCGGGGAACTGAGCGACGATTGCTCCCGACAGAGCAGTGGCGATACCCGGCAGGTGGCCGGCGGCCTCCTGCAATTTGTCGAAGGCGTCCGCGTCGCCCGCGACGGCGGCGTCGATCGCAATCACGGTCGACTCCACGTGCGGTTTGAGCGCCTCGGCAACCTGGTCCTGTGTCAGTCCACCCTCGGTTGCTCCCTCGATCAGTGCACCAAAGTCGGCGCGGTAGCCATCGAGGTCGTTGAGGGCTTTCTTCTGCATGGCCGAGTTGTCGGTTGCGAGTCCTAGCGTGTAGTCGACGAAGAACCCGATGTGAGCCCTCCAGAGATCGAGGAACTGATTCTCGGCCTCGGGGCCGTAGACCGAGCCTATTGCGGCGGCCAGATCCTTTGTGTTGTCGTCGAGCGCTCCGGACGCGGCCTGGACAGTCGGATCCTCGAGATCGCCCTTCGCACCGACCGCGGTGTACACGGTGATGCCGGCCAGATACTCGTGCGACGCCAGAAGACCGGCTAGGTCACGCTGCAGCGTGGCGGCGCCGTCGTCGACGCTTCCTTCAAGTCCCTGCTGTGCCGAGATCCCGCCGGCCAAGGCCGTGGCGATCCCGGGCAGGTGACCGGAGGCCTCCTGCAGCTTGTCGAACGCGTCCGGAGTGCCGGCCACGACCGCATCGATCGCGGTGATCGTGGACTCAACGTGTGGCTTAAGAGCGTCGGCAACCTGGTCCTGCGTGAGCTCACCTTCGGTCGCACCCTCAATGAGGGAGCCGAAGTCGGCCCGGTAGCCGTCGAGGTCCTTAAGGGCGGTCTTCTGCATGGCCTTGTCACCCGTCGCCGCTCCGAGCGTGTAGTCGACGAAGAACCCCAGGTGAGCTCTCCAGGAGTCGAGGAAGGTCTTCTCGGCATCGGGACCGTAGATAGAGCCGATCGCCGCTCCGAGCATCTTGGTGTTCTCGTCGAGAGCGCCGAAGGCCGCTTCGACGGTGGGATCCTCGAGATCGCCACCGGCCTGTACCGCGGTGTAAACCGCGATCCCGGCGAGATACTCGTGGCCCTTGAGAAGGGACGTGAGGTCGCGCACCAGAGTTGCCGCCGCCGTGTCGACGGTTGGAACCGACGCCGCGTCACTATCTTCAACAGACGATCCCATCTCGTCGCTTACACCTTCTGTATCTGCAGTGCTTTCGCCGGCCCCCGTGCCGGAGTCGGACGAACATGCGGCCCCCACCAGCATTGCTGCTAGAAGTAGGCCCGACAAACGAAACATGATTCCTCGATGCATTGAATCTCCCTTCTAAATCGAACTGAATGGGCAATTGCCTTTTGGTTGCCCGTTGCGGAGTGTTCGTTTCCAAATGTGTGAACGGATTGGCGAGTGGTTTTTCTTTCGTGCAGTTAGTCGACGGTGACGGTGCCCGTCATCGGCGCGTGAATCGCGCAGAAGTACGTGTAGGTTCCCGGTTCCTCGAAGGTGAACTCGAACGTGTCGCCCTCGTCGGGCAGTTTCATGTCGAACAAACCGTCTGGCTTACCGGGGGTGTCCTCTGTCTGGCCGGGTATGCCTTCTTTCTTGGCGCGGCCCGATGTGACGGTATGCAGAACGTCGTCATCTTTGTTCGTCCATACGACGGTGGTTCCGGTTTCGATCTCAATCGTCGACGGTTGGAAGGCGATTGCCTCGAGAACGACCTGCTTGTCGCCGTCGTTCGTCGGCGCCACAGGTGACGATTCGGCGCCGTCGCTCGAGCCGCACCCGACCAAGCCGAGCGCGCCCACCATCAACCCTGCAATAAAGGCGTTCATGGCAGGTGTTCGATCCCGCCGGGTCATACGGATTGGCCGAAGGGACCACAATGTGGGCCATGCGCACGGCGGTGGTGGGCCACGTCGAGTGGGTCGAGTTCATTCGGGTTCCGAGAAACCCGGCGGTGGGCGAGATCGTGCACGCGACCGAGTGGTGGGAGGAACCCGGCGGGGGAGGGCCGGACGCGGCCGCACAGCTGTTCAAGCTGTCCGGCGATTGCACCCTGTTCACGGCCCTGGGTGACGATGAGCTCGGCCGTCGAGCCGAACAGCAATTAACGGCGATGGGCTTGAGGCTTCACATCGCGTGGCGTCCGGAACCCACCCGCCGCGCGGTCACCCACATCGACGCCGAGGGGGAGCGCACGATCACCGTGCTCGGCGATCGGCTCGCTCCGACGGCGGCAGATCCGTTGCCGTGGGATGAGCTCGAGCACATCGACGGCGTTTACTTCACGGCGGGCGACACGGGAGCGGTGGAACTGGCGCGCCGCAGTCGGGTGGTGGTTGTCAGCGCCCGGGCGCTACCCGTGGTTCGGGAGGCCGGAGTCTTACTCGACGTCATCGTCGGAAGCGCCCTTGATCCCGATGAGGCGTACGAGGAAGGCGACCTCGACCCGGCGCCGCGCATGGTCGTTCAAACCCGAGGCGCCGACGGAGCCACGTGCAGAACGAAGGACGGATCGGTGGAGCGCGTGCCGGCCCCCGACTTGCCCGGTCCTCTCGTCGATCGCTACGGCGCCGGCGACAGCTTCGCCGCAGGCCTTACGTACGCGCTCGCCCTGGGAAAACCACCGCGAGAGGCGGTTGAGCTCGCCGCGCGTTGCGGAGCGGCGACGATTACCGGACGCGGCCCCTTCGAGGGTCAGCTTCTAGCGTCAGATCTCCACCGCCGACCCTGAACACGGCCGGTGGGTGACGCGGGAAGTATCAATTGCAGGGCCTGCATGGACTACCTGCGGGACAAGTTCTATCCCGAAGGGTCTGAGTGTCCGAAATGTGGCAAGGCTTCCAAGTTCCACCCCGTAAAGGGACGCTCTGCCTACGCCTGCCAGTACTGCCGGGGCCAGGTCTATCCGACCGCTGGCACCATCTTCCACAAGTCCTGTACGTCGCTTCAGCTCTGGTTCTGGAGCGTCTACTTGATGAGTTCGACCCGCTGTGGAATCTCGGCCAAGCAACTGGAACGTGAGATCGGCGTGTCGTATCCGACTGCTCACAGGATGTTCAAGCAAATCCGTTCCCTTCTCTCAGATGAGGATGAGGGCCAGCTTTCAGGCGAGGTTGAGATTGATGAAACTTTCGTCGGCGGTAAGCCCCGCAAGGCTGACCAAATCAAAACGATGAGTGACAGACGACGCTATGCAGCGAAGAAATCAACCGTTTTCGGGATGGTGGAGCGCGGTGGCCGAATCAGGGCCAGGGTCGTTCCCGACCGCGGCAATTCAACCCTCCACGAAGTTAGGACGCACGTTCTTTCAGACTCAGTGATCTTCAGCGACAATGGCGCACCTATCGCAACCTGCACAAGGCTTATAGAGGCCACCATCGCATCCGACACCGCGCCAAGATTTACGTACAGGGCAACGTCCACACAAACACGATTGAGGGATTCTTCGGACTCCTGAAGAACGGGATACGCGGTGTCTATCACTCAGTCAGCAAGCAGTACCTACAGAACTACCTAGATGAGCACTCCTGGCGCTACAACCATCGGGACGACGAGCAGCCCATGTTCTGGGTGATTCTCGACCGGGTTAGGAAGGTGGAGCCTTCCGGCGCGTAGCCCGATCTAGATCACTCAAAAAATCATCCTCCGTGTGATCGGAGTCTTGAAGTTTTTCGGTCTCGGGAGAGGGCGGCTTAATGCCATTACTGTTGTCCCGTGAGGGCCTGATGTTCGTATCCGTTCGGATCTTGCTCCTAATAGTTGATTGAGGCTCAGGCTTCGTTCCAGTCGTCATGCGACACCTCCGCTCTACGCAATATCCGACTTAGCAAATCCCGCCCTATGACTCCGCGGTGTTCGTTCGGAATGACTAGCTTCAATCGAGCCTTTGTCATGAAAGAGTGGCGACCACCAGAAAAGGGGCCTTCGAACCCGAGATTCCTGAGCTTTCGGATCAATACCCGGCGTGATACCGGTTGAAGGGGCACTAGGGCTAGAGAACATTTAGATCAATGGCCTCTATTACGGGAATGTCTTCGTCTCTATCTTTGATTTTCAAGAACAACCATTCTTCGATCACATCGCGTAGACAAGTCTCGGCTTCGGCCTCCGTCTTTCCTTCTGCCCATACGCCCGCCAAAAGGGGCACCTCTACGTACCAAGTTCCATCTTCCATCTGTTCCGAGAATGAGCGCCGAACAGCGGCGTTGATATAACGGGCGATCAGCTGTTCGGGAATCGGCCGACGAGTCACGTCGGCTTCGGCCCGCTCCACCTTCGTTTCGGGTCGAACCAGCACCTCAACACTGAACGGGGCATCGTGATCGTGAACGTTTAGAAGCACCTTTGGTGCCATCGCCATTTAGCCATCCCTCCGTAATTCATCAGGAGAGGTAACGGCCGTGACGTTCGTAGAAGAAACGATGTAGCCGGGATTGCCCTGCTCGTCGTATTGACCCTCCACGCGTACGATCTCCGTCACAACCAGCTTCATACGCACCACCGAACCATCGTCCAGCAAGTACTCGTTCCAGTGCTCTCCCCCCGATTGGAAGGGCATGACGGTTCCCTCTGCAACCGTTCCGTCGGGTAATGGAACTTTTTTCTTGCGCGGGGGCATGAAGTAGACCTCTCCGTCGTCCGCCGTCTCTTCACTCCGAGAGTACCGTCCCTTGAAAACTACAAAGATGTACTTTCACCTGGGATTATAGCACTTCGCGCGCAAGTGAACGCGGAGCGCGCGTGGCCCCTTCAGGGGGAGCGTCGGCGACGAGCAACTAGACCCAGCACCGCGGTACTCACTACTAGGACCACCAAGGAAACAATGACTAACGCGATCACGATCGGAACAACAATCTCCAAGAAAGTCCCTACCCAAAAGAACATCCCGCCGCTATCGCCATCGCTGGGTCGGGTGGTCGCCCATGTCATCGGTTAATTCTCCCACTGTTTATTGGTGGGCGAAATTCAGCGTCGGCGCTTCGCTCGAAAGTACCCCCAGATCACGAATGCGATGAGGGCAATCCAGATAAGCCAGAACCACCAACGGCCGGTTACTGGAGGATTGTTATGTGGGATGGCAGCAAGGATCACGCGATGCCTAGACCGTGGGCATCGCCTCGATACTGACCGCAGAACCAGTGGGCATCGCGTACACAGGCAAGTCGCGAGATTGCCCACCTGACTTGTAGAAGATGACCAAACTTCCGTCCGCGGATTGTTCGAAGAAGTCAGCCTCCACGGTCTTGTTTGCGGGTGATCGTCTTCCCGCTGGCGGTCCGTCCGCGTTGATCACGTATTCCATCCTGATCAGTCCCTCCCATAAATCGTTGTCCGCGTGTTGGAAGGTCATTTTAGCTCCTTACGTGTCACGGTTTGATACTTCCCACACAGGTCAGACATGACGTGCATGTATGTCTATGCGCTTACGGCAAGTCCGAATCGAGCGTCAAGGGAAACGGTCGCCTGGAGCTCAGTCGAGCGGCCATCGCTCCCGCGGCGGCAGCCAAAAGCGACGCCGCCAACACCCCGATCTTGGCTACTTCTTGAGTCGCCGCGTCCTCGAACGCAAGAGTGGCGATGAAGATCGCGACGGTGAAACCGATGCCGGCAATGGCCGCGACCCCCGGGATCTCCCTTAAGGCCACGTCCTGCGGAAGGGTCCCCCAGCCGCTTCTTTTAGCCAGCGCGGTGGCCCCCGTGATCCCCACGATCTTTCCGACCACGAGCCCGAGCACGATTCCCCAGGCGATGGGTGAGGTTGCCGCGTCGCCCACCGTGTCGAGGTCCAGACGAACACCGGCGTTGGCGAGCGCAAAGAGCGGCACGACTACGAAGCTTGTCCAGGGGTGGAGGTCGTAGGAGATTCGATCGGTGACCGGGGTCGCCTCCAGGACCGTCTGTCGAGCGCGCCGCGCCTCGGGGCCGCCGAGTGATTCACCCTCTTCATGAGATTGCTCGAATCCGGGGAGGCGGCGAAGGGACGCGGGATTGGCCGCGCGCGCGGGGGCCAACAATCCCACTGCAACGCCGGCAAGAGTGGCGTGCACGCCCGATTGCAGGAGGGCCACCCACACAAGGACTCCCAGGAAGACGTACGGAGGCGGGTACGCGATGCGAAGGGCACGAAGCCCCACCATGCTTAAGAGAAGAACTATCGCCACCGACAACGCCCCGAAGTCGACGCCGCCCGAGTACACCAGAGCGATCACGATGATGGCCCCGATGTCGTCGACTACGGCAAGAGTGAGCAGGAAGACCTTCAACGCCGGTGACGCCTGGGGGGATAGGAGAGCGAGAAGGCCGACCGCAAAGGCGATGTCGGTTGCCATCGGGATGCCCCAGCCGGCCCCCCCATCGCCTCCGGCATTAAGGACGGCGTAGAGCCCCGCCGGAACGATCATGCCTCCGAGCGCGGCGATCGCCGGGAGTGCCGCCTTCTTGAGGCCGTTGAGCTCTCCGACCACGAGCTCTCTTTTGATCTCCAGGCCGACCACTAAGAAGAACAGGGCCATCAGTCCCTCGTTGACCCAGTGGCGGAGGTCACGAGTGATCGCACTGGAGCCCAGCCGAAAAGTGAACTCCGTATCCCAGAGGCGGTCGTAGCTCGAACCGAGTGGGCTGTTGACCCACACGAGCGCGGCAATCGTAGTCACGAGCAGAACGGTGCCGCCGGCCGTCTCCGTGGTCAGGAACGCGCGCACGGGCCGGGCCATCCGCTGCGGGAGGGTGGGGTTGTGGGGGCCGGACGTTGTCATGCTCAGAACCTTTCGGGGTCGACGAAAGACGCCGACCAGGCTTCCCGGCACACCTGAGCTCATCGTATAGGGGAGCGGGTCCGAGTTCTGTGGCCGTCGCCCTTGGTCGGACCGTTGCGAGAATATGAGGCCATGCCCGCCGATGTCCTCCGCTCCTTTTCTGCACCGACCCGAGCGTGGTTCGAGGATGCCTTCGAGGCCCCCACCCCCGCTCAGGTGGGGGCGTGGAAGGCCGCGGCATCGGACGAGAACGCCCTCATCGTCGCGCCCACCGGATCGGGCAAGACGCTTGCCGGGTTCTTGTGGTCGATCGACCGGCTGGCCCAGCAGGAGGCTCCCGACCCCAAGAAACGCCTGCGGGTTCTTTACGTGTCGCCGCTCAAAGCCCTCGCGGTCGACATCGAGCGCAACCTCAGAAGCCCACTGGCCGGCATCTCGGTGGCGGCGACCCGACTCGGCGTGAGCCCGCCCGACTTAAGGGTCGGCATCCGCACCGGCGACACGCCACCCGAGGAGCGCAGGCGACTGGCGACCGCGCCGCCGGACATCTTGATCACCACTCCCGAATCGCTGTTCTTGTTACTCACGTCGCAGGCGCGCGCCGCGCTCGAGTCGGTCGACACGGTGATCATCGACGAGATCCACGCCCTGGCCGGCGGCAAGAGGGGCGTGCATCTCGCGCTGAGCCTCGAGCGCCTCGACCACCTCGTCGGCACACCCGTCCGGCGCCTCGGCCTGTCGGCCACCGTTAGGCCCCCGGAGGACGTGGCGCGGTTCCTCGGCGGTTCGCATCCGGTGTCCGTCGTGAACGTGCCGAGCGACAAGGTCTTCGATCTCTCGGTGGTCGTGCCCGTCGAGGACATGACGGAGTTCGGCGAGGCGGCCGCGACACACCAGGACGATGAGCTCGACCTCACCGGCGACACCGCCGCCGTCGAAGCGCGAACGAGCATCTGGCCGCACGTCGAGGGCCGACTTCTCGACTTGATCCGCGCGCACACCAGCACGCTTGTCTTCTGCAACTCGCGCCGTCTTGCGGAGCGCTTGTGTGCGCGGCTGAACGAGATGGCCGACGCGGAGGTCGCGAGAGCGCATCACGGTTCGGTCAGCAAAGAGCAGCGGAAGATCATCGAAGAGGACCTCAAGGCCGGGCGCTTGCCGGCGGTCGTCGCGACCAGCTCGCTGGAGCTGGGAATCGACATGGCCGCCGTCGATCTCGTGGTGCAGGTGGAGTCGCCCTCTACGGTCGCCTCGGGCCTTCAGCGGATTGGTAGGGCGGGGCACCAGGTGGGGGCCGTGAGCCGCGGCATCTTCTTCCCCAAGTTCCGCGGTGATCTGCTCCAGTGCGCGCTGGTCACCGAGCGCATGAGAGCCGGCGATATCGAGAGCACCCACACTCCACGGAACTCCCTCGACGTCCTCGCTCAGCAGATCGTCGCCATGATCGCAATGGATGAGTGGACGGTGGACGAGCTCGAGGAGGTTGTTCGTCGCTCCTTTCCGTATGCCGACCTGCCGCGCAGCGCGCTGGAGGGAGTGCTCGACATGCTGTCGGGTCGCTACCCGTCGAGCGATTTCGCGGAGCTGAGGCCGCGCATCAACTGGGATCGGGCCGAGAACAAACTGACGGCTCGACCGGGCGCGCAGCGCATAGCCGTTACCTCGGGAGGGACGATCCCCGACAGGGGCCTGTTCGGTGTCTTCATCTCGGGTGAGAAGACGCAGCGCGTGGGCGAGCTCGACGAGGAGATGGTTTACGAGAGCCGCCCCGGCGACACGTTCGTCTTGGGATCGAGCACGTGGCTCATTGAGGACATCACCGCCGACCGCGTGCTGGTCAGTCCGGCCCCCGGGCAACCCGGCAAGATGCCGTTCTGGCACGGCGACGCGCCCGGCCGACCGATGGAACTCGGCAAGGCGCTCGGCGCGTTCCTGCGCGAGCTGGGCGGACTGTCTCGCGGGGAGCAGGTCGCTCGCCTCGAGAAAGCGGGTCTCGACGAGTTCGCGGCGCGCAACCTCGTCGTTTACCTCGCCGAGCAAAAAGAGGCCGCGGGATCCCTTCCGGACGACCGCACGATCGTGATCGAACGGTTCCGTGACGAACTGGGGGACTGGCGGATGTGCATCCACTCTCCGTTCGGCGCGCCGGTGCACGCTCCCTGGGCACAGGCCATCGAGCATTCCCTTGCGGAACGTCTGGGCGTCGAGGTCCAGTGCATCTACACGGACGACGGCATCGTGGTGCGCCTGCCCGATGCGGAGGACGTTCCGGGGGCCGAGTCGCTCGCGTTCGAGCCGGAGGAGATCGAGGGGTTCGTCGTCGACAGGGTGGGCTCGTCGGCTCTGTTCTCCAGCCGCTTCCGCGAGTGCGCGTCGCGGTCGTTGCTGTTGCCTCGTCGCAATCCGGGATCGCGAACACCGTTGTGGCAGCAACGCCAGAAAAGTGCGCGACTGTTGCAGGTGGCGACGAAGTACCGCTCGTTCCCCGTCATTCTCGAGACCTATCGCGAGTGCCTGCAGGACGTCTTCGATCTCGACGCCTTGACGGAACTGATGGCGGCCATCCGCCGGCGCGAGGTGCGGATCGTCGAGGTCGAGACTCCGCTACCGTCCCCCTTCGCGAGCTCCCTGCAGTTCGGCTTCGTCAGCGCCTTTCTCTACGAGGGAGACGCTCCACTCGCGGAACGACGAGCCCAGGCGTTGTCGCTAGACCGTTCCTTGCTCGCCGAGATCATGGGTCGTTCCGAGCTAAGGGAGCTCATCGATGACGAATCGTTGATCGCGCTCGAGCTCGAGCTGCAGTTCCTCACCGACGAAAGGAAGATCTCCACGATCGATGCGCTGCACGATCTGCTGCGCATGCTCGGGGATCTGAGCGATGAAGAAGTGACCGCGCGCGTCGCCGATCCCGGCCTTGCAAAGAAGTGGCTGACCGAGCTGCATCAAGCACGGCGCGTGGTACCCGTTCGGGTCGGAGGCGAGATGCGCTGGATCGCGGCCGAGGACGCGGGTCGATACCGCGACGCGCTCGGGGTGGCGTTGCCGATCGGGGTTCCGGGCGCTTTTCTCGAGTCGACCGAAGCTCCCCTGGAGGATCTTGTCTCCCGCTACGCGCGCACCCACGGCCCGTTCACCGCACGCGATGTGGCCGGCCGGTTCTCGCTCGGGGTCTCCGTGGTCGATGCGGCACTGCGGTCTCTCGCCGAGGCGCGGCGCGTTGTCGAGGGAGAGTTCCGTCCCGGCGGCGCGGGCCGGGAGTGGATCGAGGTCGACGTGCTTCGCAGACTGCGGCGGCGGTCGCTGGCAGCCTGGAGAAAAGAGATCGAGCCGGCTCCCCAGGCGGCGCTTGCCCGCTTCCAGCTCGCGTGGCACGGGCTCGGACCCTCGGCCCGACGACGGCCCCTCGACGGACCGGCGGCCCTGAACGCCTTGTTCGAGGTGATCGAGCAACTACAGGGGGCGCCGATCCCCGCTTCCGTTTTGGAGCGGCAGGTGCTGCCGGTGCGGATCCCCGGCTACACGCCGGCCTTGCTCGATGAGCTCGCCGCGGCCGGCGAGATCACGTGGGCGGGGGCCGGCGCGATCGGCAGTTCCGACGGGTGGGTGGTGCTGGCTCCGGCGGATCGCGCCGCCGAGCTCCTTCCCCCGCCCGAACCTGTGGATCTGACGCCCACCGCCGCGGGCATCAAAGAGGCACTTGAGAAAAGCGGCGCACTTTTCTTCCGACAGATCTCCGATGCCGTAGCCAGCATGGACGACTCTGAACTCGAGCTCGCTCTGTGGGAACTCGTGTGGGCCGGCTGGGTTACCAACGACACCTTCGCCGCCTTGCGCGCGCACGTTGGAGGGGCACCGCGCAAGGGTTCGTCTCACAGGCGTCGCCGACGGCCGGCGACTCCGGTGCGACTCGGCCCTCCGTCGGTAACGGGTCGCTGGAGTCTCGTCGTTCCGAGGTCCGAGGATGCAACGCGACGCGCTCACGCTCTTGCCGCGCAGCTTCTCGCACGGCACGGAATCGTTACGCGCGGAGCGATCGCAGTGGAGAAGGTAATCGGCGGTTTTTCGTCCGTTTACACGGTGTTGCGCGCCATGGAGGAGGCGGGCAGATGCCGCCGGGGCTACTTCGTCGATGGCCTTGGGGGAGCCCAGTTCGCTCTCGAGGGAGCGGTCGACCGTCTGCGTTCTCTCGTCGACATGCCTCCCGGAGATAGACAGACCGAGGTGCTGGCGGCCACCGACCCGGCGAATCCGTACGGCGCGGCGCTACCGTGGCCCGCGCGCGAAGAGGATGGCGAGTCACGTGCCACCGGTCACCGCGCCGGCAGAAAGGCGGGGGCAGTGGTGGCCCTCGTGTCCGGAGAGCTCGTTCTCTATGTGGAGAAGGGGGGCAAGACGCTTCTCTCTTATACCGACGACGACGATCTCCTTCGGCCCGCCGTCGACGCCCTCACCCTGGCCGCTCACGACGGGGCGCTGGGAAAGCTGTCGGTGGAACGAGCCGATGGCGAATCGGTTCTCGACACGCCCCTTGCGGATCTCTTGACTGAAGCGGGTTTCCGGTTCACCTCGAGGGGTCTGCGACTGCGTGCCTGAGGGCGACACCGTTTACCTAAGCGCCACCCGCCTGAACCGCGCCATGGCCGGCGCGCACTTGACCAACAGCGATTTCCGAGTGCCGCAGTACGCAACCGTCGATCTATCGGATCGAAGGGTCACCGAGATCACGTCACTAGGCAAGCACATGTTCTGGCGCTTCGACGGTGATCTCAGTCTCCACACGCACTTCAAGCTCGAGGGCTCGTGGCATCTGTACCGAAAGGGTGAGAGATGGCGTTCCCCCGGGTGGCAAGCGCGGGTGGTCTTGACGACGGAGAGATGGACGGCGGTCGGCTTCAACATCCCCGTCATCGACCTGGCAGCGCGCGACGAGGAGTCGGGTTTCGTCGAGCACCTGGGGCCCGATCCACTGAGGAACTGGGACGCCGAAGAGGCTTTGAAGAGATTGTCGTCCGATCCCGACCGGCCCTTCTCGGACGCGATCGTCGATCAGAGAAACATCGCCGGTCTCGGCAACGTCTTCAAGTGCGAGATCTGCTTTCTGCGAGGTGTTAATCCCTGGACGCCGGTGGGCATGGCGGGTGATCTTGAGGGCGCCGTCAACCTGGCCAAGTCTTTGATGGATACGAGTATCCGGCTGGGCAGGCGTGTCACGACCGGCGACTCCCGGCCCGGAGGCAGGGTCTGGGTGTACGGGCGCAGGGGCAAACCCTGCAGACGTTGTGGAACGACCATAGAAAGAAGCGAACCGGCCACCTCGTCCGAACAGGTCACCTACTGGTGTCCAAATTGCCAGCCGGCCCTCGACTCCTAGCCCTCCCCCTCGCCGCCCCCTCGCCGCCCCCCTCGCCGAGTGGTGCCTCGCGCCGGTTATTTACGCAGAATCCACCACTCGGCGGGCCATCGGCCTTATTTGAGGCGAGGTCCGACGGATCGTGGGACGATCTCACGCACCTGAACAGACAATGAGGTCGGCGCAACTCGCCGGCGGGCCGGGAGGATTCATGGAAACAAAGGACATCACCCCAACCAGGGTGGCAGGGATGCGCGGTCTGTCTCACTCGGAGGCCACCGAGCTGGGAAAAGCGGAACACCGGGCTCTGGTCGAGCTTCTCGACGAGTTATCGGACGAGGACTGGAACACGGTGACCGACTGTGACCCGTGGAAGGTGCGAGACATCATCGCTCACCTCCTCGGGTGGGCCGAGGCGACGACATCGCCGAAGGTGTTCTTTGCGCAGGCGAAGGCCACACGTCGGGTCGCCAAGGAGTTCGGCGTCAAACTCGATGCGCAGAACCAGGCAGGAGTTGAAATGCGCAAGGACATGACGCCCGCCCAGCTTCTCGAGGCTCTACGTCGAAGCAATCCCCGGTTCATGAAACTGAGATCCGTGCTGGGGGCCGCCGGTAAGCCCCTACCGATCTACAACTCATTTTTGGGTTGGACGACCCTGGGTTTCGTGGCCGACGTCATCTTCCTGCGCGACCACTTCATGCATCGCATCGACATCACGAGAGCCGTGGGCCGGGACTTCCGTTTCCTCGGTCACGAGGCTCGCATCGTCGCCGATGTCGTTCGACACTGGAACCGGCTGGCCAAGCCGAACGCGCGTCTCGTCTTGACCGGAGAGGCCGGAGGAGAGTTCATCCTCGGCACGGAGGAGAGATCGACGATCACCGGCGACGCGCTCGAGTTCTGTCGCTTGATGTCGGGTCGTGCGGAACCATCGGCGATGGAGGTCGAGGGCGACACCTACGCGGCCCGCAGCTACCTATCGGTCTCCGTCCCCTTCTAGCCCCGCCCCAATAACCGCCGAATGCTCCATTGGTTGCGCTATCCGCAACGAGCGGAGCACTCGGCGTAAAGAAAGGGGGGGCGCACTCGGCGTAAAGAAAAGGGGCCGGATTTCTCCGGCCCCTTTGTGCAGCGAGTGTTTCTATGCTCCCCCCGCCTGTAGGGCGGTGGCGTTGGTCGTCAGCTGATCGTTCTTGAGGGTTGCGTTTCTCACGATCGGAAGTACGAGCTTGGTGCGGCAGTCGTCCTCGGGGCCCTCGATGTCGGAGCAATCACCGCCCATGTGGATGGTTACTTCGCCGCCCATACCGTGGGTCGCGACCTTGTCGGGCTGGCTGGATGCGACCACCATGCGGATGCTGTGGCCGGCCTTGAGACGGTAAGCCTGAACCATTCCTCGCATTTCGAGTCGCATGACCTCGCCTGGGACGACCAGCTTGGTCTCCTTGACCCGCTCACGCTCGTTCACCTTGGCGTCGCCGCGCAGTTCGGGGTTCATGGCGAAAGTCGCTTTGGAGATACCACACCGCTCGCTGTTAGTTATCGGGACACACACCGTCGAGCCGTCGGGTGCGATGTCGTAGAGCGTGGTTATGACGTGCATCCTCTGGAACGACTGCGACTCGAACAGCTTGAGCTTCGGCGTGCCGACTAATAGCACGTCCTTTTCGAAGGGCGCGCTGTCCCAGCCGATGGCGTAGGCGCCCATCTCCTCCGGCTCGTTGAACTCGTTGCCGAGCTGCGCAGCGCCACCGCACAAAATACAACCGCTGGCTCGCGGGTTGGCGATGTAAGAGGCTGTATCCGCGTTCTCTTCGGTTACCGGTTTCGTACCGAGTTCGCCGAGTGGACCGTCGCCGATCGGCTGCGGGTAAAGCTTCAAGCGCTTGTTCTCGGGCCGAGGCGTCCACTCCGACGGCTGGTACACGGTGTGGTCGTTCAAGAACACCTCCGTCGCCGGCCCCGTTTTGACGTCCCGGTTGGCAAGGTGCTTGTCGAACCATGCGTGCAGCGCAAGGGTCCACTGATCCTGTGCCTTGGGACACGGGGTTCCTACGTGCTGCGGACAAGTCCTGTCGTTCGGGTAGAAGTTCGAGCCGTGGTTCCACTGTCCGATCCAGGCCTTGTCGCCCTTGTTTCCCTTGCGAGTGTGGAACCAGTCCAGCGCGGGGTTACGGACGGCGTTGTCGTTTACTCCGTGAACTAGGAAGACCGGGATGTCGGCTTTCGTCGCACCCTTTCGGTGGTCTCGGTTGGTGTCCCAGGGGAAGGGCTCGTCGTCGTCGTATTCGCCGGAGTCGAAGTCGTCACCAGAGATGAGAGCCGAGTTGGGTAGGCCACAACCGAACCACTCTTCGTTCTCTCCGAAACTATCCCCGTAGGGGTCTCCTAATTGCGGAAGCAGGTATCGGTCGATCGCGAGTTCCTCGTAGGCCTCGGCGGGCCCGATCCACTGCAGGAAGTAGGGGACGCCGTACTGGAACTTGTGGTGGTACATGGCCGCAATACCGGCGCTCGGCACGATCGTCTTGAGCACGGGGTTTTTCGTCGCCGCGGCCATCGCGGGTGTCGACCCGACATAAGAGTGGCCGGTCATGCCTACTCGGCCGTTCGACCACTTCTGTTTGCCGATCCATGTCAAGAGATCGTCGGCATCCGAGAGGTCGTCTTGGCCCAGGTGGTCGAGACAACCGCCGGACTTCCCGGTGCCGCGGAGATTGGCAAAGACGACCGCGTAACCGCGCGGAGCGAAGTAACCGGCGAGACCCAGTGTCTTGTCCGTGGGCGTGTACTGCGTCGAATCGATGTAGTGAGGCGCTTCGCCTTCGAACTTAGGTCCGGGGAGGATTCTCGTCCCCGACCGGTCGGCAATCGTGCCGTGATAGGGGCTGAGCTCGAGGATGGTCGGGTAGGGCTTGACCGTTTTCGGCCGAACCACCTCGACGTGCAACATGACCTCGCCGCCGCCGGGAGCGTCCGGATCCGGGGCGC
>JALZEI010000116.1 GCA_030862115.1 Actinomycetota bacterium
GAGTCACCGAAATACTCGGGACCCCATATTCGGTCGATGAGGGTTTCCCGACTCAGCACACGTCCGAGATTTTCCATGAGAAGTTCCAACAGCTCGAACTCCTTGCGCGGTAGGTGAACTGTTTCTCCGCGCACCGTTACCTCGACGCGGTCTGGATCCAGCCGCACTCCGCCCGCCTCCAACACGCCGTCGGCCGACGCGACGTCGGACGAGCTACGTCGAAGTACGGATTTCATGCGCGCGATGAGCTCCCTGGTGGAAAACGGTTTCGTAACGTAATCGTCGGCCCCGAGCTCGAGACCCAGAACCTTGTCGAGTTCCGCATCCTTTGCCGTCAGCATGATGACCGGGACGTGGGAGCTACGGCGGATCTCCTTGCAGACGTCCTCGCCGGCCATGCCGGGAAGCATCAGATCCAAGAGAACGAGATCGGCGCCGTTTGCTTTGAACCGCTCCAGACCGGATGCGCCGTCGGTGACACGGTCCACCTCGTATCCCTCTCGCGTCAGCTGGTACGCGAGAGCCTCACCAAAACTCTCCTCGTCCTCTATCAGCAAAACCTTTGACACAAATGCCTCCTTGGCTAACCAACCATCGGTTCGGCAGCGTGCGACTCTCCAGAGGAAGGCGTCGCGCCGTCGTCAATGGGAGCCGCGAGCTGACCCTCCGCGGCAGATTCTTCTTGTACGAGAGAAGGGAGCCGCACAGAGAACGTCGAGCCGCGGCCGAGTTCGCTGCTTAGATTTACTTCGCCGCCGTGCAGCTCGGCCACGTGCTTCACTATCGCCAACCCCAAACCCGTTCCACCTCTCTGGCGGGAGCGTGCTCGATCGACACGATAAAAACGCTCGAAGACGCGATCCTGAGCATCGCTCGGTATCCCGATGCCGTTGTCGTCGACAACTACCAGAGCGGAGTCTCCGTCACGATGGACTCGCAAGCCAATCGACCCGGCTTCCGGTGTGTACCGAACGGCGTTCTCAAGCAGGTTGCGCACGAGAAGACCCAGTTGCTGCTCATCTCCCGCCACTTGAATATTCGGTTCCACCTCAACGTGAAGCTCGATTGATTTGTCATCGGCGGCGGCGATTACCGTCTCTATCTCGCGACGAGCAACGATTGATAGCGATACCGGAACGGAGGGTGGTACGGGCTGCTCCTCCAGGCGGGAGAGGTCGAGGAGATCGGCGATCAACCGACTTAGGCGATCTGCCTCCGCGATCATGCGTTGAGAGAACCGTTCGGCGGCCGCGGGATCGTCGACGGCCGCTTCGGCTACGGCTTCGGCGAGCGCCTGAAGACCCGCGACGGGACTTTTCAACTCGTGCGACGCGTTAGTCACGAATTCGCGGCGCACTCTCTGGGCACCAACCTCTTGAGTCACGTCCTGAAGGGCTACAAGAACGCCGGCGGGCTCTTCCAGACGAGTGGCGCGAACCTTGAGGTCCATCGGCATGGGGAACATGACCGAAAGAGTGCGCTCGATGTCGCTTCCTTGGGCCGCCTCTCGTGCGAGCGATGCCATCTCGTCCGACGGAACCCGCTCGGGCAACCAGGGATCCCTGAATCCCAACATGTGCCTCGCCGCTGCATTTGCAAAACGAGGCCTGAATCTCTCGTCCAGCAACAGGATCCCTTCGCCGATTCGCTCGAGGACCTCGGACGCCAGACCGTCTTCCGTATGTCGTTCAGGCGAAGTCGAACTGCTGGTCTGCCGGGACGGGTTTGACCGCTTCCTTTTCCAGATGAAGAACCCGATAACGAACACGACTATTAAGCCGCCGGCGATCCACATGAGAGACGTCATCTTGAAAGCATCATCGGCATCAAAGCGATCCTAAGGTTCAGAGTACGCCTTGACCGACCCGCCCCCTCGAATCCCAAGAAATTCGCCGAAAGTTCACGTGAAGGTCATATAGGCACAGCCGTTGGCCCCCGGTCCGCCACTAGACTCAACCACATGGTTCGTCTCAACTTTCACGAGGAACTTCAAGAGGCAGAGGGTGGGCTTCTTCGCCAGGCGGCTCTGGTGCGGTCCCAGCTGGACCGGGTAATGAACGCTCTCATGGAGCGCGACGGCGACCTCGCTCAAGATGTCATCGCCGGCGACGACGCCGTCGACGACATCTACCTGGCAACGCAATCGAGGGTGTTGAATCTCCTAGCTCTCCAGGCACCCGTCGCCGGAGATCTCCGTCTGGTCTCCGCGATCCTTCACTCGAATATGCACGTGGAACGGATGGGAGACCTCTGTGTCAATGTCGCCAAATTTGTTACCAACGAACATCCCTATCCGGTGGACTCCCCGATGATGGAACGCCTCAACGAGATGGGGAAACGAGCGGCCGAGATGCTCGAGCTGGCAATGTCCGCTTTTGCCCAGAGGAGCGATGAACTGGCGGAGGAGCTTCCCGTCAAAGATGAAACTTTGGACCGACTCAATCGAGGGATGCTTCACGACTTAAAGGAGTTCGTGCAAGACGACCAGAGTTTCGAGTGGGCCACGCTGTTGGTCCTCGTCGCCCGTTATCTTGAGCGTTTCGGAGATCACGCCGTCGACATCGGCGAGCAGATCTCTTTCATGGTCACGGGAGTGTTTCGCGAGTTTACCGACGCCTCGCATCCCGAGGGAACCCCGGCTTAGCTTTTTCTCGACGCAAAGCGTCGCGAATTGTTAGCTGTGCTTCAGGTAGATGCTCTCGACCGTGTTCGCTACATCTTCAAGTCGATCGACGGCTTGTTCGATCTGTTCGATGATCTCCTTGAACTTCAGCACGTCCATTGCTTTGTAGTCGCCGGAGAACAACTCCGCGATGGTCCGTCGGTAAGCCCGGTCTCCCTCGTTCTCGAGACGGTTGATCTCGACCCAGTACTCCTCCAAGTCCTTCATCTTTCTTAGATTGGGCATTGAGGCAGATGTTTTCCCCGCTGCCTCCGACAGGATCTCGGCTAGCGACACCATCTGGCGAAGGGGCTCTTGGATCTTGTGTAGCTGGAGGTATTCGGCGGCGGCCTCGATGTGATCGAGTACGTCGTCGAGACTCGACGCGAGGTGGTGGATGTCCTCGCGATCGAACGGCGTGACAAAAGACGTGTTGAGCCGGCGCATGACCTCGTGGGTGATCTCGTCACCCTCGTGCTCGATATCGAGGATGCGACCGACGCGGCGGTCGAGATCGCGGTAATCCCTGAGTAGGGCGAGCAGTTCGCCGGCCCCCTGATCGACCTTCTGCGCCAACTCTTCGAAGAGGTCGAAGAAGGATTCTTCGCGCGGAATAAGACGCAGACGAGCCAAACTTCCTCCCCGGTCGTTTTATGGGACGGGGGAAATCTACAGCCCGGCGCGGCGGGCGCCCACAGGTCCGCCCTAGGGAGCGCTCAGGTAGTAGTCCTCGGCCTCGTCGTCCCAGTCGAGGGCGATGGCCCCGTTGGCCGCCGCCGCCTTCACGAACTGCAGGAAGCCGCCGTATCCGTAGTTCTTCTCCGAGAAATCCGGATTCTTCTTCCGCAGGGCCGCCTTCAGCCCGGACAGAGGGGGTGCTCCGTTCTGGTTCTGGAGGTCGGCTACTACCTCCCGAAGTAGGGCGAAGGCCTGCTCCTCCCCTCCGCCGGCCGACGGGAAGTCGACTGCGGGGTCTCCCCCCGCAGATCCCTGGCTGAGGGTGATGACTCCGGCCTTTTCCAGGTGCCGCATGAGCTCTCCCCAGGTTCTGAACCCGAAATCTCCCTCGGAGAAGGTGGGGTCCTTGCGAAGCAGCGCGCGCTTGATGTTGGAGGACAGCACGGAACCGTCGGTGGAGCGCTGTAGGCCGGTGAGTGTCTTCGTCACGAGTTTCGCCGCGTCGGCTGTGTCGGAGACCTTCTCCTTCTTGGCGCCGCCGCGCTTGCGTCCGACGGCCGCTTTCGCCGTGCCGGGACCCAGGAGCCGCTCGTAGAACAGGAACTCGTCGCAGGCTCCGGGCAATAGTTCCGATGTCGATCCCTCGACTCCCACACCGATGACCCTCTTGTTGAGCTCTCTGAGCTTGAGAACAAGCGGGGTGAAATCTGAATCTCCCGACGCAACGACGAACGTGGTTACGAAGTCGCGCTGGAACGCCATCTCGATCGCGTCGACCGCGAGCTTGATATCCGCGGCGTTCTTACGGATGGTTCCCGATCGTTGCGGCACCTCTATCATCTCGATGCGCTGCTCCAGAAGCGCCTGGCGGTGCTCGGAGAACAGGTTCCAGTCTGCATAAGCCCGCCGCGCGACGACGCGCCCTCGCTCGGAGAGAGCGTCCATGATGACAACCATCTCCAGCTTCTCCTTACGATCCCTAGCCCCCAGGGCCAGGTTCTCGAAGTCGACAAATAAAGCGATACGTTCGTCCTCGGTGGCCATCAGAGCCGCACCTCCTCCACGTAGGGCGGTTTGTCTATCGTCCTTATTGCCAGGTTCCCACGCGCAAGGTCGATAACCGCGTCACCCGCGAGCTCTTTTCTCCATCCGCTCAATAAGCGGTGGGGCTTGAGGACTCCGTTGGACAGCACGTCGATGAGAACGGCCTCGACCTCCCCACGGGTGGCCACCAGCTCCGGGGCGATCCCGGCCCGCTCGGCTCTCGTCCGGACCACGACATCCGCGAGGCCCCCGATCAAGCGAGCACGCACCTGGTCGTCGCGCGGTGGAGCGGCCGAGATCTCGGGCGGCGGAGCGCTCAAACCTCGCTCGACAGCCCGAAGGATCTCCCGGCCCGCCTTCTCCACCTCCCTGGCGCCCAGGCCTCGAACGTCCCCCAGGGCCTTCAGGGAGCTGGGTTGCCGTCGCGCTATCTCTATGAGCGACGGGTCCTTCATCACCCAACCTCGCGGCACGTCGCGGCGGGACGCCGTCTCCTCGCGCCAGCGCGCCATCTCTTTCAAGACGGCAAGCTGCCGACCGGAGAGATTTGTCCGGCCCGTTACTCGTCGCCAGACTTCATCGTTATCCGTTTTGTACATGCGCTCGGAGTTCAACTCCCTCATCTCCTCGAGGGCCCAGTCCAGCCGTCCCAGCTCGGTAAGGCTCGACTTGAGCGAGCGAGCCACGGCGAACAGGTAGCGCACGTCGTCGGCCGCATACCGCAGCTGTTCGCCTCGCAGTGGCCGGCGGCACCAGTCGGAATATGATTCGCCCTTCTTTAGGGACACATCGAGAACCGCTCGGACGAGTGCGCCGTAAGACGAGGACGCACCCAGACCGGCAAAGCCGGCTGCGATCTGTACGTCGAAAACGTTCTGCGGAATGACCCCGTGCTCGCCGTAGAACAGCTCGAGATCCTGCCGTCCGGCGTGCACAACGACCTCGATGTCCGGATCGGCCACGAGGTCTGCGATCCGTCCCATGTCCAGACCGGCCAGCGGATCGACAATGTAGACACGCTCCTCGACCGCAAGCTGGACGAGGCAAAGTCGCGCGCGATAAGTGCGTTCCCGAAGGAACTCGGTATCGAGCGCTACGGCTTTCGTCTGCCTGGCGGCGGCCGTCACGTCCTCGAGTCCGGAGAGGTCCCGGATGACCTCTTCGACCCTCAAGAGCGATCAGGACTGAGGTAGCCCAAGCTCCCTCGCGATGAGAATGCGCATTACCTCGGAAGTCCCCTCTCCGATCTCAAGAATCTTCGAGTCGCGGAAGTGACGACACACCGCAAACTCCTCGATGTAGCCGTAGCCCCCGTGAACCTGAACGGCCTCCCGCGCGACGTCGACGGCGATCTCCGACGCGTAGAGCTTGGCCATCGCCGCCTCTTTCTTGTAGGGGCGGCCCTGTTCCTTGAGCCATGCGGCGCGGTAGTAACCCTGGCGAGCAAACTCGGTTTTCAGTGCCATGTCGGCGATCTTGAACTGCACGGCTTGGAAAGACCCGATTGGACGGCCGAAAGCGCTGCGCTCGTGCGCGTACTTGAGGCATTCGTCTACACACCCCTGCGCGAGACCTACCGCCAGGGCCGCGATCGCGATGCGACCGTCGTCGAGGATGTTCAAGAAGTTCTTGTAACCCTCGCCGAGGTTGCCGAGCAGATTCTCCTCGGGGACCCGGCAGTCGTTAAAGGCGAGCTCGCGCGTGTCGGAGTGATGCCATCCCATCTTGCGGTAGGGCTTCCCGACCTCGAACCCGGGGGTTCCGCTCGGAACTACGATCGCCGAGATCTCCTTGTGCCCCCCGTCTTCGGTCCCGGTCACGGCGGTGACCGTGACGAACGAGGTAATCGGCGTGCCGGCGTTCGTGATGAACGACTTCGAGCCGTTGACGACCCAGTTCCCGTCCTCGATCCGCGCCGACGTTTTGGTGGCCCCCGCATCGGACCCTCCGCCCGGCTCCGTCAGTCCGAACCCGGCGAGAGCGTCGCCCGACGCCAGCGGTGGCAAGAGGCGCTGCTTTTGATCCTCGCTTCCGAACTTGTATACGGGCATCGCCCCCAGCCCGACGGCCGCCTCCAGCGTGATGGCAAGCGAGGAGTCCACGCGGGCGATCTCTTCGATGGCCAAACACAGCGTTAAGAAGTCGCTGCCCGAGCCACCGTATTCCTCAGGAAAAGGAAGACCAAAGAGCCCCAGGTCGCCCATCTGCTTGACGGCGTCCATCGGAAGCTCGTGCTCTTCGTCCCACCGTTCGGCGTTGGGACGGATCTCCGCGTCGACAAAATCGCGCACGGTGGCGGAGAAATCCCGTTGTTCGGGCTCAAGGTCAAAATTCATCGCCACACCTTAACTGCGCCAAATTTGGGGAACCCCTTTGTTTCCGCCAGGACTTCGTCCTGGCGAGCGATTTCGGGCTCTCCGCCGCAAGCTTCGCTCACCCCCACACCCTTTGTTTCCGCCAGGACTTCGTCCTGGCGAGCGCGCTCCGAGTGGCCACAAGGGCCCCTCGTCGAGCGCGTGGGGGTCCGCTCGCAAGCTTCGCTCACCCCCACACCCCCCGGAAGCTCAGCGGAAAAGCTTAGACAGCTTGGCCTTCGCCTGCCAGTTGCCGTGCACCCTGAGACGACGCTTCAGCAGCGCCCATCGTGCATCACTTCGACCGACCGCGATCTTCGCCCAATCGCCGGCAGAGATCTCTAGTTTCAGACCAGGCCCGCCACCCCTGCCCAACTTTGCCTCGGCGTGGTTGTTCACGACGTTGATGTGCCACGGGTCCGAGTCGGTGAACGCCCACTCGATCGGACCGCCGAGCGAACGAGCCTGCTCGACGTCGAGTGCCCGCGCCGTGGCCTCGAACAGAATCTCGAGCGACTGTTGTGATGGCGTGGGCTCGCGCCGATCGTCGCCGATGATCCCGTCCGCGATAAGGGTCAACATCCGCTCGGCTCTCTGCTCGTAAGAAAGAGTCCGGTCGTCGAGAGCCAGCAAAGTCAGCTCGGCGGGATCTACATCCACTTCTTTTAGTTTGGTTTCGAGAGCCTGCAGGCCGAAGCCGTAGATCTCCTCGAGCGTGAAGTCGAAACACTCCACGTATGAGCGGTCGAGGTTCGGCGGTACGAAAACCCCGACCATCCACGGAAGCGAGCGATTCCACATCTCGATGGCCGCGGCCCGATTCTCTGAGGAACTTCGGATCAGCCGTTCCAGAAGCGTGGTACCGAACGCAACGTGACGCTGTTCGTCGAGCGCGATGTGTTCGATCCCCTTCGTAAAGCCCGGCATGATCCCCCGCCTCTTTACGTAACGATGAATGAAGTGCTCACCGGGGACTGCAAGAACTCCCTCGATGATGATGTGGTTGAGCGCGATCACCTGGGTCAAGAGCGGACGCTCTTGTGGGTGTTTGCGAAGCGCATCCGCGGCTCGAGCCAATTCGTCCAGGATCCCCCGAAAGCCCCAGGTCACGTGATGGTCGATGGCCTCGGAGGTCGACTCGGGATCGCTTCCCTGGCGCGCCACCTCCCGCATAAAGCGATCGAGAAAGACTTTGTTGCGGGCCTCGTCGGCGATCTGTGTGGAGACGAACACGGACTGCATGGCGCCGGGAAGGGCGTCCAATACGCCCGTGAGCGCTCCCGCCACGCCCTCGACGCCCTTGAGGAACATCGAGTAGTTCCACAGCGAGGCCTCCCGCTGGCGGTCGTCGAGCTGCTCGGTCCAGTCCCGGCGGTCCTGGGAGAAGTCGATGGCCGTTGCGCTCCAGCTGGACTCCTCCCACCTGCGGAACAGTCGTTCGTAGGTGAGCTCTCGTCTGCGCCTGTCGTCGCTCATTCGCCTCCGTTCTCAAGAAGTGGTTCCATCCTGCCCCCTAGAAACTTGACCAGTGAGTCAAGTATGCTGGGTCGACCGTATCCGGGGTCTTGCACGTGGACCTCTCGCGCGGCCCTCTTCCCGGGCCGACCGCAGGAAAGGAGCGCAGCAGCGTGGAGTTCATGCTCACCGAGGAACACGTCGAGCTCAAGAAATGGGCGCACGAGTTCGCCGAAAAAGAGATTCGCCCCGTCGCCTCCGAGTACGACGAATCCGAGGAATT
>JALZEI010000142.1 GCA_030862115.1 Actinomycetota bacterium
ACCGACGTCGAGCTCCAGGCTGCCGCTGACGGTCTCAATGGCAGGCCGCGTGAGACCCTTGACTGGGACACACCGGCCGAGAAGCTAGCCGAGCTAGTTGCGTCGACTGGTTGAATCCGCCGCCGGAATCTCAGCACTCGACCTTGGTTCGAGGATCTTCGACCCGGGCGCTCTCTACAGGAGACCGGCCTCAGGCGGAGAACCACGTGCATTAGGACAAATAGGCCCACAGGAAGGATCCACATGATCAGGGCACGATCGAAAGCCCGGCGACTTGCGGCAGTTCTGCTCACCGTCGCCGTTGCCGGTTCGTTGATGTTGACCCAGGCGCCGGCCGCAAAAGCGGACATCACCGTCTCGGGAAAGAACTTCGATTACAGCAAGAATCCGGGCCTCAGCCAGGTCAAGTACAAAGATGACGAGATCATCCGCGACAAAATAAAAGTTCCTATGAGCGCCCCGGACCCGGACGCTCCCGGCGGCGGCGAGGTCATGTTGCACGTCGAGGTGGTCCGGCCGAAAACGGTCAAGCCCTACCCGACGATCCTCGAGCTCAGCCCCTATCACGGCACGATCGCCGACCGGTCGGGAACGAGGGTTCTCCCCGGACCTAAGTTCGAGGGTGAAGCACCTCACTACCTCGACTCGACGCAATACAATCCCACGCACAAGACGCTGGGTCTCGCCGGATATTTCGCTCCGCGCGGTTACGCGGTCGTCTTTGCCAATCTCCGCGGCACCGGGAAGTCCGGCGGTTGTCTCGACCACCTGGGCCAAGACGACCTCGCAGATGCCGACGACCTTCTAACCTGGATCGGCAAACAGAAGTGGTCGAACGGCCGAGTAGGCATGACGGGTCACTCGTACGTGGCCGGTTCTCAGTCGCTGGCGGCCGCCGCTCACAATCCCGTACTGAAAACCATCGTCCCAAGTGCAGGCCTCGGTGCCATGTACCACCACAAGTTCCAGTACGGAGTCCCTTACTTCCTTCAGTGGGTCGGCCCCGCCGGAGCATACGAAGCACTCTCGATCCAGCGCTACTTCCTGCCGCAGCTCGGCGACCTGTTCCGGCTCGAGGAAAGCGTTGGATCCACCGGCGACAGCTTCGGCGAGAACATTGATTGGTTCGGATGCGGGCTTCCCGACTCAGCCCTTGTCTCCGGCGATGAATTCGAGTCCGGTGAGTACGACCACGACGCGCCCTTTAGCTGGGACAAGGAGAGAGACCATAGGGTCGGTGCAACGAAAGCCGACATCCCCGTGTTTGCCGTCCACGGCGTAAACGACAACGCCGCCCGGATCCCGGCCCTCGACTGGTTCCACACCCGTCGCGGACGTCCCGGCGACAAGGCATGGATCGGTCAGTGGAATCACGGCTCGGGCCTCCACCCGAACGACCGCTCCTGCCGGCAACACGTGCCGCAGGCGTGTCCCCCCGCGCACGACCAGTGGACGCACGCTCTGCACGCGTGGTTCGACAAGCACCTGGCGAAACGCGACGTGAAGACCGGACCCGAGGCCGAGGTCTTCCTGAACAACCACACCGTCTACGAGGCCCCCGAGTGGCCACCGCGTCCGCCGAACAAGCGACTGAAGCTGTATCCGCAACCGATCGGCGACGGACCCTTCGGCGAGCTCGGCACCAAGCCCGTAACCGAAGAGAACGCGGGCGTGGACTCGTACATCGCCGACCCGCGCGGTGGCGGCGGCTGCATCCTGACCGCCGGATGCGGCCCTGCAATTGAAAACGAGTTCAGCGAGCCGGAAGAGATGGGCGAGAACGCCCTCGGTTGGGAGAGCAAGCCCTTCAAGGAGGACGTGATCATTGCGGGGACTCCCAAGCTGAAGCTCTTCGAGTCACAGAGTCTCGAGCGGATGCACGTAATCACCACCCTCTACGACATCGCTCCGGACGGCTCAATTGTGTGTGTCCCGATCTCCGGCGCCAACAACCCAGGCCAGAGGTGCGGGATCTCGAAGGCGACCTTCGCGATGAACCCCGAGTTGCGCGGCGGCTCGAAGGTGAACGAGCGGGAGCGGGTCAAAGAAGTCAAGCCCGTTACGCCGTGCGCTAGCCCCGCGCCTTGTCCGCCGGGCGCGATCATGCGTCTTGAGATGCGAGGAATGGCTCAGGCGCATTTCCTCGAGGCCGGGCACAAGATCCGTATGGTGATTGCCTCGAGCCAGCCGGACAAGGTACCTACCCACGGTATGGGCGGGCGGATCAACATCCACATGGGTGGAGACTGCTCGGACATCGAAGGGCCGGAGGACGACTGCCGCACCAAGCTCGTTCTTCCGATCGTCAGGAATGCGACCCTCAAACAGGACACCCTCACGACCAACGCTACGGCCCCTCAGGCCCCGACGG
>JALZEI010000122.1 GCA_030862115.1 Actinomycetota bacterium
CCACCCTTCTCTTTTTGTCCTGCGCCTTGCTCGCGATGGTCGCGGCATCGACGTTGGGGCGGTCCCGACCCTTGTTCTGGATCCCCGGTTTCGCATCGGTGGCGGCACTGGGAGGGGCCTTTGCCGAACAGACTCTCGGCGACGGCGGGTGGCAGGCCCCCACCTCCCTTGTGGGCTGGCCTCGTTACGTGGTTATCGGCGCGGGTGCCGTTCTGGCCGGCGCGATTCCGATGACGGCGCACTGGTCCCTGGCACGGGACAGGGCCGCCGCAGCCGGTCCGCTTCTCGCGGGTGCGGGTTTCGTTTACCTCCATCTCGCGCTGGGGGACCCCGATCGATGGGCGGCACTGGCTTTGCTGGTTGGGGGCCTCTTATTCGGCCTGATCGCTTATGCGAGCCGACGATTTGTTCCTTCGCTCGTGGGAGCCGCACTCGTGTGCGTGATGGCCGCCGCCGCGTGTGCCGGACCTCAGGCCCTCAACGCGGCCGCGACCGCGGCCGTTGTTGGGACCGCGGCGCTCGCGGTGGGAGCGCAATCGCGTCAGGGTTCCGCCGCTCGCACACTCGCGGCCGCGGTGTTCCTGCCGTTCCTGCCGGTGGTGGCCGTGGGATACCTCGCCGCTGGATCTCTCGAGGGATCGGCGACCTCTTCTCTGGCGATCGATCGCGTGCCGTGGACTCTTGTCGCCGTGCTCACGCCGGCCGCGGTGGCCGCCCTCGTGGGGGCCGCCCTGCGGGTGGCTCGGTCCTCGGTAACTCCTCCTCGCGAGTTGTCGTCTCCGGACGAGCAGGGGGAAGCTCCTCAGGACGTGCGACGCGAACTTCGTCTCCCGTTGGGGGCCGGCGCGGCGGTTGCCGCGTGGATTCTCGTGTTTTCGTCTGTCGCTCTTGCACTTGTTCCCGGCCACGTACTCGAGATCGACGCGTCCTTTGTCGCCGGCGCTCCTCGCCACCTGCTCTTGTTCGGAGTGGCGCTCCTGCTCGCGGGAGGCGCGGCGTGGGTACACCGCGGGCGGCTTGGCGGCACTCCGGCCGCGGTGGTGGAGATGGACGACCCCTTCATCTATGAGCCCGGCCCCCGTCTGACGCGCGCTCTGTCCTGGGTGTCGGTGCTGCTGGCGCTCGCGATGACGGGGCTGGCCGGCTGGGTCACCGTTGAGGGCCTGCTCGTCGGCTTTCTCTAGGAACCGATAGGGCACTCGAGCACGTAGTGCTTTGTGAAGAGAAGCAACCCGACTCTGCCTAGACTGGAATTCGCGATGTTAGGACGACGCCGAAAAGAGAAGAAGACAAAGCCGAGGCCGCGCAGCCTGCGCATCCTTTTGGCCGTGGGGTGGCTGATCCCGATCGGTGCACTCCTGGCGGGGGCGGCCGTCCTCGTATTCACCTATGCGTTCGCGACGATCCCCCTCCCAGAGGACGTCCCGCTTGATGCGGCGACCAGTGTTTATGACCGCAACGGAGAACTGATCGGACACTTCACTGGGGAGCAACGCCGTTTCCTGCTCAACGACCGTCGTCTCGACAAGCTCTTCAAACAGGCGCCTCACGTCGGCGAGGCCGTCATCTCGGCGGAGGACAAGGATTTCTACGACCACGACGGTGTGTCGCTGCGTGGACTGGCCCGAGCTGCGTGGGCAAACCTCACCGGAGGTGAGATCCAACAAGGTGGTTCGACTATCAGCCAGCAGTACGTGAAGAACGCCGTACTGAAAGATGCCTCCCGGACGATCACCAGGAAGTTCAAAGAAGCGATCCTGGCGATAAAGCTCGAGCGTCGTTACGGCAAGAAAACAATCCTCGGCTTCTATCTGAACACCATTTACCTGGGTCGCGGCGCGTACGGAATCCAGGCGGCCTCGAAGGCTTATTTCCACAAGCCGGCAACCCGGTTGAACCTGGGCGAAGCGGCTTATCTCGCGGGGATCATCCCGTCGCCGGAGTCCTACCAGCCCGAGCTCGACATGAAGGCGGCCGTGGCCCGGCGGGACATGGTCCTGCGAGTGATGAGAGAAGAGGGCTACATCAGCGAGTCGCAGTTCGAGAAAGCGTCGCGCGGAAAGATCAAAAGCTTTCCTCCCGATGAGAATCTCCTGAAGAAACAGAAGGCCGCTTATTTCATGGAGTGGTTGCGCGCCGACTACCTCGACCCGCTGCTGGGTAGCTGCACCTATACGTGCGGTCTGAAGATCTATACGACGCTGGATCTGGAAGCGCAAGAAAGAGCCGAGGAGGCTCTTTCGCGAACCAAACAAGAAGGTTGGCCCGAGGCCGCTCTCGTGTCGATGACGCCGGACGGAGCGGTGCGTGCGATGGTCGGAGGAAAGAGATACGAAAACGTAAAGAGCGCGCGCGGTTTCAACTACGCGACCTCTTTCCCCGGTCGCCAACCCGGATCTGCGTTCAAGCCGTTCACGCTGTTGACGGCCATCAAACAAGAGATCTCCCCTAGCTCGTATTTCTCCGGAGCATCCCCGGTGACGATCGAGGACCCCGCTTGCGGCACGCCCGCGTGGCAGCCGGAGAACTTCGGGGGCTCTTCTTACGGCACCATTGACTTGCGTACGGCTACGACGAACTCGGTTAACACGGTCTACGCCCAGCTGATCGCGGAGGTAGGACCTCGAGCGGTTCGCGACCTCGTTACGGACTTCGGTTTCCATCCTCCGCCCGGCGATAGTCAGATCGAACCCCTCTGCTCTCTGGCGCTCGGCGGATCGATCGACGTCACTCCGCTCGAGATGGCGCGCGCCTACGCGGGCTTTACAAACAGGGGGAAACTGCCGGAGGTGAACCCCGTCCGCTACATCAAGACGAACGACAACACGTGTTACGAGGTGCCCGGGGCGCCCGCGACTATGGAAGAGGCGTTCGAGGAGGCGGAGGAGAACGGACCCGGAGTAATTCCGAGGTTGTGGACGGATTGCGACAAGCCGATAGTGACCGAGGGGAGGGCCGTCGTCGATCAGAACTCGGCCGACGTGCTGAACAGCGTGCTGACCGGTGTGACCACCGAGGGTACGGCCGTCTCTGCCAACCTGGCCGATTACCTCGAGGCAGGAAAGACCGGGACGACCCAGCTCAACACGAACTCCTGGTTTGTGGGATCGGTCCCACCGAACGAAAACGGGGTCGGTGATACGGGACTGACGACGGCGGTGTGGATGGGCTATCCCCTCGAGGAGGGCAAGAGGAAAGGGCCTCAAGACGACTACACACCCCAGATGCGCTACTGCTACGACCCGACTAACCCCAAGCTCTGCCGTCCCGTGGAGGGCCGGGACGTGACCGGCGGATCCTTTCCCGCCGAGATGTGGGCGGCTTACATGAGCGAGGCGTTACCCATACTCAATATCGACCCCGCGCCCTGGCCGGTGCCGCGGGAGCTGCCCAAGAACCAGCTCAACTCACCCCCACCGTCGTCGACCTATGTGCCGCCCTCCCCGTCCGAGAGCGAAGAGGAGTCCCCCAGTCCGCCGCCGTCGAGCAAGGAGCCGCCTCCCACCACCGAGGAACCGCCCCCGACCACCGAGGAGCCGCCTCCCACCACAGAACCTCCATCGACGACCGTGGAGCCCCCGCCGACCACACCGGCCCGATAAGGAGGCCGTTGATCGCGACCCGACGCGGCCGTCGTGTAGGTGATGTTGGACTTGCCCTTGCGGCGTGTTTCCTTACGCTTCTCGCCGGCTACTTCTTAAAAGCGCGCTGCTCGTCCCCCGATAGCGATCAGTACAGAGACCTCTGCTACAACGACATCCAACCGCTGTACGGGCTGCGCGGGATCGACCAACACGTGTTCCCCTACGTAAACGGCAGCCTCCAGAACGACGAGCTCGTGGATGGGGCGGTCGAGTATCCAGTTCTCACCGGCGTGTTCATGTGGGGGTCGGGGTTCTTCGCGCAGGACTACCGAGAGTACCTCCAGGCCTCGGCCCTCTTACTCGCGCCGTTCGCATTCGTGGCCGCCTATCTCCTGGCGCGTATGAGCGCGGCGCGCGCCCTCTTGTTCGCCGGAGCTCCCGCCGTGATCCTTTACGCTTTTCACAACTGGGATCTACTCGTAGTGGCCACGGTAGTCGGCGGGTTCTACGCCTGGTACCGGGAGAAAAATGTGTGGGCGGCGGTTCTGTTCGGCGTGGGGGGCGCCCTGAAGATGTACCCCTTGCTCTTTCTCGCGCCGCTGTTTTTGGAAAGGCTGGTGCACGCCGAGAAGCGAGAGGCGTGGCGGGTGTCGGGGGCCGGCGTCGGGACGTGGGTGGCGGTCAACCTCCCGTTCGTGATGATCAATTTCGAGGGATGGTGGACGACCTACCAGTTCCACAGTCAGCGGCTCCCCAACTACGACACGATCTGGTTGATCGGACTTCATCCCGACACCAACGTGAACATCTCGCCCGCCGGGTTGAACATCACCACGACCGCGCTGATGGTGGTGTCGTTTGCCGGTGCGCTGTGGCTCGGATGGAGGCGCGTCCGTAAGGACGGTGAATATCCGGTTATTCAGGTCTGCGCGGCTCTGCTCGCAGCATTCTTGTTGTGGAACAAGGTGCACTCGCCCCAGTACGCTTTGTGGCTGATGCCTTTCTTCGCGCTGCTGCGAGTCAACATCGGCTGGTGGGTTGCCTATTCGCTCGCCGACCTTTTCGTGTACGTCGGCGTCTTTCGCTGGTTCTACGACTTCCGCTTCGTGGGGGCCGAGGACATGACGGCGGCCAAAGGTCTGCTTGTGTTCGGGGTATGGATGCGGGCGGCCCTTCTCGCGGCTCTGTTCTTCATCTTCTTGCGCGCCGGCTCCGCGGTCAGAGACCGTCTTTCGTCGCAGGCTCCTCCTAGCCTCTCGAACGTCCGAGAGA
>JALZEI010000123.1 GCA_030862115.1 Actinomycetota bacterium
GGCGGACATGTACGACGTCACCAACATCGTCGTCGAGGCTCTCTCGGAGTCGAACGGTGACGAGTCGATCGAGGAGGTGCGCCGGCACGTCGTGGAGTTCTTCGAGAATGCCGAAGACGTGCAGGGCGCGGCGAAGACCTACACGTGGGAGGAGTCGGGTGAGCTCGTGGCCGATCCACTCAAAGACATTTGGATCTACGAGTTCGATCCGGAGGTCGGCGACTTCGTGTCGGCCGGCCCTGCTGAGGACCTCCTGTAGCGGAATGAGTATGACTTGCGTCGCCTCCAACCGCTATTCCCTTGCGAGTCGCGACTCTGTAATATCAGCGACCTGCGACGGCAGTAGTAGATCGATGGGGCGGCCTATGGTGTAGTTGCTCGGTGATTTTCTCGAGCGAGACCTTTACTTCTCGGCCTCGCTCGATAGACTCTGCCCGTTATTTCGCCGGTGAACACGGCGGGCGGGCAGTCTCCTGGGGCGTGGGCTCCGGAGTGGCTGGAAAACTTTGTCGGAAAACAAGGGGGACTATGTGAAGAAATTTAAGCTTTTCCCGCTGGTAGCGGCACTCGCCGCACTGACGTTGGTCGCGGCCGCCTGTGGTGGCGATGACGGGGGAGACGACGAAAACGGCGTCGCTGGGGGCCAGGATTGTACGTGGGTGATCGGAACGATGGGCGCGTTGTCCGGAGACTTCGCCTCGATCGGGCAGCCGATCTTCAACGGCATCGAGTTTGGCGTCAACCAGATCAACGAGACGGGTGACCTCGCGTGTCAGCTCGAGCTCCAGTCCGAAGACAGCCAGGGGAACCCGGAGCAGGCGCCGCAGCTCGTCCAGAGCCTCGTTGAGAACGAAGAGCTCGTGGGCGTCGTTGGCCCCTACTTCTCGGGTGAGACCCTGGCGGTCGGTGACATCTTCAACGATGCCGGTGTCGCTTTCCTGTGCCCGTCCTGCACGAACGAAACGATCGACGACCAGGACTGGGACACGTTCTTCCGCGCGGTCGCCGACGACGAGGTACAGGGTGAGCAGGCCGGCGTCTACATTTCGGACGCTCTGGGGGCCGAGACGGTTGCCATCGTTCACGACAACCAGGACTACTCCAAAGGTCTCGCCGAGCGTGTTGCCGAACAGCTCGGCGACGCGGCCACGAGCCCGATCATCATCAGCCCTGAAGAGACCGATTACTCCGCGGCGGTCGCAGAGGTGAGGCAGGCGGGCGCGGACGTGGTCTTCTACGGCGGGTACGTCCCGCAGGCCGGCCCCCTCGCGAAGCAGCTGAAGGAAGGTGGGGTCGACGCCCAGTTCGTATCGGACGACGGCACGAAGGACAATCAGTTCGGCGAGCTCGCCGGCGGCGCTGCAGAGGGCGCACAGGTTACGTGTCCTTGTGCCGACCCGGCCGAGGTCGAGGGTGGCGCCGAGTTCGTCTCCGGCATGGAGGAGGAGTACGGCGAGTCCCCCGGCACGTTCGCGGCGGAGGGCTACGACTCCGTTTTCCTCTTTGCAGAGGCGCTGAAAGACTTCGACGCGGACTCGTCGGTCGAAGAGGTCCGCCAGGGCATCGTCGACTACCTTGACAACGTCGAGGGCTACCAGGGCATCGTCAAGCAGTACAGCTTCAACGATCAGGGCAACGTCGAGATCGGCCCCGAGGGTATCTACGTATACGAGTGGGACACGAAAGAGGAAAACTTCGTCATCCTCGGGTCGGTGGACGAGCTCGCCCAGTAACTGTTTTTCATAGGTTGAGGTTGAGGAGGGGGCGCTTCGGCGCCCCCTCCGCGACCGGAGTTTCGCTGCTGCTACATTTCCCAGAACCGGTCGGCTGCTCGGGGGTGACGTGAAGCAGGAAACTGAGCAACGAGGCGAACCTGAGGCTCCGCTCGTAACCGCGCAGGGCACCCGCAAGGCGTGGATCGGCCTTGCGTTTGGAATTGTTGGCATTGCTCTCGTGTTCGTTCATTTCTTCTTGGGCGTAGTAGCCGGAGGTATCGGCGCCTACTATGCGTCCGGCGCCCGCAGGGAGAGCCAGGATCAGAGGGTGCCGCTGGCGGGCCTCATTGCATCGGCCGCTGCGATCATCACCGCACTCGTCGTCGTGTTCGCAACGCGCCTGGAATGCAACACCGGCCTTATCGGCCCGACGCTGGCGGAGGGTCTGGTCCTCGGGTTCCTTTATGCGTTGATCGCGCTGGGTTACACGATGGTCTATGGCGTCCTGAAGCTCATTAACTTCGCACACGACGCCGTCTTCATGGTCGGAGGCGTAGGCGCCTTCTATGTGTTCGGCCGTTTTCTGGGGATCGATAGTCCATTTTCCGGAGCAGTGTTGATTCTGATGCTGCTTGCGGTTCTCGTCGTCGGCGCTATTGCTTCGGCGGCGGGCGCAGTGGTGCTGGAGAGAACTGCTTACCGGCCTCTCCGTAGGCGCCATGCCGCACGGTTGTCTTACCTCATCAGCGCTATCGGAGCGTCGTTCTTCGCTACCTATCTCTTCCAGCAGGACTTCCTGCTGGGTCCCGCCAAGCGCCAATTCCCCAACGTCATGGCGACCGAAGAGGCCTTTACCGTGCTGGACTCTCGGGTCAACAACAAAGACTTTCTGATCGTGATCGCAGTTCTTACCTGCCTGTTCCTGCTGGATCGACTGATCAACCAGACGCGTACCGGGCGCAGTATCCGTGCACTGTCCGAAGACTTAGTCGGCTCGCAGCTGATGGGAGTCAACGTCAACCGCGTCATCGTGACTACGTTCCTGGTGGGCGGTTTCTTTGGAGGAGTCGCCGGTGCGCTCTACGGGATCCAGTTCGGGAATATAGCCTGGAACATGGGCTTCATCTTCGGAATCAAGGCGTTCACCGCGGCGGTTCTCGGCGGAATCGGAAACATCAGAGGAGCCATGCTGGGCGGCATCATGTTGGGCTTGATCGAAAATATGAGCGTTGTTTGCATCGGATCGCAATGGAAGAACGTCGTAGCGTTCGTCGTGTTGCCGCTCGTGTTGATCTTCAGGCCGACCGGGATCATGGGCGAAAGGATCGGTGGCTAGATGGCTGCTCCCGACGTCAATCTGCAGACGTATCTAAACCGTAACTACCCCAGGCTTGCGAAGCTGCCTCCGGGAGTCGTGACGCCACTAGAGACCGTATGGAAGGGCTGGAGGCGATTGGGGCCGCTTCGTTACCTCATCATCGCCGCGATCATGTTCGTGATCCCGATGGCAATGCAGGCCGACCTCGTCCCTTACTTGTCGGGCGGCTTTGGGACCAATGTGTTGTTCCTCACAGGGATTTGGATTCTTCTCGCTCTCGGCCTGAGCGTTGTCGTTGGCCTCGCGGGACTGCTCGACCTTGGTTACGTAGCGTTCTTCATGCTCGGTGCCTATACAACCGCGTTGATGACGCAGTCCGGGGCCGAGGACCAGTATCACTTCGCGATCTGGCCGACTTGGGCGGTTCTTCCGATGGCGTTGATTGTTGCAATGCTCGCGGGGGCCGCTCTGGGTATACCGACACTTCGTCTGCGCGGCGACTACCTCGCCATCGTCACCTTGGGATTCCACGAGATCGTCCGGCTGACCATGAATAACTTGGAGATCACCAACGGATCCCGGGGGATCTTCGGGATCCCTCATCCCTCCATCAATATCTTTGGTTTCGAGTACGAGTTCGGGCTCGACGCCGGTCCTTACTGGCAGTTCCTATTGGTTCCGGCGATATTGCTCGCCGTGATAATGATCCGAAACCTCGACAACTCCAGGGTGGGACGCTACTGGACTGCCATCCGTGAGGATGAGGTCGCAGCGGCGGCGATGGGGGTCCCGGTCGTCAAGATGAAGGTTCTAGCCTTCGTGATCGGTGCGTCCACGAGTGGCGTCGCGGGGTGGATCTACGCGGTCAAGATCAATTTCATCAGTCCCGGAAACTTCCCTCTGCTTTCGTCGATCCTGGTTCTGAGCGCGGTCGTGGTGGGAGGCCTCGGAAGCAGCGCGGGGGCGACGGTCGGCGCGATCATCGTCGTGACGCTTCCGGAGATCGTGCGCGAGGCTTCCGGAGGCCGGGCGATTTTCGGGTTCGACATCGAGACCGGCCGCATCGCGATCTTCGGCCTGCTCTTGATCCTCGTGATGATCTTCCGGCCCGGGGGTTTGCTCGCCGCCAGGCGGAGGCGTATCGAGCT
>JALZEI010000165.1 GCA_030862115.1 Actinomycetota bacterium
CCGTCGGGATTCGGCGCGTGGGAGCGCCGGCGCGCGTTCCGTGGGCCACCGGGACCGCTATGCGGACCACACGGCCCACAGAAAGACCGAAGCCCCGAGTTCGGCCCGACTCACGCCCCTTCGCCGCCGGTTTTAGGTCGCGGCCCCCCGGGACCAATCCGCCCGGTCCTTCGCGCCGACTTTTGGGGTTAAAGCAACGAAGGTCTCAGTCGAAGAGCGGGCGCAGTTTTTCGTAGGTCTCGGCGAGCAGCTCGGGCATCACCTTCGTCTCCCCCACGACCGGCATGAAGTTCGTGTCTCCGCCCCAGCGCGGGACCACGTGAACGTGCAGGTGGCCGGGCAATCCGGCCCCCGCGACGCGGCCGAGGTTCATGCCGACGTTGAATCCGTCGGGCCCGAGGCCTTCCTCGAGAGCACGAACGGCGTGTCTGGTCTCGTCCATCAGCTCGTGGAGCTCCTCGGCCTCCAATTCGGCGAGATCTCCGGCGTGACGGAGAGGAGCCACCATCAGGTGGCCGGAGTTGTACGGGTACGCGTTCAAGACGACGAACGTACGAGGCGCGCGGTAGAGAACGTGGTTCGCGGCATCGTCATCGGCCGCCGCGTGGATGCAGAGAAAACAACCCTCGGCCTCCTCCGCGTGCGTCACGTACTTCGAGCGCCACGGACTCCACAACCGCTCCATCTCTTAGATGGAGAGTTCGAGGAGACGCTGCTCGATCTCGGTCGCCAGGCGGTCTGCGAAGTCGGTCACCCCGACCCCGCGGGTTTCCTCTCCGGACCTGCGTCTCACCGCCACCGTCTCCGCCTCCGCCTCGGCGTCGCCCACCACGAGCATGTAGGGGACCTTCTGTAGCTGGTGATTGCGGATCTTGGCGCCCATCGTGTTGTCGGACTCGTCGACCTCCACTCGCACGTCGCTCTGGCGAAGGCGCGCCGCGACCTTCCGCGCGTAGTCGACGTGCCGGTCGGCAATCGGGATCACGGCCGCCTGGACGGGAGCGAGCCACGACGGGAACGCCCCGGCGAAGTGTTCGACGAGGATCCCGATGAACCGCTCGACGGAACCGAACAGAGCCCGATGGATCATCACCGGCTGCACCCGCTCGCCGCTCTCGTCGATGTACTCGAGCTCGAAGCGTTGGGGGTGCTGGAAGTCGACCTGGATCGTGGCGACCTGCCACAAACGCCCAATGGCATCGCGCACGTGGATGTCGATCTTCGGTCCGTAAAACGTGCCCTCGCTCTCCGCGACCTTGTAGTCGAGACCGGCGCGGTCGAGCGACTTGCGTATGGCGTCTTCCGCTTCCGCCCATTGCTCGTCGGTCCCCACCGACTTGTCCGGACGGGTTGAGAAATGCACCTCGTCTGGGCCCAGACCAACGGTTGCGTACAGCGCGGTGAAGAACTCGACGACCCCGACCATCTCGTCGACGACCTGCTCGGGGCGGCAGAAGATGTGCGAGTCGTCTTGGGTGAACCCTCGCGCCCGTAGCAGCCCGTGCAACACCCCGGATCGTTCGTAGCGGTAAACGGTGCCCAGCTCGCTCAACCGGACCGGCAGTTCGCGGTACGAACGCGTCTTCGACTTGTAGATCAAGATGTGGAAGGGGCAGTTCATCGGCTTGGCGAAGTACTCGCCCTCGTCGCCCTCCATGGCCGGGAACATGTTCTCGCGGTAGTAATCGAGATGCCCGCTCGTCTCCCACAGGTTGCTCTTGCCGATGTGCGGTGTGTAGACCGGTTCGTAACCGCGCTCGAGGTGCATCGCGCGCGCCAGGTCCTCGAGCGTCTTGCGGATCGTGGCCCCTTTGGGGTGCCATAACGCAAGGGCGCTACCCACCTCGTCCGGCCACGAGTACAGCTCCAGCTCGCGTCCGAGACGCCGGTGGTCGCGACGTTGCGCCTCCTCGAGCCGGTGGAGGTAGTCGTTTAACGCGTCCTTCGATTCCCACGCGGTGCCGTAAATCCGCTGGAGCATCGCTTTCTTCTCATCACCGCGCCAGTAAGCCCCGGCGGTCCGCAAGAGCTTGAAGGCCTTGATGCGGCCCGTACCCGGTATATGGGGGCCACGGCAAAGATCGACGAACGCCGGCTCGTCTTCGTCCGGACGGCGGTTCGAGTAAATGGAGATGACCTCCGACTCCACGCCCTGTTGTTCGAGAGCCTCGGCCCCCTGGGCGACGCCCTCGATGATCTCGACCTTGTAGGGCTGCGAGGCGAACAGTCTCAACGCCTCGTCGCGGTCGAGCTCGGCCCGTTCGAACCGCTGGTTCTCCTTCACGATCTTTTTCATCTCGGCCTCGATGCGCTCGAGATCCTCCGGAGTGAACGGAGTCTCGACTTCGAAGTCGTAATAGAAGCCGTCCTGGATCGGAGGCCCGATGGCGTACTTCGCGCCGGGATAGAGATGGAGAACGGCCTGGGCCATGACGTGCGCCGTCGAATGGCGGATCACCTCGCGGCCTGCCTCTTCGGTGCTGGTCAGCACCTCGACCGAGGCGTTGGCGCCGGGAACGTAGGCGAGGTCCTTATGCGCTCCGTCGACGAGGAGAGCGACGGGGGCCTGGGCGCCGGCCTCCTTGGCTAGAGCGAAACCATCCTTGGACCCGTCTGCGGTCGCGCGTGTCGGCATGGCGACGATGGTAGCGGCCGCGCCCGGCGGGGGCCGCGGACGCGCTACCGGCCAATCAAGTGGACGGACCTAGGCGGCCTGCTCCATGTCCGGCGAGTACTTGCCCGAGCGCGCCGCGCCGTTGAGCTTGGCGCGATGTAACAACGCCTTCTGGCCGGCCTCTACATTGGACGGCTCGCCCTTCCATGCTTTGAGCGAGGGGGCCTGAAGCGCACGGCCGTACGAGAAACTCAGCTCCCACGGATGACCTCCGAGTTGGTTCATGGCGTTGAGGTGCGCCGTCGACAGCTCGTCGGTCTGGCCTCCCGACAGAAAGACGATCCCCGGGATGTCCGACGGAACCGTCTTGGTCAGCACTTCAACCGTTCGTCTCGCGACCTCCTCGACGCCGGCCTGATCGGACGCCTCTTTGCCCGAGAGGACCATGTTGGTCTTCAGCAGCGCGCCCGGAAGAGAGACCTTGTGGCGTTCGAGGTCACGGAACAGTGCGGAGAGAGTTCGCTCGGTAGCATCCGCGCATCGGTCTATGTCGTGGTCGCCGTCCATGAGGACCTCGGGTTCCACGATGGGGACCAGTCCCTGTTCTTGCGACAGCGCGGCGAAGCGAGCGAGGGCGTGGGCGTTGGCATCGATACAGAAATCGGTGGGGAGGCCGTCGCCGATGGTTATGACGGCTCGCCACTTGGTAAAGCGTGCGCCGAGCTTGTAGTACTCCTCCAGGCGCCCGCGCAGACCGTCCAATCCCTCGGTGACTTTCTCGCCGGGGAACAAGGCGAGATCCTTGGCCCCCGCGTCGACCTTGATCCCCGGGATCACGCCTTTGGTCTGCATAACCTCCGGGAAGGGAGTGTCGTTCGAGTCCGATTGATGAATGGTCTCGTCGAAGAGAATCACGCCGCTGATGTAGTTCTCGAGCTCGGGCGTGCCGAACAGCATGTCGCGATAGGCGCGACGGTTCTCCTCGTTGGACTCGATCTCGATGCTCTTGAACCGCTTCTCGATCGTGGGAAAGCTCTCGTCTGCCGCCAGGATTCCCTTCCCCTCGGCGACGAGGGCCTGCGCCGTGGTCCGGAGTTCGCTTGCGCTCATGGGAGGTTCCTCCTCCAACCTTGCTTACCTGCCTGCCTGCCGTCTGTCGTCTTGAGCCTACGATGAACGGCGTGAGCAACGTCGAGCACGTTAAGAGCTTCCTTAAAGGGCAAAACCTCGAACAGGTTGGCGATGTCGATGAGGCGGTCGTCCTCTACGAAAAGGTTCTCGAGGCCGGCTTCGACGCCTCCGGCCCCTACGACCGGCTCATCGCCCTGTACGCGGACGGCGGACGGCACGCGGAGGTGGTCCGGGTGAGCGAGCTCGCCCTCGCGAACGTCAAGACCTACCCCGACAAGAAGGCCTGGTACGAACGCATGCGGTCCGACGCCCTCCGCGCGCAAACGAAGGTGCCCGAGGCCAAGCCGAAGGCCGCCACCGACCGGCCCCCGCCTACGACTTGAACCCCATCGCGTGAATCCGCTCGAGGGTCTTCTAAGGGAACTGATCGACGCCCGCGGCCCGCTGACCTTCGCCGAATACATGGAGCTCGCGCTTTACCACCCCGACCACGGCTACTACTCGCGGCCCGATCCGCAAACGGGTTTCGGCGGTCACTTCGTGACGTCGGCCGAGCTCGGCCCGGAGTTCGGGGCGTTGTGGGCTGGGGCCCTCGAAGACCTCTGGACGGCCTGCGGGTCGCCCTCTCCGTTCCACGTCGTCGAGGTCGGACCCGGGGAGGGGGGCTTGGCTGCCGGCCTTCTAGCGGCGGCGCGCGGTGATTTCGCCGACGCCCTGCACCTTCACCTCGTCGAGAGGTCTCCCGCCCGTACCAAGAGACAGAGGACGGCCCTGGGCGACGTCAGGGTCGTCTGGCACGATTCGCTAGAGAGGGTTCCGCCCGGCGTGGCGTGTGTAGTCGCCAACGAGGTGCTCGACAACCTCCCGGTCCACGTGGTCGAGAGGGCCGGAGACGACGTCCTCGAAATCTGCGTGGATGCGGGGAACACCGGCCTCGAGGAAAGATTGCTCCCCCCTCGCGACCACGGCGTGCTGGAGCGCGCCCGGCGCCTGGACCTTCCGGACGGAACGCGCGCCGAGATCGGCACGGCCGCGGAAGAGTTCGTCAAGGCCTGCGCCGACTTGGTAACGCGAGGAGCCATGTTCTTCATCGACTACGGACTTAGTCCCGAAGAGCGCGCGTCACGTCCCCGGGGCACCGTCGTGGCCTACTCCCCCGGCAGCGCCGACGCTCTCGTTCTTCGCCAGCCGGGTGAGCGCGATATCACCGCACACGCCGACTGGGCCGCGGTCGAAACATCGTTACGTAAAGCCGCTACGGAGGTAGTCGGACCCGTTCGCCAGCGAAGCTTCTTGCGAGCTCTAGGGATCGGCGACCTCGACGACGCGCTGAAGCAGGACCATGACTCCGCGCTCGCGGCGGGCCACGGGGTGGACGCGTTACGCGCTCTCGCGCGGCGACAGGTTCTGGGCGCACTCATGGACCCGGGAGGTCTGGGCGGCCTGCAACTTGTGGCCGGATTCAAAGGAGTGGGAATCCCTAAATGGCTGGCGCCGAGCCTCGTCTAGCCCTACCTACAATGAGCCGTCCGTGACCATTTCCCTTCCCACCCGCCGCCCGTGGACGCAACGAACGTTGGGGACCGCGCTGGGGGCCCTTTTTGTATTGCTCTCGCTCCTTCCGGCGCCGGCGGGCGCCGTTCTGACGTGCTTCGGGAGGCCGGCGACCATGTTCGGGACCTCCGAAAGCGATTCTCTGCAAGGAACGGCGGGGCCCGACGTGATCCTCGCCCGCAAAGGTGACGATGTGATCGAGGGCCTCGGGGGCGATGATCGGATCTGTGCCGGAGAGGGCGACGATGTCGTTATCGGAGGCGACGGCAACGACCGCATCTCCGGGGCGCCGGGTTCCGATGTGGAACTGGACGGGGGGCCCGGCCGCGACGTGGTCGAAGGCAACGGCGGGTCGGACCTTTTGATCGGCATGGCCGGCGACGATCGCCTCGGCGGTGGACGGGGGGTAGATACCGTCACCTTCTTCGCGGCACCGGCTTCCGTTCTGGTCGATCTCGCTCGGGGAACGGCGGAGGGAAACGGAGAAGACGATCTCGTGGCGATCGAGAACCTCCATGGAAGCGCGTTCCCGGATCTCCTCCAGGGCGATGCGGGTCGCAACAGGATTGTGGGAGCGGAGGGCTCGGATCGCATCTTCGGCGAGGAGGGTCCCGACGTACTTAGGGGCATGGCGGACGACGATCGCATCTCCGGAAGTTTCGGGAACGATCGGCTGTGGGGTGCCCTTGGAGCCGACCGCATGTCCGGCGGAGGCGGTGTCGACATCTTCCGACCCGATTCCGATCCCGACCTCCCTCCGAGCGGGCAGCAGGGAGACGACTTCGTTAACGGCGGAGGAGCACGCGACCTGCTCGATCTCTCGGCGAGCCCCGACGGCGTGACCGTGGACCTAGCCGTGGACAGCGCGACCGGGCAGGGTACCGACGTCGTCAAACGGCTCGAGGACGTGACCGGCACCCCCGTACCCGACACGATCGCGGGAGACGCCGGGCCCAACATCTTCAGGGGCTTGCAGGGAGACGACACGCTCGACGGAAGAGATGGCGCGGACACGCTCCTGGGCGGTTTCGCACGCGATCTGATCCTGGGAGGCGCGGGCGACGACGGCCTGTGGGGTAAGGCGGGAGACGACGAACTCACCGGATCGCTGGGGTCGGATCTTTTTGCCGGCGGCCCCGACGACGACACCTGCGACTTCGACCCAGCCGAGGACCGCTCCGCGATCGGCTGCGAACTCGCCCCCTAAGAGCGACCGCAACAGAGAAGGCCC
>JALZEI010000167.1 GCA_030862115.1 Actinomycetota bacterium
GGCAGCTCCTTGAAGAAGGGCGAGGCGAGCCCGAGCGGATGGATTGCGGAGCAGATGTCGTGACGGAATCCCGGAAGGGTGAGCTCCGCCGTCCGGGCTCCCCCACCGATGGTGTCATTGGCCTCGATCAACAGCACCGACCGGCTGTTGCGAGCAAGGTGGACGGCCGCGGCCAGGCCGTTGGGTCCGGCCCCCACAACTACTGCGTCGTACTCGGTCCTGGCTATGCGCTCCTTCTTTTCCCTGCTTGCCATACTGGTCACCAGTCCTGTGGACAAACTAAAGGTCACCAACTGGTTCGCCAAACATCTCGTTAACCCCATTGTGCGACGCGTGGCCGGTTACGTCCCCTTCTGGGCGCTCCTCGAGACCACCGGTCGAAAGAGCGGGGAGCCCCGCCGCAACCCGGTGGGCAACGGGCTCAAAGGAGACACCTTCTGGATCGTCTCCGAGCACGGCCGCCAGGCTCAGTACGTAAAGAACATCAAGGCCGATCCAAGGGTGCGAATAAGGGTCGGCCGAAGGTGGCGAACGGGCACGGCCCATCTGCTGGAGGACGACGATCCGCGGGCCCGGCAACGCCAGCTCGGCAAGTTCAATTCCGCCATGGTCAGGGGGGTCGGGACGGCTCTTCTGACCATCCGCATCGATCTAGATCCCTGAGGCCCGGGGGGGTGTGGGGATAGCGAAGCTTGCGAGCGGACCCCACGCGCTCGACGAAGGGCCCCTTAGGGCTGTTCGGAGAGGGCTCGCAAGGACGGAGTCCTTGCGCAAACAAAGGGGGTGTGGGGATAGCGAAGCTTGCGAGCGGACCCCACGCGCTCGACGAAGGGCCCCTCGGGGCTGTTCGGAGAGCGCTCGCAAGGACGGAGTCCTTGCGCAAACAAAAGGGGGTGTGGGGATAGCGAAGCTTGCGAGCGACCCCCACGCGCTCGACGAGGGGCCCTTGCGGCCACTCGGAGCGCGCTCGCCAGGACTTCGTCCTGGCGGAAACAAACTGGGAGGAGCGGGGTCTCGCCCGTCGAACCTGTGAGTCATGCGGACAGCTCTCAGGCTCGGCGCGGCTGCGCTCATGGCCCTCGTGGCCCTCCCCAACGCTGCGTTGGCCGGCCCCGACGGGGATCCCAAGCCGGGATACAAAGACCCCGGCCGGGGTATCGGGGTCGTGGCCCTCATCGACACCGGCATCAACCCCTACTCCAAGGCCTTTCGGGACAACTCCAAAAACGCCTACAAGCATCCCTCCAAGTACCTGAAGGGATATCCGAAGAAGGCGACCGCTCTGCGTCTGTCGTTGGATCTCCCCTACAAGAAGGCGATAAAGAAAGACGCCAAGGTGTGGCAAAGCGTCGAGCACGCCAAGCTCTATTGGATCCCCGGTACCCGCATCTCCGGTGCAATCTCTCTCGGGAACGGAGGTACGAACTGCCCGATGGTCCCGGTTCCGCCGGCCAACGTCCTCAGCACCGGCTGCGACGAACATCGGATACTCGACGACCACGGGCACGGAACCATGACCGCGTCGCGCGCCGCGGGGGCACCCAATTCGCTCGCCTCGAAGGCCCGGATCGTCATGATCGAGGGGCTCGAGGCGCAATCGGTCAGATGGGCGGCCGAGCAGCGGTGGATCGACGTCCAGTCGAACTCGTGGATCAGCCTGGTTCCGCCTCCGATACCGAGCGCGGTCACGGATGCGTTCTCTTACGCCGCGGACCGCATGCTCACGCTTGCCGGCTCGGGCAACGGCACCGCCTACATCCTGGGCGGCGCTCCCACGCCCACCTACTTACTGTCGACCGCGCCGCCCGGCGTGGTTTTGGTGGGCGGCCATGACAACGGAAAGATGACGCTGTGGTCGGGATCTCCCCCGCACGTCGTCGCCGATGCTTACGCCGGCTTCGCGGCCCCCAGTACATCAACCGGCGGCATGAGGCCACATCCGATGGCATGTTGCACGAGCGCGGCCTCTCCTTACGCGGCCGGCGGAGGGGTGGCCATCGTGCAGCAGGCTCGCGCGCTCTTGCACGATCGTTCCGCAGGGATACAAGGCAAGCTTGTGGCCTGCGGTGATCCCGGCAAGATAAACAACGGCCCGCTGAAGGACGGCGCCTTCACCCTGGGTGAGCTTAAAGACGTGTTCTTCCACACCGCCGAGGCTCATCCCTCGAAGGGTCGCGACGACGGAAAGATCCACTGGGCCGGCGATCCGCGCCCTCCGGACGAGACGCAGTACGGCCCCGGCGGCAACCCGTTCTGTCAGGGCTGCACGACCACGCCTCTGGCATGGAAGGAGATCCCGGAGGCTGGCGACGCGACGTACTCCTTCGTCGGCTACGGAGGGATCAACGAGTTCTCGGTGGAACATGCCGGGAAAGTCCTGGCCGGTCATAAAGCCATGCCCGAACGCGCGGGGGCCGACGCGCAGTACAACCTCGACCAAGAGATAAGACAGGCCGAGTTCTCCGGAAGCAGTGACGGCACTGAGAAGGGAACCTCGATGAGTTGCCCCCAGACAGCTAAGGGGTAGACACTCTACTAAGCTGGCCACGCCGCGCCACCACCAGTCGAATGCTCCGCTGGTTGCGGATAACGCACACAATTGGAGCACTCGGCGTCGGGGTCCCGCTCTTACTCTTGTCTCGTGAAACGTCTCCGGCTGTACGCGTCGTTGATTTTCCTGATAGTGGTTACCGCCGCGTGCTCCGAGACCTCAGCGCCTTCTTCGAAATCCACGCCTCGTCCGAGCCGGTCTCCGAGAGCGCGAAGCACCGTCGTCACCCCCTCCGTGTTGCCCTCGCCATCCTCGTCTCCGAAAAAGGTCGTCCCCGACCCGATCGTCGTTGTCCGCTACATGCTGGTGAGACGCGTCCACGACAAGGCAACCGCTAACTTCGAAGAGGTTGTCGAGTCCACTCTCGATGACCGGCGCGGCTGGGAACAAGCCGACTTCAAACTCGTGCGCAAACGACAAACGGGGTTTCGCATCGTCCTTGCCGAAGGCCCCGTTGTTGACCGGCTCTGTCTTCCCTACGAGACGCACGAGGCGTATTCCTGTCAGAACGGCCCGGTTGTTGCCCTGAACGCGGATCGCTGGAGAACCGCGACCGAGAAATGGACCGGAAGCCTTCCCGCCTATCGAAAGATGCTCGTGAACCACGAGGTGGGTCACCTTCTAGGCCAGCACCATCCGGAGGTCCAATGCCCGGAGCCGGGTCGACCCGCTCCGATCATGGCGCAGCAAAGCACGGAGCTGAACCGCTGTCTGCCCAACTCGTGGCCGCTTCCGGCCGAGATTCGGCGCGCGGCGCGCCACCGTCTACCTTTGGCGCCGCCCTACGAGCCCTGAGAGACGCGTCGCGAGAGGCTACGGCACGACCTTCTGCAGTGAGCGTGTAGCGAACAACAGCGTTACCGCCAGCATGCCTGCGAGACTGAGGAGTCCTGGCCACGATTCGGCCCACGTAACGTCTCCCAGGAACCCCTGACGAGCCAAGCCGAAGATGTTCGTCATCGGATTGATGCGTGCAACCGAGTGCAACCAGCCGGTGAGAAGGTGGATCGGCATCTGCGCGGTCGACAAGAAGAACACGACGAAGAGTCCCATCTGCATCAAGGGGGCCGCCTGCGTGGTCTTGAATCGCAGCGCGAGCGCAAGCGCCCAAGCCCCCGCCACGACCGCTACGCCGACAGCCGCAACGACCAATACGACGATGCCGGTCGCACCCGCTCGGAAGTGCGCCCCGCCGACCACCGCGGCCACGAGGAGCAGGGCGATGGGGATGAAGGCACGCAGCGCCGATGCGAGCAGGGGTCCCGCCAGCAGCGAGATACGGGAAGTGGGACTTACCAAGAAACGATCGTAGAAGCCGTTCTCGAGATCTCTTGCGACCCCCATCCCCGTAGTTATCCCGGCGAAGGCCGCTCCTTGAACGGTCGTCATCGGGATGAACCAGTCAATGATCTTGTCGGCGGGAAAGCGGGGGATGAACACCAGACCGGAGAACGCCCCCGCGAACGCGACCGTAAGGAAGACCGGCATGACGAGCGAAGGGACGAACGTCGAAGGGACGCGCGGGATCAAGCGCAGGCTGCGTCCCGCAAGACCGAGAGTGACGCGCATCGTCGACACGACCTATGCCCCCGACTTGAGTCGACCGCGCAGGGCGATGGCCGCCAGGACGGTTCCGAAAGCGAACAGAGCGGCGGCGATTGCAAAGGACGACAGGAATTCCCCGAAGTCGATTCCGGCGATGACCTGATGGCGCAGACCCTCGATCAGATGCGAGAGCGGGTTGGCGGCGGCGACAGTTTGGAACCAGCCGTCCATGAGTTCGCGAGGGAAAAACGCACTCGATAGGAACAGCCCGGCGAACATCAGCGGGAAGCTTCCCTGAACCGCCTCGGCAGACCCCGTCCTCAGCGCAAAGGACGTCGCGATGGATCCCATCCCCGCGGCAACGACTGCAGAGGTCACCGCAACCATCGCAAGGGACGTGATGCCGCCTTCCGAGCGCATGCCGAACGCGTAGGCGATCGCAAAGAAAAGGATGGCTTGGACGAAACCGAGCAGCGCGCCGCCGGCCACGCGCCCGACGAGTATCGAGGGGCGGCTAACAGGCGACGCAATCAGCCTTTCGAAGAACCCGCCTTCGATGTCGGTGGCCATCGCGGCTCCGGCGGCGACCGATCCGAAGAGCGAACCCTGGATGATCGACGTGACCACGAGGAACTGCAGAAATGAGTCGACCTCCGGGAACCCCGGGAGGCTGGTGGAACGCTCGAAAGCGGCCGAGCTCAGGGCCAAAAACATCAGCGGGAACAACATGGCGGGAAGGATCGACGTCGGCTGCCGGATGGTAGTGGCGATCGCCCTCCGGCTGAGTGCGCCGTAGTGGGCAATGGTGCTCGAGCTCATCGCGCGACCTCGGTCCCCGCGTCATTCGTCTCTTCGGTCCGGGTCTCGGCCCCCTCGAGGCGCTTGCCCGTCGCGATCTGGAAGACGTCGTCGAGGGTAGGCATGCGCAACTCCAGCGAACCCACCTCGACTTTCGCGTCCTCGAGCGCGCGCGATACCGCGGCGACCTGTTGTGCGCCGCCGGCCAATCGGACGGCGATGTATTCGGCGGTATCGGGAGACGGCTCCCCGAACTCCAGAAGGACCTTCTCCGCGTTGAGGCGGTCGTCGGCATTGACGATCGAAACCCGCAGCGTCGGATCGCCCACTCGCGACTTCAGGTGCGCGGGGGTCCCCTCGGCAACGATCTTGCCGCCGTCGATGATCGCGATCCGGCCGGCGAGCTGATCGGCCTCCTCCATGTACTGGGTCGTCAAAAAGACCGTGGCGCCCGACTCACGATTGAGTTTGCGAACCTCGTCCCACAACACCGCGCGCGAGTTCGGGTCGAGTCCGGTCGTCGGCTCGTCCAAAAAGAGGACCTTCGGTTCGTGGACCAATGCGAGGGCAAGGTCCAGTCGCCGCCGCATTCCACCCGAGTACGTGCGGACCTTGCGATCGGCCGCCGCCATGAGCCCCACCAGCTCGAGGAGCTCCATCTTGCGCCGTCGCGCGTCGGGCTTGGGGATGCCGTGAAGGATGGCCTGGAGTCGCAGGAGCTCCCGGCCCGTCATGAGGGGATCGATCGCGGCATCCTGCAGGGCCACGCCGATGGAGCGGCGAACGCGGTCGGCCTCGGCGACCACGTCGTAACCGGCGACGGCCGCGGAGCCCTCGGTCGGGCGCAAGAGCGTTGTGAGCATGCGAACGGTGGTGGACTTGCCGGCGCCGTTGGGACCGAGGAATCCGAAGACCTCCCCGGGCCTGATGGCGAGATCGATGCCGGCCACCGCTTCGATGGTTCCGAAACGCCGCACGAGCCCCCGCGCCACGATCGGATAATCCCGAGCGTCGGCGCCCGGATCGAGGGGTTCTACGGCTGCGATGTCATCGGGCACTTCGGTCCTCCTGTCCGTCAAGCATGTCCTAACGGACCAACCCATCGGGCCCCCGGCCCTATTCCCCCCGGACCCGGCCTACCTGAAATCACATGCGCGCTCACGTTTGACACCTTTCGAAGTGTGAAAGAGAGTCCTTTCGACGATCACATTTAGGCGAAAGGAGTGTTTTATGCCCTGGGACGAACTAAAGCCACGGCAGTTCCCGGCCTTCGAGAAGGATCTCGACGGCATCTCTCGCAAGACCATGGAGGACCACTACAAGCTCTACGAGGGTTACGCGAAGAAGACAAACGAGTGCCGCAAGCTCCTCAACGAGTTCGACTACAGCCAGATCGAGGGGAACCAGGTCTATTCGGCACTGCGATCGGTATCCGTCGACTACACGTTTGCATTGCTCGGCTTCAAGAACCACGAGCTCTACTTCGGCCATCTCGGAGGAGGCGGCGGCGAGCCCGAGGGCCGATTTGCGGAACTCGTCGAGCAGGAGTTCAACGGCATCGACAAGTGGAAGGACTCCGTGCGCAAAGCAACGAAGGCGGCGCGCGGCTGGGTCATGGTCGGTTACGACCTGAACGACGGGTCGCTGTTCAACTACATCATGGACACCCAGAACCTGTGGGCCGTCTACAACATGGTTCCCGTTCTAGCCATCGACGTTTACGAGCACGCGTACGTGCCGGACTTCGGTGCTACCCCCGACGGTAGAGGCGAATACGTCGAGGCCTTCTTCCGCAATCTCGATTGGGATCACGTCAACCGTCAGCTAAAGCAGGCGGAGGCCGCGAAGAAGGGTGCCGACGAAAGCGGTGCGACCGAGGACTAAGCAAACGAGCTCGGTTTCGGCTTAGCCCCCCAGCTCATCAACGTCGCCGGCCGCCTGGTCGGCGCGTGCGCGGGCACTATCCGCACGGCGCCGGGCGGCGGCCGCTTCTTTTTGCGCCTCCTCGGCCCTGCGCGCGGCCGCTTCGGCTTCGCGAGCGGCGGCCTCGGCGGCCGCGTTTGCCTCGCTCCATTCAGCCTCGGCCGCGCGCGCCTTATCCTGCAGGTCATCGGCCTTGCGACGAGAGCGACGGAGCTTGTCGTCCTCGCCGCTCTCCTTGTCGGCCGGAGCATCCCCGGCGATTAGTCCAAAGGCGCTGTCCGCCGCTGCCGCCGGCGGCTTCGCCAGCCGTCCGCCGGCAAAGAGCTCGCGATCGGGACTGTTCGCCACAAACAGCAGGGTCTGCGAGAGCTCGGAAAGGGCCGGGCCGGCTCCCACGCCTCTGTCGTCGGCGATCTCTTTGGCGCGGTGCACGAGGTCGGCCACGAGCGCTCGTCGTCTCGCCATCTGTCCTCGCAGATCCAGTCCCGGCTGGTCGGACGGCGGGTCGCCGAGCTCGAGGAGTTCGTTCACCTCGCCTGTGTGCGTCAGGGCGAGCTGATTAAGCAGCCACGCGGCTACGACCGGCTTCTTCAGCCTCTTGACCTTCGCGGCCTCCTTCTTATCGCCGGCCTGTGCGAGCTCGGCAACCAGCTCGTTGCGAAGCCCGGTGAAATCCTCTGGGGCCGCGGCGTACAGCTCGTCGAGCCGCTTCTCGAGATCCATTCGTGCGACCTTAGCTGAGACCGTGGGTAGGGAGCGGGGGCGATGGGTATGACCGAAACGAAACGACTCGACCCTCAATCCAAGGAGTGATGTCCGTGACCGATTCAGCTCTTGGACTCTTCGAACACGAACTCAAGGACATCTACGACGCGGAGCTACGGCTGGTCGATGCCCTCGCCGAGATGGCGAAGGCCGCGCCAGACGAGGCGATGTCACGTTCGTTCGACGAACACAGAGCGCAGACCGAGCGGCAGACAAAGCGCATCGAAGAGGTCTTTCGCACGCTCGGCAAGGCCCCCGAGCGCGAGGAATGCGAGGGAGTGAAAGGTCTCATCACCGAGTTCAAGAACTTCGTCGCCGAAGAGGATGCTCCGGACTCCGTTCTCAACGTCTTCCTGGCAACCGCGGCGACCAAGGTCGAGCACTACGAGGTCGACGCTTACGAGTCGTTGATAAAGCTCGCGGGGAAAGCCGGTATCGAGGACGTGCTCCCGACGTTGCGAGAAAACCTCGCCGAAGAACAGGCCACCGCCGCGGCAACCGAGGGTATGGCCGACACCTTCATAGCCGCCCTCTAACCCCCCCCTCTATCCCGTCGAGTTATCCCGTCGAGTGGTGGATTCGGCCGGATAATTACGCAAATGACACCACTCGGCGTAAGTTTTTTTAGGAGCGCCAGCGTTTGCCTAAGCGGCTCCTGTTGTCGCTGGCGGGATTCTTGCGGGCCGAGGTCTGTTCGTCGAGAGGAGCGCCGGGCTGCGCGTTCTTGTCCGGCGGGTTGACGGCGGTCTGGTCCTCGTCGCCCTTGCTCTGGGGCCGGCTGAGCCTTTCCTCTTTCTTCTGTCTGGTCATCATCGCTCCCTGTGGTCGGCGCTGACTCCCCTCCCTTACCCAGAGCGCCTGCGAGATAAAGGTCCACCCTCGAGCTTTCTAGGGTTCGAGGAGCATGGCCGAGCCGGTGGCCAGGGCCACTCTCTTTCCGTCCGCGTTGGTGAGATCTGAGTTTGCGATCGCCAGCGTCTTGCCCCGGTGGGAGACGGTCCCCGTCCCGGACATATCGGTGCTGTCCGGGGGAACGGGACGCAGATAGTTCACCTTTAGATCCACGATCGCGTACGTCATGCCCTCCGGAACGGTCGTCTGGATCGCGAACGCGATCGCGGTGTCGGCGAGAAGCGCGATGGCGCCTCCCTGCAGATAACCCGTCGGGCTGCACAACCACTTCGTGGCGGGCAACTTGAAGCTCGCTCTTTCTGGCTCGGCCCCCGTGGGAGTCAACCCCGTGAGGTAATGGATCGGGGGGCCGTCGATCTCGCCGGCGACGCACCTACGCGCGTAGGTCAATCCGTCCCCGCTCATCTCCTCTTCAGACATCACGGTTCCCTCGACCGGTCGCAGGTGGGGGTCGGGGGTGTCGTATGTCGGCTCCTCGAGCGGCTCCAGGTGCTCCGGAGCATCCGGGACCGAATCGAGCGGGGGAAAGACGTGACAGCGCGACGTCCCGTGGGCGACCAGCCGACCCTGAGAGTCCTCGACTTCGACCGAGGACAACGCCATCGACCGTCCGGCCCTGATCACGTTGCCCTTCGCGGTGAGGGTGCCGCTGGCCACGGTCGCGGGCCGCAAAAAGGTCATGGAGATCTCCGCGGTCGTGTAGGGGGTGGCGGGCGGGAGCGCGGTCTGAATGGCGCACCCCAGAGCCCCGTCTGCAAGCATCGCCAGCACGCCGCCCTGGATCACACCGGAGTGCGTTTGGAGCCACGGGCTTGCCGGCATCTCGAAGGTCGCGGTGCCGTCGCCGACCTCGGTCAGCAGGAGTCCCGTAAGACGACCGATCGGGGGGATGGGGCCTCCCCTCTCGAGAAACGACTCGAGCATCTGCTTGCCCGACAGGCCGAGCAGCCGCGCGTCGAAGAATCCGCCGCGTGCCTCCTCTTCCCAAATCATCGACACAGGCTAGGTGATATAGCTTGTGACGTAGTGTCGGCCTCGACGCACAAGTCCGAGAAGACGACGGTTGAGCTCCTCTAACGGTCGGCGCTCCGCGCTCCGGTGGCCCGTCCTCGAACAACTCAAGAATCGCGATCTCCTCGGGTTGGGGCGCACCGCCGACTCGGAGCGGACGGCCAACCTGACCTCGAGGATCGCGGACGCGGACAAGGTCACCCGCTCCGTCTGTCCCTATTGCGCGGTGGGCTGCGGACAGCTCGTATACGTAAAGGACGAGCGCATCACCGACATCGAAGGCGACCCCGACTCCCCCATCTCCGAGGGCCGGCTCTGTCCCAAGGGCGCGGCCACCTTCCAACTGGTCACCGGGTCGCACCGCGTGAAGACCGTCCTTTATCGCAAACCGTATGGAACCGATTGGGAGGTCATCCCGCTGGCCAAGGCCATGGACATGGTTGCCGAGCGCGTGAAGAAGGCGCGCGACGAGCACTGGCAGGAGCTCGACGACGACGGCAATCCGCTTCGGCGCACGATGGGTTTCGCTCATCTCGGCGGGGCGACCCTCGACAACGAAGAGAACTATCTGATCAAAAAGCTGTTCACCGCGCTGGGGGCCGTGCAGATAGAGAACCAGGCGCGCATATGACACTCCTCCACCGTTCCCGGTCTGGGGACATCGTTTGGTAGGGGCGGGGCGACAACCTTCCAGCAGGACCTCAAGAACTCGGACTGCATAGTCATTCAGGGCTCGAATATGGCCGAATGCCATCCCGTCGGCTTTCACTGGCCGATGGAGGCCAAGCGCCGCGGGGCGAAGATCATCCACGTAGACCCGCGCTTCACGCGCACGAGCGCGATGGCCGATGTTCACGTGCCGCTCCGGGCCGGAACGGACATCGTGTTCCTCGGGGCGATCGTCAACTACATCATCGCCAACGAGCGTTACTTCGCAGATTACGTTCGTCACTACACCAACGCGGCGGCGTTGATCTCCAAAGACTTCAAAGACACCGAGGATCTAGACGGTTTATTCAGCGGCTGGGACGAAACCAACAGGCGATACGACATCGAGTCGTGGCAGTACGAGGGAAGCTCCGTCGCGCCGGCCCCCGCGCAGCGCGAGGTCTTTTCGGCCGAGCCCAAGTCCGAGCGCGCCACGCAGCAGTCGGCGCAGAAATTCGATCTCACGCTTCAGGATCCCAGATGCGTATTCCAGATCGTCAAGAAGCACTTCTCCCGTTACACGCCCGAGGTCGTCGAGGAGGTGTGCGGAGTACCTCGTGATCTCTTCGAAGAGGTCGCCGAGACCCTGTGCGACAACTCCGGGAGGGAGAAGACATCGGCGTTCTGCTACGCGGTGGGGTGGACGCAGCACTCCGTCGGCGTACAGTACATCCGCACCGCGGCGATCATCCAGCTCTTGCTGGGAAACATGGGCCGACCCGGTGGGGGGATCCTCGCCCTGCGTGGGCACGCCTCCATTCAAGGATCGACGGACATCCCGACGCTTTACAACCTTTTGCCCGGCTACCTGCCGATGCCCAAGGCCCCCACCGACCACTCGTTCGACAACTACGTCGAGATAAACGGGTCGCGCACGGGATGGTGGGCCAACTTCCCCAAGTACGCGGTCTCACTCCTAAAGGCCTACTTCGGCGACGCGGCGACGGCAGGTAACGGCTGGCTCTTCGACTCACTTCCACGCATCAGCGGGGATCATTCGCACCAGACCACGGTGGCCGACATGGCGGACGGAAAGGTAAGCGGCTACTTCGTCATGGGAGAGAACCCGGCCGTGGGCTCGATGAATGCAGGGCTGCAACGCAAGGGTCTTGCGCGGCTCGACTGGCTGGTGGTGAGAGATTTTGCCGTCACCGAGACGGCCGACTTCTGGCGAGACGCGCCCGAAATCGATCGCGGCGAGATCACGCCGGCCGATATCAAAACCGAGGTCTTCTTCTTCCCGGCGGCCGCGCACACGGAAAAAGACGGCACCTTCACAAACACGCAGCGACTTCTTCAATGGCACGAGGCCGCGCTCGAGCCTCCCGGAGAATGCCGCAGCGAGCTGCATTTCACCTACTACCTCGGCAGGCGATTGAAGGAGATGTATCGCGACTCGACCGATCGCAAAGACCTCCCCGTCCAAGCGCTCACGTGGGACTACCCCACGAAGAGACCTCACGGAGAGCCGGACGCCGAGGCCGTTCTGAAGGAGATAAACGGTTTCACCGTCACCGACGGAAGACCCGTTCCCGGGTTCCAGGCTCTGAAAGACGACGGATCCACCGCGTGCGGATGTTGGATCTACTCCGGCTGTTTCAAAGACGGCGTCAACCAAACCGCCAGACGCAAGCCCGGCTCGGAGCAGGACTGGGTCGCCTCGGAGTGGGCGTGGTCGTGGCCCAACAACCGGCGCATCCTCTACAACCGCGCCTCCGCCGACCCGGAGGGCCGCCCCTGGTCCGAGACCAAACGCTACGTGTGGTGGGACGACGACGAAAAAACTTGGACGGGCCTCGATGAGCCCGATTTCATTCCCAATCGGGCGCCGGACTACCGCCCCGACGACGACGCGACGGGCGTGGACACGATCTCCGGAGACAGTCCTTTTCTCATGCAGGGCGACGGCAAGGGATGGTTGTACGCATCGAACGGATTACTCGACGGTCCCCTACCGACCCATTACGAGCCGCACGAGTCGGTCGTCGACAACCTCTTGTACACGCAACAGTCGAACCCGGCGCGCATGGAGTGGAAGCGCAAAGACAATCGCTATCACCGCGGCCCCCACGACCCCCGCTATCCCTACGTGCTCACCACGCACCGCCTGACCGAGCATCACACCGCCGGCGCGATGAGCAGATGGTTGTCGTGGCTCTCGGAGCTGCAGCCCGAGATGTTCTGCGAGGTCTCGCCGGTCCTGGCGGCCGAGAAGGGCCTCACGAACGGGGGCTGGGCGACCGTGACCACCGCGCGAGGCGAGATCGAGTGTCGGGTACTTGTAACCGACAGGATCCCGC
>JALZEI010000064.1 GCA_030862115.1 Actinomycetota bacterium
GGGGCGTGATCGAGTTAGTTGAGGACTCGGGTGGCGCCGACCCAGCGCTTGCCCCAGTAATAGGGGTCACGAACCGAGGCCTTGCGCACCCCACCTGAGGAGGTCGCCGACACGAAGTCGCCGTTGCCGACGTAGATCCCGACATGTCCCACGACCGCGCTGGTGGTCTTGAAGAAGACGAGGTCTCCCTTGACCAGATCGCCGCGACGCTTGATTCGCTTGTCATCGGTCACGTTCGGCAGCTGGTACTGAGCAAGAGAGGTCCGGGGAAGGTCTGCTCCGTGGCCGTTGTAGGTCCACCACGTGAGGCCCGAGCAGTCAAAGCCCTTCTTCGGAGACTCGGCCCCGTAGACATAGGGGGTCCCGATCTGCGAGGTCGCCCGCCGCACGATCGTCCGGCGCGCTTTGGTGGGCCCCGCCTGGGCCGGCCCGGCCGCCATGAAAATGGCCGCCAGGACGCCCGCCATGACGAGGGCCATCGACTGAAGTCTGAGCTGGTGCGTTGCCCGCGCACCACGCGTAACGAGAACTATTTGCCACCACATGCTCTTTCCATCGGCAGGGCCTGGGACCTCTTGATCCCCGAATCGGGTGCCCAGGCCCCCGCCCAGGGGGGATTTTCATCCCGCCCCCCCGCCCCCCCTCGCCCCCCGCCGAGTGTGATCAGGGCGCGCATTCAACCCTGATCACTCACTCGGCGAGAAAAGGGACGAATCGGGCGAGGGCCCTTGACGTACTCGCGCGACCTGCCAGAGTCGAGACGACCGGTAGTCCAAGCGAGGCAGGTGCTCAGTGAACCAAACGCAACCCCGGCTGTTGAACATGAACAGATTCTTCGTGAATCAGAAAGTGAAGCTGATCGAGCTCACGAACGAGTACAAGATCCGCGACGAGAACGGCAACGAGGTCGGGATAGTTCGTCAGGAGGGCCAGTCCAAGCTCAAGAAGGCGGCGAGGTTCGTCAGCTCGCTGGACCAGTTCATGACTCACACGCTCGCCGTGTACGACATCAACGGGACGAAGGTGCTGGAGCTCGTGCGCCCTCGGAAGTGGATCAAGTCGAAGCTGCAGGTAACCGACGGAGCCGGCCGAGAGATCGGCGAGATCGCTCAGCAGAACGCCATCGGCAAGATCCGTTTTGCGTTGAAGACCCCCGAGGGACAGGTGGGGGAGATCAAGGCCGAGAACTGGCGGGCCTGGAACTTCGCCATCGTGGACCAATCGGGTCAGGAGCGCGCTCGCATCACCAAGAAGTGGGAGGGCCTCGCCAAGACCGTGTTCACGACCGCCGATAACTACATGGTCGAGATGGACCCCGACCTACAGGGCGACTTCCGCTTGCTCGTGCTCGCGTCGGCCGCCGGCGTCGACACCGCCCTCAAGCAGGACAAGCGCGGCCTGGGTTAGAGAGCTCCCCACGCGCCGAGTAGTCACCTGCGCGACATCGTGACGCGTGAGCGACCAGTCGACTTCGTCGCTCAACTCCCGTGCGACTCAGAACGGAGATGATCCAACAGGATCGTTAAGTGCGCTGCGTCCTTCTCCCTACCTGCGGCACGCTTCATCGAAATCAGGTCTTCGATGCTCGCTACCCGGAAAGGTAAGCGGAACGGGGCGACCTCGACCGCTCGACTCTTGAGGTCTGCGTAACTTGAGGAGCCTGCCGGGGCGAACAGAAGATCGAAGGGCCCGTGTCGCGTCATCAGCGTGGCCACGGACAGGCCTGCCAACATCCGGGCGTCGAGCTCAACCGCCACCGATTCCTCGGGGTAAGGCACCCTAAGTCGTGCATCCATCTCCTTAAGAGCGGCTGCGAGTCGCTTGAGGTTCGGGGTGGATGTCCCCGCGGTAACGTCGAGGTCCAACGTCGCTGCGATGGGCACCCCCTGCAGGATGGCAGCGGATGCGCCAATGACGACAAAGTCGACACCGTGGTCCACCAAGGCCTTTACGATGGCCTCGCTATTGGCGTCGCTCATATGAGTTCCCTAGCTCCGACAGGTCGGAGTCCCCGCTCTTTGCGGGCTTTGTTGATCACCTTGAGCTCGTGCTTGCGGCGAGCCGCGAGCGTCTTCTTCGGCAGTCCGGCCTCGTATGCCACAAGCCATTCGTCGTGGTCGTCGAGTGGCTCGAGCAGGACGCGGAGATCCCGACCCGCGGCCCGGATGATACGCACGAGTGTCTCGAAGCTGGGCGATTTCTTCCCCGCCTCGTAGGCCGACAGCGTCGCCTGCGACGTCCCTGCCCGCCGAGCCAGTTCGCGTTGCGACAGGCCCGCGTCGTGCCGGGCCAGTTTGATGAGATTCCCGGCCCAGGCACTCATGCCCTCAATGATATCCGTTCGGATATCATCCGTCGATATCCGATCGGACGTCACTCCGCACACACGGCGGGCCATCCGCGGGAGCGCTCTGTCAGGCGCTTAATCCCTACTGCAGGCGAGTGACCGTTTAAGGCCGTCCGGTGTGAGGGCCGAGAGGAACAGCCTTTGGTCCTCATCCCCCTCGAAGCTCGCCGGCGGCTCACCGGTGATGTTGTCGCGAATGCGGTAGTCGCCGAGAAACCCTGCGACGGAGGTCGCGGTCACGTCGTGGGCCGCCATCGTGTCCTCGTCTAAGAAGATCTGATAGCCGCGGTTGTTCTCGACAAGAGATCCGTCGTCCGGGTCTATACCGAAGGCCTCGTCTATGTCCCGATCGATTTTGTCGGTATCTATCGACCAGCCTCCGGTCACCGAAGCCGAGGGCGTTATCCCGTGGTCCGCGGTGAGAGCAAGGACGTAGTTGTCGCGTCCCACCAAACGGTCGAGAGACCGAACGAGGACGGCGAGCTGCTCGTCTTGGGCCCGGAGGTTGTCCTGCACCTCCGGCTCCACCATGTTCCACGCGTGGTGGGCCAGGTCCAGGCTCTTGTAGTTGGTAAAGAGCAGGTCGGCGACATCGTCGGTGCCGAAGCCCTCTTTGGTCAGAAGTCCCACGATCCTTTCCGTCTGATAGCGCGGCCACGCGCTGGTGGATCGCACCTCGGGCACGTAGTCGAGGATCTTGTGGCCGAGCCAGGTCTCGTCGACGCTGCCATCTTTTCTGTCGATCTTGGTGATCGCCTCGCCCAGACCGCGCGTGTCATGCAGGTAGATCGGCATCGAGTAGAACTTGTCGCGCGTTCGGAAACCGACTCCGTGCACGTCGTCCAGGACGGCGATGTCGAGGTCGCCACCTTCCAAGTAGGCGCCGTGGCCCATCATTCCGGCCTGCCATCCGCCGCGCGCCAGCACCGCAAGCTTTGCTTTGTTGTCCTGCGCCGCGTCCCACATATCGGCGAAGGTCGGCAGCTCGAGGTTGCGCGGCGACGTCTTGGCCCACGAGTCCTTGATGCTGCCGTCGACCCGCATGATGATGTCCGCTATCCCATGCGAGGACGGGAAGGCGCCGGTGCCGATGGTGGCATGAACGGCCGGCGTTATGGAGGGAGACGATCCCACCGTGGCCCGCGAGTACATGGTCCCTTCCCGCATCAGAGCCCGTAGGTGAGGCCACGCTTCCGGCCAGTAATCGAGGACGTTGTCACCCGCGCCGTCCCACACGACGGTCACGATCAACCTCGGCAGGCCGTTGCGTTCGTCGGCCGGCAACAAGCTCTCCACCAGAGGCCGACCGTCCCTAAGCGGGAACTCATCGAAGTCCAGAAGCTCTGCGTACGTCGGAGCGATGTCGGCAAGCGTCACCGGTCGATCTTCGGTGACTCCGCCGCGAATGAACCCCGGTCCGTACAGGAACAGTGGAACGTCCTGCGTGTAGGCATGAGGTGTCGAATGTCGGGTTCCGAATTGATTGGGGAGCCGCTCGATTAGAAGGATCTCGCCGGAGCGACCGGGTACGTACCCGCGCCACTGGCGTTGCAGAAGGACCCGCGGCACATCGCAGCTGAGCCGCTGCTGGAAGCTGGGATTGTCACCGAAGAGAGAACATGCGGTTGCGACCACCAAGAAAACGGGGATCGCCGCGAGGCGTTTCAAGTGAGATCGGCCGGTGATCAGGAAGCCCAGGCGGAGCGCGCCCAGTCGATGGTGCGAGCGAGCCCCTCTCTGAGGTCGACCGACGGCTCCCACCCGAGCTCGGTGCGCGCCATGGTGATGTCGGGACAGCGAACCTCCGGGTCGTCGATGGGCCGCTCGACGAAGACGAGCTGGGACCCGGACCCCGCCAGCGAGCTGATCGTTTGCGCCAGCTCCAAGACCTTTACCTCTTCGGGGTTACCCAGGTTGAGCGGCCCGGTTACATCCGCGTTGATGAATCGCCAGATGCCCTCGATGAGGTCGTCCACGTAACAAAGCGAACGCGTCTGCGATCCGTCGCCGTGAACGGTGATCGGCTCGCCGCGAAGGGACTGGTCGATGAAAGTCGGAACCGCCCGCCCGTCTCTTTTTCTCATGCGCGGGCCGTAGGTGTTGAAGATGCGGAGAATCCGAACGTTCACGTCGTGTTCGCGGTGATAGGCCATAGCCATCGCCTCGGCAAAGCGTTTGGCCTCGTCGTAGACGCCGCGGGGGCCGATGGGGTTGACGTTTCCCCAGTACTCCTCGCGCTGGGGGTGTTGCTTCGGGTCGCCGTAGACCTCCGAGGTGGAGGCAAGAAAGAAACCGGCCCCCTTGGCCTTTGCCAGACCGAGTGCTTTCAGGGTCCCCAGCGCGCCCACCTTTAGCGTGTGTATCGGATGCTCGAGGTAGTCGAGCGGAGAAGCGGGGGACGCGAAGTGGAGGACCCAGTCGACCGGCCCTTCCACGAAAATCTCGTTCGTGACGTCGAACCGTTGGAACTTGAAGCTCTCGTTCGATCCGAGATGAGCGATGTTGTCGCGCGCGCCCGTGAGAAAGGAGTCGAGACACAGCACGTCCCAACCCTCGTCCAGCAGTCTCGTGCACAGATGGGAGCCGAGAAAACCGGCTCCCCCGGTTACGACCGCCCTGGGCATCTAGCGCGCCTCCTTGAAGAGTCTTCGCTTCGAGCCTAAACCGTTCGATCCTCCTCAGTGCCTGTGGCACGCGCGGCGAGCGCCATACCCAACAGTAGAGAGATCGTCAGCGTGTAGTAAGGCTCGACGTAGAGATTGAGGATGACGCCATGGGCGGCGAACGCGAGTGCCGACGCGGTCACGAGGGAGAAGAAGGTCCCGTCCGCCCCCCGTGAACCAACGGCGCGCTGCCTTGCTCGGAAAAAACCCAACGCGTAAAGACCGGCGAGCAGCGCGGCGCCGGGGATGCCGGTTCGGTAAAGATAATTGAGGTAGGTGGAATGCGTCCCGGCGAGAGGGATGTAACGACCCGTCACTTTGTCATCCTCGGTCTCGCGCGGCTTAGTCGTCCCATGACCCGTCAAGGCGTAGCGTCCTTGTGAGCTCGATACCGTGTCCTTGTACAGGTCCTGGCGAGTAACGATGCTTGCATCGCCCCCGGCTCTGGCCGTGAGCGGATCGGAGCCGTAGGCGAACCAGAAAACCGCAGCAACGACGATCGCCCCCGCCGCGACGGCAGCAAAGTACGAGATCTTGAACTTGATCGGGAGACGGCCGTCGACGATCAAATAGGCGCCGGCCAGCACAATCACAATCCACGCGCCTCGCGCCAGCGCAAATCCCGCTCCGAACAAGCATGCGGCTGCACAGACCACGCCAAACACCTTTGTGCGTCGCCTGCCGGCCGCAACGAACATGAAAGACAGAGGAAAAAGAGCGGCGCACATTCCCGGGTACGTCAAAGCGTTGCGCGGGAGAGATCGAAGGCGGGGAACCGTGTCGGCCGGGGCGATGCCAATGCTGTCGAACCTGAGATCGATATCGAGGTCTTGTAGGTCTCGTTCGTAGGGGCGAGCAGAGCCGGCGAAACGGACGAGCAGCTTGTTCTCTCCGTAGGAGTCGAGCCCCGCCGCGAATACATCAGATGATGGAAGGCCCGGGGTCCGTTGTTGCATAGCCGCAAGCTGGCGTTGCAGCCGGCCGGCACCGGCGTTCTTGACGCGGGCGTATTTGATCATTCCTCTGTCGCTTGGAAAGGAATCGAGCCCGTATGCCGCCTCTACCCTCTCGCGCGTCTCCGATTCCTGAAGCTCTTGGACGGGTGCACCGAGCCACTCGAACAAGACGACGATGGAGAGGAGCGTCACAAAGAAGAGCAGGGCCGCGCTCATGCTGCGCGCGTAGTGGATCTCACGGCAGATATCGGAAACGGCAACCACCGTGAGACTGATCAGCAGCTGGATGCCGACGAGGAGAGCAAAGTGCTTGAGGTTGGCGGATTGCACCGCCGTTACTCCGACTATGGTCCAGCCCAAAAGAGCGATCGCGATCCATGCTCCCGCGTCAAGACGAGGCGTTCGTTTTTCCTTCCACAGGGTCCACAGCCAGCTTGCCGTGAATCCCGTCCAGCCGGCGAGTGTCACGAGCGGAAGCATGTCCACGAGCCACCCAAGCGCGCCGGTGAAAAGAGGCGACGTTGCCGCCAGGGGAGCCCGAAGGCCCCACGGCGCGGCGAGGGCCCCGGCGACGAGGAACCAGAGAGCCGGTACGCCCGCCCCCAGCAGGCGAAGGACGAGAGCGACGCCCACCAAAGCGACTGCGCCCGCCACTACCCATCCGTTCGTGACGGCGGTATGTCCCACCGCTTTGGTTTTCTTTTCCTGCGTTAAGGCCTTGGGGTTCACGGCTTCCTCTTCGAGATCGGCACACGCAGGTGTAACGCGTCGACGCGAATTCCCCTACGTTTCACGTCGTGGTGTTGCTAGTCTCTTGTCACAGAATCTCTGGGGAGGGATATAGAAGGTGTCGTCGCTGCGAAGTCTATCTCTGATCTCCATTGCGTCCCTGGTGGGCACCCTTGGTCCCGTAACCGCTACCGCAGCTTCTTGTAGTTGGGACCTCGTCACCCGACGCGTGACCTTCTCCATGGACGCCGGGGCCCTTGTTCTTACGACCACCGCGGGTGGAGTTCTTCACTTCAACGGCGAGCCGTGTGATGGCACCGAGGGGCAGGGGAGGGCCGAGGTAACGAACACCGAGTCGGTGCTGGTGATCGGGACGTCCGAGGATGACATGGTGAAGATCGACGAAAGCTACGGAGGGTTTGCCCCCGGTTACACCGAGGAGGATCTTGGCGGATCCGAACTCGAAATCGAAGTGCAGCTCGCCGATGGATCCGACACGTTGGCCTTCAATGGTGGCGACAACGACGACGCCGTCACGGCCGGCCTCTTGGGGATGAACATCAACGACGACGACGACGGTAACGATATTACCTTCACGGGCGCCGAGAAGCTGAACTTGATCGGCGAGCGGGGCGACGACCGCCTCAGTGCGATGGGTGACCCAACCACGGGCTCGCCCGTGACCCAGCCGGTCTACATCGGGGGGACCGGCGGCAACGACATCCTGCACGGAGGGCCGCACAATGATCTCTTGATCGGTGCCGCGGGCGACGACCGGCTCAGCGGAGGGTTGGGGGACGACGTCTTTAAGTTCTTTGGCGGTAAGGACACCTTGAGTTACGCCGACTCCCTGGCCCCGGTCACGGTCGATTTGGCCAACGGGGTTGCCGACGGCGAGGGGCACGACCGAATCGGCGATGTCGAGAGAGTCGTGGGGTCGATCCACGGCGACGTGCTGTTCGCCGGCCGACACGGGACGCACATAAGCGGCGGCCGCGGGGCCGACAAGTTATGGGGAGCCGATGGTTCCGACCGGTTCTTCGGCGCCTCGGGCGACGACACCCTGAGCGGTGATCAGCTCAAGGATCTGCTGGTCGGAGGGCCGGGGGCCGATCGGATGACGGGGGGCCCGTGGCTCGACGAGCTCAGGGGTGGGGAGGGAGAGGACGCCTGTCGCGTCGATGCGGACACGGATAGGAAGTTTTCCTGCGAGGGACGCATTCCCAGATCGACATCGCCCCCCGACCGAATCCACGTAGTCGTGATGAACCTCAAAGAGATGGACGCGGCGAACCCCGATCACATCACCAAAAAACCCCGGAGCGACCTCCGGCTGAAAGGAGAGCTCAAGAACTTCGCGCTTCGGTTGGCCGGAGAACTTTGGATGGTGCCCGACGTGCTGCTTTTTTCAGAGGCGGTCGGAGTCAGCACAAATGACACGGCCCGTTTTCTGACGAAGAGATTTGGCGATCGCTTCAAAACCGCCATAGCGCCAAAGACTCTCTACATCGGCGCCTCCTCCCGACGCGCGGCGAAGCGAAACACCTCGATCGTGATCAACGCCCGGACTATGGAACGCGTCAACAAGGGCGGCTTCATCACGATGCGACAACCCAGGGGCGAGCAGACCCGGGGCACGGCACCCATCTCTCAAGACCAGGCCCACGTTCTGCTGCGAGAGAAACAGAGCGGTCACCGCGTGGCGGCCGCAAGCATTCACCTATTGTCGATACGCAAGTTCAAGTCCGCTGCGATCGCCCATCGGCGCAAACGCATCTGGGCCGAGAACCTGGTGTCGTTCATGCGGAAGAAATACGGTGAGGTACCCACGAAAGTTCTGGGCGGGGAGTTCAACCAGAGACGCTGCAACGCGTGGCGCGAAACGCTGGAATGCGACGAGTTCGGACTGTGGAAGACCTTCGTTAGGAAAGCCAACTACGAGGACGCCGTTTACGAGTCACACAGCCGCGGCAAATGGGATCTGTGGAAGGCGGCAACGAGACTGGGGGGTGACAAGGGCGGAAAGCGCATCAATTATGTCTTTGCCAAGCCTAATGCCGTCGGAGGGTGGCACGACCAGGCGTACAAAGCCCGCATCTTCACCAAGAACTTCATATCCGATCACCGGTTCATCTCGGCCTTGGTCGGCGCGTAGCTAGCGAATTCGGGCCGCTTAGCTTTTGCTACAGCGGGAGACATCGCCGATTAGATCGGAGGGCCAGGCGGCCTCCAACACCGTCTCGTTGCCCCTGTCGGTGTAACCCCGCGGGAGTGATCGCGCCGCCCAGTTCTCGCGGATCGTGTAGCCGTTGAGAAACAAAGAGACGTCTTCTGCGGTGACGTCGAGAGACTCAGCTACCTCTCTATCGAGATAGAACCCGAAGGCCGCCGAGGATTCGATGAGGCTCTCGCTGCTCGCGACGTCAAAGTGAGCGTTCACGTCGTCGATCAGCTGCGACTGCGCAATAGGCCACGCTCCACTTTGCTCGGCAAGCCGGGAGGCTCCGTGATCGGAGGTCACGAACAGCGCGTAATCACCTATTCGGTTGTCTAAGAACGCGACGATCTCTGCGAGGGCCTCGTCTTGAGCCGTGACGACGGCGCGCATCTCGGGTGCATCGATCCCCCACCTGTGGCCGGCGAGATCCGTCATCTTGAAATTCGTCAAGAAGAGGTCGGGGACCGCATCGGTTCCGTAGCCCCCGCGCTCCATCATGGCTACGGCAAGGCGAGCTTGGTAGCGCGCCCAGGCGGGATTCGAGTACGTAGTCCAGCTCTGATTGTCGGGCGAAAGGGTTATGTCGTGGCCCAACCACAGACCATCGACCTCGCCGTCGGCCCTATCGACGGCGCGGATGAGTTGCTCGATCGACGCGGCGTCCTCCAGCCCGGACGGGAGCTCGTACACGTCTTCGTTCCCATGGACGCTGGCCCCGCTGCCCTCCTGGTGGATCAGCGCGAGCTCGTCGCGATCGCCTCCGGGCCGGGAGGCGCCGTGACCCAAAAGCCCGAGGTGCCAGCGCGTCCATCCCAGCAGGCCGACCTTGGGAAGGTTGTCCAGTCTCTCGTCGACCACGTCGGCGAAGGTGGGGACTTCGAGCCGTTGGGTCTGCAGCCCGGCAAAGGTCGGTTCGAGCTCTCCCGACGGACGCCTGAGCTCATTGCCGGTGATCCCGTGCCGGCCGGGGAAGCGCCCGGTCGCCATCGTCGAGTGCACGGCAGAGGTAACGCTCGGCGACGATCCCACCGTCGCCGCCGGGAAGTTCATCCCCTCGGCACCGAGGCGTCGCAGCGTGGGCCAGGCATCCGGCCACCGCTCGAGCGTCGCGCGCCCGGCACCGTCCCACACGATTACGACGATGACGCGCGGCGTCGTGCCCCTTTCCTCGGGACGGAGCAACGACGTCGCAGAGGTCTCGGGAAGTGAGACGTCGGCCAGCGTGCCGACGGTGGGGAAGATGGAGGTGTGGTCGACGGGGTCGTTTACGTCACCCCGCGCGGGAATGACTCCGGGTCCGTAAAGCACGAGCGGAACCTCTTGAAGGTAGTCCCACGGCCCCGAGTGGGAGGTCAGATCGAAGGTTCCGACGAAGTTCGGTTCGCGCGGGACGATCGTGATGTCCTCCGAGCGGACCGGGTGATGACCTCTGGCGATACGAGTTACCAGCTCGGGAGCAAGTCCGCAGGCCCGCT